>CACXFU010000026.1 GCA_902767035.1 uncultured Ruminococcus sp.
CACCCTCCCCTCCGCGGGAGGGCACACAGATTAGCCGCACCCAACTACTGAAAGCTGGGTGGGGGAGGTAAGAAAAATGATAAATCAATATGACATATTGGAAACTATCCGAATGATACAGGACGAGTGCCTTGATATCAGGACGATAACAATGGGAATATCTCTTCTCGACTGCGTAGACCCCGATATAGACAAGGCCTGCAAAAAGGTGTATGACAAGATAACACTGAAAGCTAAGGATCTTGTAAAGGTCGGTGAGCAGATAGAGAAGGAGCTCGGTATCCCGATCATCAACAAGAGGATATCCGTAACGCCGATAGCTATCATCTCAGCTGCGTGCAAGTGCTCGCCCGTGCCGTTTGCAAAGGCTATGGACGAGGCTGCCAAGGCAGTGGGAGTAAACCTCATCGGCGGTTACACTGCACTGGTGCAGAAGGGCTTTTCAGAGGGCGACTTAGAACTTATAGAATCTATCCCCGAAGCGCTTGCAAGCACAGAAAGAGTATGCTCTTCCGTGAACATAGGCTCTACCAAAACAGGTATAAACCTTGATGCCTGCAAGATAATGGGCAGGATAATCAAGCAGTGTGCCGAGGTAACTGTCGATCAGGCCTGCTTCGGTGCGGCAAAGCTCGTGGTGTTCTGCAATTCCGTTGAGGACAACCCGTTCATGGCAGGCGCTTACCACGGCGTCGGCGAGCCCGACTGCATGATAAACGTCGGAGTATCAGGCCCCGGTGTTGTTAGGGCAGCTCTGAGAAAGTACCCCGATGCTGACATAACCAAAATATCCGACGTTATAAAGACAATATCCTACAAGATAACAAGAGTGGGTCAGCTCGTCGGCCAGAAGGCTTCCGAGAGACTGGGAGTTCCATTCGGCATAGTTGACCTGTCACTTGCGCCAACACCTGCAGTCGGCGATTCTGTCGCTCATATCCTTGAGGAGATCGGCCTTGAACGCTGCGGCACCCACGGCACCACCGCTTGTCTTGCGCTGCTCAATGATGCCGTTAAGAAGGGCGGAGTTATGGCCTGCTCACGTATCGGCGGTCTTTCGGGCGCATTCATACCCGTATCAGAGGACGCCGGCATGATAGATGCTGCCGAGGCAGGAACGCTCTGCCTTGATAAGCTTGAAGCTATGACTGCTGTCTGCTCGGTAGGCCTTGATATGATCTGTGTTCCCGGTGACACTGAGCCCGACACCATAGCCGCTATCATTGCTGATGAGGCAGCTATAGGCATGGTGAACACGAAGACCACTGCTGTCAGGATAATACCTGCTATCGGCAAGCAGGTCGGAGAGTCGCTCGACTGGGGCGGCCTGTTCGGAAAAGGCCCGATAATGCCGCTGCACACAGAGAGCTCGTCAAAATTCATAAACAGAGGCGGTCAGATACCTGCACCGCTCCACTCACTTAAAAACTAACGGAGGTAACCTATGTCAGACATAACGATACTTGGCTCGGGAGGATTCGGGCTTGCGCTCGCTATAATGGCTGATAATGCAGGCCACAAGGTTACGGTATGGTCAGCCTTCAGCGATGAGATAGAGACCATCAGGCGTACAGGCCAGCTGAAAGCAAAGCTGCCCGGCGTTACGGTAAACAAAACGATAGAGCTCACAACTGATATCTCCTGCGTAAAGGGTAAGGATATCGTTATTCTCGGTATCCCCTCACCTTTTCTCAGAAGTGTCTGCGAGCAGGCTGCACCCTATATCGAGGAAAAGACCATAGTTGTGAACACTGCAAAGGGTCTTGAAACGGGTTCTCTCAAAACGATGTGTCAGGTGGCTAAGGAATGCTTCCCGAACAATCATGTTGCGGTGCTTACCGGGCCCTCTCACGCGGAGGAGGTAGCAAGGGGTATGCCGACGACGATCGTTACCTCATCTGACAGCCGCGAGGTATCATATTATATACAGTCAACTCTGTCAAACCAGACGTTCAGAGTTTATGTGAACGATGACGAGATAGGCAGCGAGATAGGCGGCACAATGAAAAACATTATCGCTCTTGCGGCCGGAGTATGTGACGGTCTCGGCTATGGCGACAACACCAAGGCTGCCCTTATGACAAGGGGCATCTACGAGATATCGCGGCTGGGCGCTGCAATGGGCGCTCAGGAGGAGACCTTCAACGGGCTGAGCGGCATCGGAGACCTGATAGTTACCTGCTGCTCCATGCATTCAAGGAACCGCCGTGCAGGGATACTTATCGGCAAGGGCACAGACCCCGAAGAGGCTGTGCGTCAGGTCGGAACTGTTGAAGGGTATATCTGCACGAAGAACGCAAGAGAGCTCGCAAAAAAGCTAGGTATCGAAATGCCTATCACTGAGGAGCTTGCAAGGATACTTTTTGACGGAGCACCTGCTGAGGAAGCGCTTAAAAACCTTATGGGCAGGCCGCCTAAGAACGAAACTGAGCATGAGTTTTTGTCATAAAAAATGCCCCCGAAAGATCGGGGGTATTTTTATGCGATATTTTACTGTACATTTTTTGGTACTAATATGCTCTTGAAGTCACTTTTACCGCCGTTTAAAACCGCAACGTCTACATATTTATCGCCGTCATAATAACGGTATTTTGCCCTCGGGGTATAGGTCCACAGCGTCCAGTCGATATCTTTATCAGGCTCTGTGAAGACGCTGTCTATCCATATCGGGCAGCCCTCAAATTCATCGTAAGGCAGGATAAGCTGTCTGTATTCGGCCTCGCGGCACAATAGCACCGGCTTCACACCGTACTGCGACTCTATCTCCTGAACATACTCTTTGAGGTTCTCGACAGAGTTTTCTATATCCGGCGTTATGAGCCTGTCAAGGCCGCTGTATTCTACCTCGACGGCAGGTATCAGCCTACCGATCATATTCTGCCCGACAATGTCTATGAAATGCTCCGCCTGAGCTCTGCCGTTCTGCTTCGGCTCAAATATATGAAGATAACCGAGCGGCAGGTCGGTGGGCTCACCGTTTTTACGGTTGTATTCAAAGCACTCGTCAACATAGCTCTTGCCCTTGGTAGCGGTTATATAGGCAAACTGTATATTCTGCTGAGAGAATGCCTGCCACCCTATTTTGCCCATATCGGCATCTATTATCGGGCCGCGGTAAGGATAATCGCGCTTTCTGGGCTCATTGAACCATATATAGCCCGTGTAAAGCAGCGCACCTGTCATCACTGCCAGCAGCACAAGGCACAGCACCGTCAGCCTTATCACTAATCGGGCGGTCCTTCGTCTGCGGCGGTCTTTTTTATATTCAAGCTCCTCGTCATATTCATCATAGTTTGAATAATCCTCGGCTATGCCTTCGGGGAACTCATCATCTATTCTTCGGCGCGCATCACGGTCAAGTCTGAATTTTCTGCTCATTGCACAGCTTCTTTTTCCTTATTATCAGCATTGATAAGGTCGTAAAAATTATACTCGTCAAGCTTATTTCTTACAAGGTCGCTTACCTCTGCGAACGCCTTGCGGCAGCTGCACTCATCAGCCGCGCCCTGACTGCACTCACATTCGGGTGCTAAGCAGCGCGAGAAATAATACGGCCCTTCGATAGCCTCTATCACCATTCTCAGAGTAATATCCTCAGGCTTCTTATCAATTATGTAGCCGCCCCTTGTTCCCTTGAAGGACTTTACCAGCCCTGCACCGACAAGCTTTCTGAGTATCTTCAGAGTGAATCTCAGAGTTACGGCAGCCTCCTCGGAAATGCTCTTGGCATCGGTCTTGACGCCCTTTCTGCACAGCACCGAGGTTATCCTGACCGCATAATCGGTCTCAAGTGTAATAAACATTGCTCCTCCTTGAGATCAGTCGAGATAATCTCTTACCTTGTTGCTCCTGTTCGGGTGACGAAGCTTTCTGAGCGCCTTTGCCTCTATCTGGCGTATACGCTCACGGGTGACATTGAATTCCTGTCCGACCTCTTCAAGAGTTCTCGAACGGCCGTCCTCCAGACCGAAGCGGAGCCTTAGCACCTTCTCCTCTCTGTCAGTAAGGGTAGAGAGCACCTGATTTATCTGCTCCTTCAGAAGCACCAGTGATGCAGCCTCAGCAGGTGCAGGCGCATCGTCATCTGGAATGAAGTCACCTAAGTGAGAATCCTCCTCCTCACCGATAGGAGTCTCCAGCGATACAGGATCCTGCGCTATACGCATGATCTCTCTTACTCTCTCCACGCTCATATCGAGCTCCTCAGCTATCTCCTCGGGAGACGGGTCATGGCCGTTCTTGTGGAGAAGCTGTGATGAAGCCTTCTTTACCTTTGTTATGGTCTCCACCATATGCACGGGTATACGGATAGTTCTTGCCTGATCGGCTATCGCCCTGGTGATGGCCTGTCTTATCCACCATGTCGCATAGGTCGAGAACTTGAAACCCTTGGTATAATCGAACTTCTCGACTGCCTTTATAAGACCCATATTGCCCTCCTGGATAAGATCGAGGAAGGAAAGGCCTCTGCCGACATATCTCTTTGCGATAGAGACAACGAGCCTGAGGTTAGCCTCAGCAAGTCTTTTTCTTGCCTTTTTGGCCTCTGCCTCATTGCCGCTGGACATCTGCTCGGCGAGCTGTATCTCCTCTTCCGATGTGAGCAGCGGAACACGGCCGATCTCCTTGAGATAGATCTTTACGGGATCGTCCATAGCTATACCGTCGGTAGACAGCGATATATCCACACCGTCCTGATCGAGCTCGTCCTCAGGATTTACGAGAACGAGAGTATCATCGACCGTTACATCGTCGATGATCTCGATATTGTTTGCAGCGCAGGCATCGTAGAAGCTGTCCATCTGCTCAACATCAAAGTCAAGCTTTTCGAGAGCGTCTGTGATCTCCTTAGTCGTCAGCTTACCGGTCTGCTTGCCGTGCTGCATCAGGTTATCCATTATTGATGATTTCTTTTCGCTCATTTGCATTACCCCCATAGTGAATTGGAATTTATACTGTCAACGCTTTTTGCGGTCTCTCAGTTTTTTAATATTATCAAAGAACGCCTCATTGTTCTTATCGTCGGAATAATCAGCCGTGCCGGTGCTGCCGTTATATTCAAGCAGCGCAGCGATATAATCCTCGGCCACCTGCTCGCTCACCTCAAGCTTTGAATAGTGGTCGAGCATCGCTGTTAGCTTTCCCACCTCATCGGGCGAAAATTCATCATTGAACGATGATACCGACGAATCAAGGTCATTGGTTATCTTATCGGTAAGGCTTTTGTAAAGTCTCCTGTTGAAGTCCGTGACAAAGCGCTCGGGCGGAAGCCTTTTGAGGATATCGCCGCACTTGTCCTTGTTCATATATATATAGTATATGAGCCCTTCCTCGCAGGCTGTCTCCTTGCGGTGGCGGTGAGCCTCGGGGTTTATATCGTCCCTCTTAAAGTTCGAGAAGGTGGCCGTCCGGTTCCAGTCGCGCTTTCTCTCGGCTCTGGTGTTTCTGCGCATAAGGGAATCGAGCTCGCTTTTTATAATGCTGCGGTTTATCTCGGTCTCCTTTTCTATCCTTGCGATATAGACCTCTCTCTGTGCCGGCGATGAAAGCTCAGCCAGCACCTTGCAGGCGTCCTTGATATATTCATATCTTCCTGCTTCAGTATCAAGATCCTTGCCGTCCTTACAGATATCGAGCCTGAACAGCACTGCGTCCTCGGAGCCCTTTATCAGGTGTCTGAAATGGTCGGGGCCGAACTTGTTTATGTACTCATCGGGATCCTTGGCGCCGTTCATTTTTATAACGCTCGTTTTAAGCCCCGTCTCCGAGATCAGCCTTATCGCCTTCTGGGTCGCCTTCTGGCCTGCTTCGTCGCTGTCATAGCAGATCACGACGCTGTCAGCATAGTTTGAGATTATCTTCACCTGCTGAGGAGTAAGGGCAGTTCCGCATGAGGCAACTGCATTTTCAAACCCTGCCTGATTGAGCGAGATAACATCGAGGTTACCCTCACACAGAAGGATCTGCTTGTCCTTGACGCAGGCGTTTTTGGCAAAGTTCATCGAGAAAAGGTATCTCTCTTTATTATATACAGCCGTATCTTTGGAGTTTAAATACTTTCTCTTGTCATCGGGCGAAAGGGCACGGCCGCCGAAGCCGACTATATGCCCAGCCAGATCGAAGAACGGGAACATTGCCCTGTTCACAAAGAAGTCAAACGTATTCTTTGAATTGTTCCTCGAATTTGTTATGAGCGACCCTTTCAGGAGCTCGTCCTCGGTAAAGCCCTCAGCCAGCATATGGCTTTTAAGCTCTGACCAGCTGTTTGGCGCAAAGCCCATTCCGTATTTTTTGATGGTCTCGGGCATTAATCTTCGTTTGTTTATAAGATATGCAAGGCACTCTCTGCCCTCAGGGGATCGCAGCTTATCGTAGAAAAACCTCGCTGCGGTCTTGTTCATCTCATATATCCTCTTGCGGATATCCTGTCCCCTGTCTGCAAAGGCGGTATCCTGCGGCAGCGGCAGGCCTCCCCTCTCGGCAAGAAGCTTTACTGCCTCCCAGTAATCAAGGTTGTTGTATTTCATCGTAAAGGTGATGACATCACCGCCGGCACCGCAGCCGAAGCAGTGAAAATACTCCTGATCCGGGTGGATATAGCAGGAGGGCGTTTTCTCATTGTGGAACGGGCAAAGGCAGACAAAGTCTCTGCCTGAGCGCCTGAGAGATACATAGCTCCCCATGACCTCATCTATCGGGTTGGCAGCTTTAAGCCTCTCTATAAAATCTACGGGTAATGGCAAAAAGTTCACCGCCTCATTTTCAATAGCCTGCCCAGCCCTTAGGAATGAACAGCTCCTTGAAGGTCTCCACCGCAAAGCCGTCCGTCATTCCTGCGATATAGTCGCACACGGCTCTGTCGGTACCGTAATTGTAAGCGAGATTAAGATATTCGGCAGGCAGCTTTTCTATATGCCCCTGATAATACTCATAAAGCTTTATTATCATTGCCTTGGCCTTAGCCTCTTCGCTTTTGCATTTTGGGTTGAAATATACGCTGTCAAACATAAATTTATGCAGAGTATCAAAGGCTATCTCTATCTCGGCTGACATTCCTATCTCGTCAGCGCCGTGCAGGATAACATCTTTGACAAGGGTAGCTATCCTCTCGGACTTTGAGTTCCCGAGGATATCCCTTATCTCTTTCGGGATATCTTCCTCGGTAAGTATGCCTGCTCTGATAGAATCGTCTATATCATGATTTATATAGGCTATCACGTCAGCCTTCCTGACAACACAGCCCTCTTTTGTATCGGCAGTCATATTCGTGTGCTTCAGTATGCCGTCGCGCACCTCATATGTAAGGTTCAGTCCCTTGCCGTCCTTCTCTATAAGGTCTACCACGCGCAGGCCCTGCTCATAGTGATGAAAGCCGTCAGGGTTCAGCTCATTAAGGGTCCTCTCGCCTGCATGGCCGAACGGTGTATGCCCGAGGTCGTGACCCAGAGCTATCGCCTCGGTAAGGTCTTCGTTCAGAAGAAGCCCCCGTGAGATCGTCCTCGCTATCTGGCTCACCTCAAGGGTGTGAGTAAGCCTCGTTCTGTAATGGTCTCCGGCAGGAGAAAGAAACACCTGTGTCTTATGCTTCAGGCGCCTGAAAGCGTTTGAATGGAGTATCCTGTCGCGGTCACGCTGAAAATCCGTCCTGACCTCGTCAGGCTCCTCGGGGCGCTCTCTGCCCTTTGATGAAAAGGACGACTGTGCCTGCTCACACAGCATGATCTTCTCATACTGCATCAGTTTCTCCTTCGCTTCAAACATAAGCTCCCTCCTCTGCACACACTGCTTATATATACCGAAATTCTATTCAAAAACCCTCTTTTTTTAAAAAACTTTGTAGTTTATCACAAATTTTCGCCAAAATCGGCAGTCAATCCTGTCGTTTCCGACAACTCCACGTTGCCGTTTGAAGCATTCGTAAGCTGTTCTTTGAGCTCCTCGCAGACCTCTCTTCTCACCAGTAGGCTCATGTTCACAACATCTGCGAAATCTTCCTTTTCCGTTATCACCTTAAATGCAGGCAGAAGATAGCTCACCTTGCCGTAAAGGGTATAGTCTACCGAGAACTCAAGGCGTGAGCAGTCGCACATATACATTTTTTTCGCATTAGAAACGGCCTCAGCGCAGGCAGTAGAATACGCCCTGACAAGCCCGTTCGCGCCGAGGAGTATCCCTCCGAAATAGCGCGTCACCACAACGCAGACATCGGTCAGCCCCTGCTTTCTCAGCACATCGAGCACCGGCATACCGCCTGTACCCTGCGGTTCGCCGTCATCACTGTATCTGGTTATGTTGCCGTCACGCACGATATAGGCATAGACGTTGTGTCTCGCCTTGCGGTTCTCAGCCTTTATCCGTTCAACGAAGGCGGCGGCTTCCTCGCCGGTCTTCACTGGGGCGATATGCCCTATAAAATCCGAACGCTTTTCGGTGTAGGTGCCCTCCGCCTCTTCATAGATCGTTACATAGTTCATAGTTTTTCCTCTTATCAGATATGATGAAAGAAAAGGTCTGCAAAAACTGCCCTCAGGCGGTTGAATGAAAAGTCAAGAAATTCGAGCCTGTCGCTCATCTGTTCAAGCTCCTTCGGCGTTACCAGCCTGAAGTCCACGGTCTCGCCCTCCTGCAGAACTATATCCTCCGCCGAGAAGTCGCCCTCATAAAGATAAAAGTTATGCACACAGCCCGAGCGCTCCCTGATTATCTGTCCGAAATAGCGAAGCTCGGAAGGTGCGGCTTTAAGGCCTGTCTCCTCAAAAAGCTCTCTCACTGCACCGTCAAGCGGTATCTCACCGGAAACCACAGAACCGCCCGACACCTCCCACCAGCCGCCGTAGGGCTTGTCGGGGTGGCGCTGAGTAATAAGTATCTTCCCCTCTTTGTTGATACAGAGGATATTCACGACATAGTGAAACCTCCCCTCAGGCAGGGGCACTCTGTCTCTTCTCTCCCATTTTTCACCCGTGGGGGTCAGGTCTCTGTCATAAAGGTCTAAATATTCGGGCATAAGCTCACCTCATATAAGTAAAAAAAGAGAACGGTTTTTGCCGTTCTCTCTACGATCAGTCAAGATTGAATCTCTTCTTGAATCTGTCTACACGTCCGCCGGTGTCAACAAGCTTCTGCTTGACTGTAAAGAACGGGTGGCACTTCGAGCAGATCTCGACCTTGATATCCTTCTTTGTAGAACGAGTCTTGATAACATTACCGCAAGCGCAGGTGATAGTTGTCTCCTCGTATACAGGATGAATTCCTTCTCTCATCTTTAGCTCCTCCTTCCAAACCAAATGTTATGACTCATAGAAGCCCATCATTTCAGTTTAGACAGTAGTTCTATGCAGCGTTTTAAATAAAGTTGATACAATCAACTTGTGTATTATATCACAGTGCTTTGGTTTTGTCAAGTGCTTAACATTTTATTTACAATTTCAGCTCTCTGCGAACTGAGAATTATAAAGCTCTGCATAAAAGCCGTTTTTGTTTATAAGCTCTGTATGCCTGCCCTGCTCGATTATATGCCCGTCACGCATAACTATGATAGTATCTGCATTTCTGATAGTTGATAGCCTGTGCGCTATGATAAAGCTTGTCCTGCCCTTCATCATCTTCTCAAACGCCCTCTGGATACGTATCTCTGTTCTTGTATCTATCGACGAAGTCGCCTCATCAAGTATCAGCATAGGCGGCAGACAAAGCATCACCCTTGCTATGCACAAAAGCTGCTTCTGCCCCTGAGATATAGACGCAAACGCATCTGATACCACAGTATCATATCCCTTTGGCAGACGCTTGATAAAGCTGTGGCAGTGTGCGGCCTTAGCGGCGGCTATCATCTGTTCATCTGTCGCATCGGGCATTGCGTAGCAGATGTTTTCTCTTATGGTGCCGGTTTTCAGCCATGTATCCTGCAGCACCATGCCGTACATAGAGCGCATAGAGTTTCTTGTGCACTGTTTTATCGGCACCTCACTAATGCTTATCTGTCCGCTGTCGGCATCGTAAAAGCGCATGAGCAGGTTTATCATCGTCGTCTTGCCGCAGCCTGTGGGACCCACTATAGCTATCCTCTGCCCCTGCTTAACGTGCAGGTCAAAGTCTTCGATGAGCTTTACCTTGGGGTCATAGCTGAAATATACGTGATCTATATCTACCGTGCCGTCGACCTCGGTGAGAACTTTTGCATCACTGCCGTCAGGCTTTTCCTCTTCGAGCTCTATCAGCTCAAACACTCTTCTTGCAGAAGCGAGTGCGCTCTGGAGCTCAGTTATAACGCCCGAGATCTCATTGAACGGCTTTGTATACTGGTTTGCGTAGGTAAGAAAGCTCGTAAGGTTTCCGACGGTGAAGCCGCCGCCGATGACCGACATCGCACCGATAATGCCTACAGACGTATATACCAGCCCGTTTATAAATCTTGTAGTCGGGTTTGTGAGAGAGGAGAAAAACGTTGCCCTGACGCCTATCTTCTGGAGCTTCAGGTTCAGCTGTTCAAACTGCTCCTCGCTTTTTTCCTCATAGCAGAAGGCTGCCACGGTCTTGCTGTTGCCGGTCATCTCCTCAACAAGAGAGGTAAGCTCTCCCCTGACGACTGACTGCTCATGGAAAAGCCTGAACGTGTTGCCTGCTATGAACCTTGCCGCAAACAGCGACAGCGGCGTTATCACAACAACAACCAGCGCTATCTTCACGTTTATCGAAAGCATAAAGATAAGTGTACCAAAAATTGTACAGATACCTGTGAACAGCTGTGAAAATCCCATAAGAAGGCCGTCAGATATCTGCTCGACATCTGTGATTATGCGGCTGATGATATCTCCGTGGGGCTGTGAATCGATATAGGAAAGAGGAAGCCTGTGGAGCTTGTTGTAAGCGTCCTCGCGCACACGCTGAACTACCATATAGGTTATCCTGTTGGTGCAAAGGGCCATAAGCCACTGGGATATGCCCGTAATAACGGCAACTATACCGAGCTTTACAAGTATCACTCCGAGGGCGTTGAAGTCAACATTCCCCTTTCCGATGACCTTATCCACAGCATCGCCTATAAGTATCGGCGCATAAAGCGTAGCTGCGACAGATATCACCGAGAACAGCATTGAAAGCACGAACAGACCCTTATAGGGCTTTGCATATGTGAGAAGAGGTCTCAGGGCAGAGGGAGTACGTGTGCTATTTTTCACTTTTCTCGCCTCCTTTTTCCGAAAGCTGAGAATTGCATATCTCGCGGTATACCTCGCAGGCGGCGGCAAGCTCATCATGTGAGCCTATGCCTGCTATCCTGCCGTCATCAAGAACAACTATCTTGTCAGCGTGCCTGATAGATGACACCCTCTGTGACACTATGAACACGGTAAGGCCGTCTGTCTCACCGGCTATTGCGCGTCTGAGGGCGGCATCGGTAGCAAGGTCAAGCGCTGATGCGGAGTCATCGAGGATAAGTATCTCAGGCTCCCCTATCAGGGCTCTGGCGATGGTCAGTCTCTGGCGCTGGCCGCCCGAAAGGTTCTTGCCCTCCTGGTTTATCATATAGTCAAGGCCCTCTGGCTTTTGCATAACAAAGTCCTTAGCCTGTGCCACAGTGAGAGCCTTCATTATCTGCTCATCATCAGCATTTTCATCGCGCCATTTCATATTGTCTCTGACAGTGCCCTTGAAAAGAACTGCCCTTTGCGGAACTATGCCTATCTTCCCTCTCAGCTGCCTGAGCGGATACTTGCGGACATTGACGCCGTCAACGAGCACCTCTCCCGAATCGGTATCGTAAAAGCGCGGTATCAGGTTCATAAGGGTAGATTTGCCCGAGCCTGTACCGCCGATGATGCCGATGGTCTCGCCGTGCATTACCTTAAAGGATATGCCCTCAAGCTCAGGGTCGTCATCTGTGTGGTATGAGAAAACACAGTCTCTGAACTCAACCGCAGGAGCTGAGGGGTCAGTACCTATGGCACCTGCAGAGCCGTCCTCGATAGAGGTAGTGATATCAAAAACATCGTTTATCCTTACGGCTGACGCCTGCATTCTTACTATACTGGTGACAAGTATCGTCATAGCGAGCAGTGCAAGAAGTATCTGATTCATATAGTTGACCAGGGCTATCAGCTCACCCTGAGAAATGCCGCCTGCATTGACGTTTTTTCCGCCGAACCATATCACTGCCATTATAGCAAGGTTGCAGATAACATAGGTCATGGGGTTCATCAGCGCTGAGATGCGCCCTGCTATGATCTGCCTGCGTCTGAGATCTTCGGCTGCCTGCGCAAAGGCCTCGCTCTCGTCTGCCTGGCGCGAAAAGGCACGTATCACTCTTGCACCCGACAGTGTCTCCGAGGTCATAAGGTTAGTTTTATCGAGCTGCTTTTGTATATCCTTGAACTTAGGCGTCGTCACTGCCATGATCTTGTATATAACACAGGCGAGGACCGGCGTCATCAGAATGAATATGACGGTCAGCTTGACTGAGATAGTAAAGGCCATTATTATTGAGCCTATTACTATGAATGGCGAGCGCAGAAACAGTCTCAGCAGCATATTGACACCTGTCTGGACGGTGTTGACATCTGCGGTCATTCTTGTGACAAGGGTGTGGTTGCCTATCCTGTCTATCTCAGCGTAGGAGAGGGTGTTTATGTGGTGAAAAAGCTCGCGCCTGAGGGCAGTGGCAAAGCCCAGTGACGCTTTTGCGGCAAAAAACTGCGCCGTCAGCGCACAGGTAAGGCCAAGCGCACCCAGCAGCACAAGCACTGCACCCATTTTGTAGATATAGCCCTTATCGGAATTTCTGATGCCCACATCTATTATATTTGCCATAACGAGCGGTACAGCCAGCTCAAAACAGGCCTCTATCAGCTTGAAGACAGGGCCTATTATACTCTCTTTTTTATAGTTTTTAAGATACCGGAAAAGCTTCAGCATTTATCAGCACTCCATTAATTGATCTCTTACCATTATAGCACATTGAATGACCTCATTAATCAACAAACGGTAAATTTTAGTGTTTGAAAGCTGTCGGGTCACGTCGGCTTGGTTCATATAATATTTCACAAAAATTCTTAATATGATAATAATATTACTGTATACTTTTAATAAGCTTTATGCTTGAACCTCTATTTGAAAGGCAGGAATACTTATGGCAAACAGAATGATACTCAATGAAACATCTTATTTCGGAGCAGGCGCTATCGCTGAGATAGTTACAGAGGCTAAGAAGAGAGCCTTCAAAAAGATCCTCGTAGTGACCGACCCCGATCTTCTTAAATTCGGCGTTACACAGAAGGTAACAAAGCTTCTTGACGAGGCAGGCATACCTTATGAGGTGTTCTCAAACGTCAAGGCTAACCCAAGCGTTGCCTGCGTTAAGGACGGTGTTGAGGTATTCAAAAAGGCTGAGACAGATTCTATCGTTGCTATAGGCGGCGGCTCGGCTATGGATACTGCAAAGGCTATCGGCATAATCATCAACAACCCCGAGTTTGCAGACGTTACTTCCCTTGAAGGCGTTGCAGACACCAAGAATCCCTGCGTTCCCCTTATCGCAGTGCCCACCACGGCAGGTACGGCTGCTGAGGTCACCATCAACTACGTTATCACCGATGAGGAGAAGAAGAGAAAGTTCGTATGCGTTGACCCTCATGATATTCCGGCAGTTGCAGTTGTTGACAGTGATATGATGTCATCTATGCCTAAGGGGCTTACAGCATCTACAGGTATGGACGCTCTTACTCATGCTATCGAGGGCTACACCACACTTGCGGCGTGGGAGCTCACCGATATGATGCACCTGAAGGCTATCGAAATAATCGCAAGATCTCTCAGAAAGGCTGTTGAGAACGACCCTCAGGGACGTGAGGACATGGCTCTCGGCCAGTATGTTGCAGGTATGGGCTTCTCGAACGTTGGTCTCGGTGTTGTTCACGGAATGGCTCACCCTCTCGGTGCGTTCTATGATACACCTCACGGTATTGCAAATGCTGTTCTGCTGCCTTATGTAATGGAGTATAATGCGACTTACACCGGCGACAAGTTCAAGTATATTGCTGAGGCTATGGGCGTTGACACCACAGGCATGGACGAGGACGCTTACAGAAAGGCTGCCGTTGACGCTGTAAGACAGCTTTCAAAGGACGTTGGGATCCCCGAGAAGCTGCATGAGATAGGCGTCAAGGAGGAGGACCTTCAGGCACTTTCGGAGGCTGCCTTCGCAGATGTATGCACAGGCGGCAACCCAAGACCCTGCACAGTTGAGTCTATCCTTGAGATATACAAGAAGGCATTCTAGCAAGTGCTCGCCGCGCGGCTGGACACCCCCACCCCGTTTTCTGTAGCGGCAGGCTATTAAACCATTTGCCCTCCCCGTAGGGTAGGGGATAAGTTACACACGTAATAGAAGACAGCTACGCTGCGCTGACCTTGGGTGTCTTAACTGTTTTAGATATGTACCCGGAAAAGAGCTCCGCTGAAAAATGCGGAGCTTTTTTCTGTAGATCAAGCTTTTAATAATCATATACCCGAAGGGGTCGTTAGGGGGCGACCGGAAAGCCCCCTAACAAGGCGAAAAGCTAAGAAATAATTCAGCATTAACTTTGGGCGTACTGCCCAAAGCGGAGCTTTTTGTTGCAAAAAAATATGATCTGTGGTATACTTTAAGTTGGTTTAAGGTTCATGATGTAGTATAAGATCAGAAAATGGAGGAGATAGTATGAGACTTCTGCTGGCTGAGGACGAAAAGGAGCTTTCCAGGGCTCTGGTGGCGATACTTAAACACAATAATTATTCCGTTGACGCGGTCTATGACGGGCTTGATGCGTACAACTGGGCAAAGGCTGAGAACTATGACGGGATAATACTTGATATAATGATGCCTAAGATGGACGGCATCGAGGTGCTCAGAAAGATACGCTCTGAGGGCGTTGACGTGCCTGTGCTGCTCCTGACGGCAAAGTCAGATGTTGATGACAGGATAACGGGGCTTGATTCGGGAGCTGATGATTACCTGACAAAGCCGTTCGCAATGGGCGAGCTGCTGGCGAGGATAAGAGCTATGACCAGAAGAAAGACAGAGCTTTCATCGAACACGCTGGAATTCGGGAACATCACCCTCAGCCGTGAGAATTTTGAGCTGACGGGGCCTGAGGGAGTTCAGAGGCTGGGAAACAAGGAATACCAGATGCTGGAGACTATGATGATGAACCCGAAGAGGCTGATCTCGACGGAGAGGTTCATGGAAAAGATCTGGGGCTATGATTCTGACGCGGAGATAAACGTGGTGTGGGTGTATATCTCATACCTGAGAAAAAAGCTCACAGCTGTGGGCGCTAATGTTATTATAAAAGCATCTCGCGGCATGGGATATTCTTTGGAGGAAAAGGCCTGAATCAAAAAACTGTTTTATCGGAGGTGAACAGGCTTGATAAAAAAATTAAGACGCAAATTTGTGCTTATAGCGGCGGTCAGCCTGTTCGTGGTGGAGCTGCTCGTTGTGGGCACTATAAATGTGATAAATCACTACAATATGGATAAGTCTGCCGAAGAGGTCATCGATATGCTCATCGATAACGGCGGCGGCTTTCCTGAGCTCGGGCGAATGGACGAGCCAGGCTACAAGCCCTCTGACAAGCCTGACGACAGACCCGAGGAGATGCCCGAGGAAAAGCCCGAGGAGGATAAGAGCGATCAGTCACGCAGCGACAGAGAGTTCTTCAAGGGAATGGATCAGAGGAGCTTCAACGAGGAGACACGGTATAAAACAAGGTTCTTTGTGGTGAACCTTGATGAGGACGGCAACGTTACAAAGGTAGATACCGGACACATAGCTGCGGTCTCAAGCGAGAAGGCTATAGAATATGCCAAAGAGGTCGCTGACAGCAAGAGCGGCTACACGGATATCTATAAATATAAGGTATGCGATAAAGACGGCGGAAAAATGATAGTTTTCTTAGACTGCCGTTCTGAGCTTTCTACCGAGAATTCTTTTCTTATAATATCGGTAACGATAGGAGCTTCTGCTTTTCTGATAGTGCTGCTGCTGATAGTTATTTTCTCAAAGCGTGCGGTAAAGCCCGTGATCGAGAATATGGACAGACAGAAGCAGTTCATCACAAATGCAGGACACGAGCTTAAAACGCCTCTGGCTATAATTTCTGCGAACACTGAGGTCCTTGAGCTTACGAGCGAGCCCAGTGAATGGACAGAAAGCATAAAAAATCAGGTGGCAAGGCTGAGTGAGCTTATCAAAGATATGCTCAACATCGCAAGGGCTGAGGGCATATCTGACAAGATGAGCTTTATGGAGTTCGATGTGTCAAAGGCTGTGGCCGAGACCGCTGAACCGTTCGGCACACTTGCTGAGACTAACGGAAAGAAGATCGAACTCGATATAGAAGACGGGCTTAAATATTACGGCGATGAGGGCTCTGTAAGACAGCTGACATCAGTGCTTACCGAGAATGCAGTAAAGTATTCTGATGACGGCGGCAGGATAGAGGTAACTCTCAGGGCTGAGGGCAAGGGCGTAAGGCTCAGCGTGAAGAACCCGTGCTCGGAGCCGCCGAAGCACCCCGAAAAGCTGTTTGACCGCTTCTACCGCGAGGACAGCTCTCATGCGAGAAAGGACGGAGAGAGCAAGGGCGGTTACGGTATAGGGCTGTCAGTGGCGGCAGCGATAGCTGAGGCTCATAAGGGCAGGATAAGCTGCCACGTTAAAAACGGCTATATCAGCTTTAACGCGCACCTGGGAAGAGTGCCTAAAAAAGCTGAGAAGAAAAAACAGGCATAACAAAAAAGTTCATAATAATGCAGTTGACAAAATATAATATAAATGTTATCATTATATGATAGCAGGAGACCCTTCCGCGCTAGGCAATACCGGTACGGAAGGGTTTAATTATGAACGATATGAGGGTGGATAGTTTTGTTCAGAGAAATGAGACGTCAGAAGCAGGCTGTCTCTGAAGAGGAATGTGTTGAGCTTCTTAAGATCGAGACCAGAGGTGTGCTTGCTATGCTGGGTGATGAGGGGTACCCTTACTGTGTGCCGATAAATCACTATTATGAGGACGGAAAGCTATATTTCCACGGCGGAAAGGTCGGCCACAGAGTTGATGCGGTCAACAGATGTGACAAGGTCTGCTACACGGTGTTTGACAAGGGCTTCAAAAAAGAGGGCGACTGGGCGCTGAATGTGAAGAGTGTTGTCATCTTCGGGAGAATTAAGATAGTTGAGGACTATGACAGGGCGATAGAGCTTTGCAGAAGGCTCAGCTATAAGTTCACCGATGATGAGAGCTATATAAATGAAGAGATAGAAAAATGCGCTAAGGCTACCCTTGTTATGGAGCTTGAGATAGAGCATATGACGGGAAAGCTTGTAAATGAAAAATAATATGTTGGAGGAATAAAAATGACTTGTTTTGAAGAACTTCAGAGAAGAGGGCTGATCGCTCAGCTCACAGATGAGAAAGAGATCAAGGAGCTTATCGACAACGGTAATGCTACCTTCTACATCGGCTTTGACCCTACTGCCGACAGCCTGCACGTTGGCCACTTTATGGCACTGTGCCTGATGAAAAGGCTGCAGATGGCAGGCAATAAGCCTATCGTGCTCCTCGGCGGAGGCACCGGAATGATCGGCGACCCCTCGGGTAAGAGCGATATGAGAAAGATGATGACGAAGGAAACTATCGACCATAACGTTGAGTGCTTCAAAAAGCAGATGTCACGCTTTATCGAATTCGGTGACGACAAGGCTATCGCTGTAAACAACGCTGACTGGCTGCTCAACCTCAACTATGTTGATATGCTCAGAGAGATAGGCGTCCACTTCTCAGTGAACAAGATGCTCTCGTTCGAGTGCTACAAGCAGCGCTGGGAGAAGGGTCTCACATTCTTTGAGTTCAACTATATGATAATGCAGTCATACGACTTCTACAAGCTGTACACCGATTACGGCTGCAATATGCAGTTCGGCGGCGATGACCAGTGGGCTAATATGCTGGGCGGCACTGAGCTTATAAGAAAGAAGCTCGGCAAGGACGCTTACGCTATGACGATAACACTGCTCTTAAACTCTGAGGGCAAGAAAATGGGCAAGACCGAAAAGGGCGCCGTATGGCTCGATGCTGAGAAGACCAGCCCCTATGACTTCTACCAGTACTGGAGAAACGTTGACGATGCCGATGTTATCAAGTGCCTGAAGCTTCTCACGTTTGTTCCTATCGAGGAGATAGAGGAAATGGAGAGAACAATGGAGGGCGCTGACTTCAACAAGGCTAAATCACTGCTCGCTTATGAGCTCACAAAGCTTATCCACGGCGAGGAGGAGGCCAGGAAGGCTGACGCTGCTGCAAAGGCTATCTTCGCAGGAAGCGGAGACAGCGAGAATATGCCCTCTACTGAGATAGCTGCAGCTGATACTGAGGACGGAAAGATAGGTATCCTCACACTGCTCGTCAAGTGCGGGCTGTGCGCATCAAACGGAGAGGCAAGACGCCTTGTCACCCAGAACGGCATAGCTGTGAACGATGCGAAGTTCACAGACCCCAAGGGTCTTGTTGACCTTTCAGAGCCTGTAATAATCAAGAAGGGCAAGAAAGTATTCCACAAGGTGATGCTTGGATAAAGAGTATATAAAGATCGGATGATCACCGGAAAAGTCATATAAATGTGTGTGAGAAAATCTTTTCAAAAAAAGTTTTTCAGCTTTAAGTTTGTTTAAGGTTTATATCTTATACTATGATCAAGATAAGAAATGAACCGGAGGTGCAAGACTATGGGAGCATATCAGGATATATTCCAGAGGGTAGAAAAGAAATATGTGCTTGATGAGCAGACCTATAATCTCTTCATGGAGAAGATAGAGCCCTACTTCAAGCCGGATCAGTACCCTAAGTGTACGGTATATAACATATACTTTGATACGCCCTCGCATATACTTGCGAGAAACTCTATAGAAAAGCCCGTGTACAAGGAAAAGCTAAGACTGAGAAGCTACAGCGTTCCGAACAAGGAAAGCACGGTATTCGTTGAGCTGAAAAAGAAATATAAGGGTATCGTTTATAAGAGAAGGGTCGATATGACTCTTGCTGAGGCTGAGGAGTTTCTCTCAGGCGGAGAGGGACCCGACAGGAACAGGCAGATAGAGGCAGAGCTCAGATACTTTTTGAAGCACTATGAGGGCTGCGCACCTGCAATGTTTTTAAGCTATGACAGGTTAGCCTTCCAGGGGAAGGAAGACCCCGAGCTCAGACTCACGATGGATACTCATATCCTTTACAGAGAGGACTGCTTAGGGCTCGATAAGGGAGTCTGGGGAAAGGAGCTTCTCTCGCCCGGGACGAGGATAATGGAAATAAAAATACCCGGGATGATGCCCTTGTGGCTCTCACACATATTAGACGAACTTAATATCTTCCCTGCTTCGTTCTCGAAATACGGCACAGCCTATCAGAGGGAGCTTGCGGAAGAAATAAAAAAAGGAAAGGTGATCATCTGTGCTTAATAATCTGCTGACTATTGCAGCCAACGATACTACTACATCGCTTGCAGCTGTATCGAATAAGGAGTTTCTGATCTGTTCGCTGGTATCTTTAGGGCTCGGCCTTGTGATAGCTTTCGCGTTCAGCATAAGGGATAAGAAGTCCAAGGGCTTTATGATGACGCTGGCGCTGCTGCCTGTTATCGTTCAGGTAGTGATAATGCTGGTAAACGGAAATGTAGGCACCGGAGTTGCAGTTATGGGTGCATTCGGGCTGGTAAGGTTCAGGTCTGCCCCGGGAAGCGCTCAGGATATATGCGCTATATTCTTAGCTATGGCTGTGGGCCTTGCAACAGGCACCGATCAGCTGGCTGTGGCGGCTATCCTCGCTATCGGCGTGAGCATCATTTACCTTATCTACTCATTCATTCCTGTAGGAAATATGAAGCGCACTATGAAGCAGCTTACGGTAACTATCCCTGAGAGTCTCGACTATGACGGTGCTTTCGATGATATATTCGACAGCCACACCGATTCTCACGAGCTGGTATCTGTAAAGACGACCAATATGGGAAGCCTTTTCAAGCTCAAATACGAGGTAGTGTTCCACAGCTCATCTGATGAGAAGAAGCTCATTGACGAGATAAGAACAAGAAACGGTAACCTTGAGATAATGTGCGCAAGGGCTGCCGACGATAACGAACAACAGCTTTAAGACCAATGCCCTCGCCTTTAGCGGGGGTATAATACAATGAGGGTACTGCTATGAAAAGAACAAGGTTCACCGCGGTGATCGCCGCACTGATGATGTGCTCAGCTATGCTTTGCAGCTGCGCTGACGATAACAGCTCTGCGGGCGGGACAAAGGCTTCGGGAGGAAAGTATGACACTTCCTTAGCGGCTGAGGACTTAGATGTAGGTTATGATGAGAACAGTGCAGGCACAGTGAGCTTTGCTGACGGTAAGGCTGAGGTGAGCGGAAGCGGCTCTCAGGCTGAGGGGGCTGTGGTCACGATAAGTGCCTCGGGCGAATATGTGGTGAGCGGTGAATGCTCTGACGGCAGGATAATAATAAATGCCGACAAGAACGCTGAGATACAGCTGATCTTCAAGGGGCTGAAGCTTACCTGCAGTGATAATGCACCTGTGCTCATATCTAATGCTGACAAGGTCATCATTACTCTTGAGGACGGCACCGATAACGTGCTGACTGACGGCAGCAGCTACGCTCTCAGCGGTGATGAGAACACTGACGGGTGCATATTCTCAAAGGCTGACCTCACTATAAACGGAAGCGGCTCGCTGACTGTGAACGGCAATTACAAGCACGGTATAGTGTCGAAGGACGATCTGGTGATAGCTGACGGTAAAATATCGGTAAAGGCTGTGAAGACTGCGCTTGAGGGCAAGGACTGTGTGAAGATATCCGGCGGAAAGACAGCACTTGATGCAGGGTCGAACGGGATACGCTCTACAAATGATGAGGAAGAGGATAAGGGCTATGTGAGCATTTCAGGCGGCGAAGTTAGCATTGAATGCGGATCTGTTGCTGTATCGGCAGTTACGTTTATCTCTGCCGAGGGCGGAAGTGTAAGTGCTGTTTGCGGTGATGACGGGCTGAGGTCTCTGGGAGATATAAGTTTGTCGGGTGCGGATATCACGATAGATTCAGGAGATGACGCTGTGAATGCTGACAATGATATAACTATCAGCGCGGGCAGCGTAAGCATCACGAACAGCCACGAGGGCTTTGAAGCGAAGACCGTAACTATCGACGGCGGTGAGATCTCAATAACCGCTGAGGACGACGGCATCAACTGCTCCGGCAACAAGGACGATGAAGATACCGGCTCGGCTGCACAGGAGGGAGTATGCCTGACTGTGAACGGCGGAGTGCTGAGGGTAACGTCAAACGGTGACGGGCTTGACTCCAACGGAGATCTGATAATCAACGGCGGCGAGGTATACCTCAGCGTGACCGAGAACGAAGAGAACAGCGCCCTCGAATGCAGAGGCGAGAAGAAGATCGCTGATGAGGCTAAGGTCGAGATACAATAAACGATAGACAATAACATGAAAGACCGCTCTCTGGTTGGAGAGCGGTCTTTTGATACGTGATTATGTTAAAAATACAGCTATCTTGCTCCTGCCGCTATTGGAAAGCAGCGGAAACAAAAGTAACAGTCAATGCTCTGTACGGCGTATGCCCAGCCGTGCGGCGAGCACCCGTCCGGCAGGACTTAGCCCAGCTCAGCAAAGTACTTGATCGTTCTTACCATCTGGCTGGTGTAGCTGTTCTCGTTGTCGTACCAGGATACTACCTGTACTTCATAGCAGCTGTCGCTGATCTTGCAAACCATTGTCTGGGTTGCATCGAAGAGAGAACCGTATCTCATGCCGATAACGTCAGAAGATACGATAGGATCCTCGTTGTAGCCGAAGCTCTCAGATGCTGCTGCCTTCATAGCTGCGTTGATCGCCTCAGGTGTAACTTCCTTGTCGCTCTTTACTACTGCGGTAAGGATAGTTGTGGAACCTGTTGGTACAGGTACTCTCTGTGCAGAGCCGATGAGCTTGCCGTTGAGCTCAGGGATAACAAGGCCGATAGCCTTTGCTGCGCCTGTGCTGTTAGGTACGATGTTTGCTGCGCCTGCTCTTGCTCTTCTGAGGTCGCCCTTTCTGTGAGGACCGTCAAGGATCATCTGGTCGCCTGTGTATGCGTGGATAGTGCTCATGATACCGCTCTTGATCTCAGCGAAATCGTTAAGAGCCTTTGCCATAGGTGCAAGGCAGTTAGTTGTGCAGGATGCTGCAGAGATGATCTTGTCATCAGGTGTAAGGGTCTTCTCGTTTACTGAGTATACGATAGTAGGCAGATCCTTGCCTGCAGGTGCAGAGATTACTACCTTCTTTGCGCCGGCATCGATATGAGCCTGGCTCTTCTCCTTTGAGCAGTAGAAGCCTGTGCACTCAAGTACAACATCAACACCGATCTCGCCCCAAGGCAGCTTGGAAGCATCAGCCTCTTTGTAGATAGTAAGGGTCTTGCCGTCAACAGTGATGGTGTTTGCATCGTCATCTGCTGATACAGTGTGGAGTCCCTCGCCGATTGTGCCGCAGTAGCCGCCCTGTGCGGTGTCATACTTGAGCAGGTTAGCGAGCATTGAAGGCTTAGTCAGGTCGTTGATAGCAACAACATCATAGCCCTCTGCTCCGAACATCTGTCTGAACGCAAGACGTCCGATACGTCCAAAACCGTTAATTGCAACTTTTACATTTGCCATTGTAGTTTACCTCCTAAAATTTTGATACTTTTATTATACACCATTTTCCTCATCATTGCAAGTCCTTTTTCAAAAGTCACAATTATTTAATATTCTCTCACTTGTCTTCAAATCTATTGAAAAACAGCGGGAACGAAGGCAATGCACTCTGTATGTCAGGCACTTGCCTGTTACGCTACCGACCCTTCGGGCTTCTACGTAGACACCAATCGCTCCATAGAGTAGCGTGCCCAGCCGTGCGGCGAGCACACAAAAGACCGCCCGAACACCGAGCGGTCTTATAATTATTTAAATTAGAGTTTAAGCAACTCCTTTTTCTTGGTGTCAAATTCATCCTGAGTAATTGCTCCTATATCAAGCAACTCTTTTAATTGCCTTACTTCATCAGCAGGAGAAACAGATTTTTCAGGTTCAATGTCAGTATCTCCATTTGTAATTATATTCAGAATTGACATTATTTCTTGTGCTTGTTTATACACTTCTTGATACAATATTCCACTGGAGCTTGTTTCTGAACTAATAAAGCTAATATAAACAACAGGCTCGTTAATGTTTTTAGTCGTTATTTTAATTCTCAAACTGGAACAGGTGCTTTTTGTCGTTCTTTTAGCAGTAACCCCGCCTACAATTGCTCCTACTCCGCCAAACAACAACCCACCAGCAAGCGCTTTTCCAACACCGCCTTTTGATACAGAATTACCGTCTTCTAGCAACTCGAAATCAAGTATATCTGAATAGTCGAGTATTATTGAGTCTTTTGTTACTGCATATTTAAACATACCAGATGGCAATTTTGTCGGTATAGCCCACTTTTTATTAATATCATCGAATGAAATATAGTTACCAACAGTTTTTGTAGCATTAAAGTTTAAACTTTCCGCTTCTTGCAACAATACTTTTGTTTTCTCTTTGCGCTTTTTTTCAGTTATTATTGTTAGAACAATACATACAATAATGAATATTGAAAAGAACAATACTGTAACATACACAGGCCACATACTAACACCACTATTATTCATTATACATACCTCCAAGATTTTTTTAGATGCATGAGGTGATCTACAATACATTTTAGCGGATAATTCGCTAAAAGTCAATAGATGTAATAAAAATAGCCTATAATTATTCTGACGAAATACTGATAAAAAATTTGTGTAATTTGTCAGAGGTGATTATGTTGCATTATAGAAGAATTAGAGATCTCAGGGAAGATGCTGATCTTACTCAAACTAAAATTGCCCAAGTTCTGCATTGCAGCCAGCGTGTTTACAGCAACTATGAACGAGGAGATATCGTCATTCCTACGGACATTCTGATAAAACTTGCTGATTTTCATAATGTCTCAGTAGATTATATCCTCGGAAGAACTGATAACAAAGAGACAAACAGATAACGGCACATCGCAGCTTTGCGGTGAGCCGTTTTTGAATGATACATACTTAATTATCCGATGAAGTAAAACAAGCAAGTAACGAAACTTTTATAGTGCAAACGTCTAACCGTCCCACGGGGACGGTATCGCCGTTTGCAGGGCTCTCGCCCATTGACAGGCGACCGCTACATAGTGTAAAAACACTATCTTCTTGCAGCGACCGAGGAATGTACCCCTAAGCGCAGCGTTACTATTGAATAGTTCATAACAAAACAACAACCCTCCCCTACGGGGAGGGCAAACGGTCTTATATTCCGCAGCTGCTGAAAGAGGGGTGGGGGAGGCGGTGCAGGTGCACGCACCTGCCGGCGAGCACACAAAAGACCGCCCGAACACCGAGCGGTCTTATCTATTATCAGTACTAACTAAAATTTCGGACTCACGCCTTTCACAGTGCTCGCCGCACGGCTAATCCACGCCGTACACTCTACAAGCCACTAATTTTGTTTCCGCTGCTTATCAACAGCAATGAAACACTCTAAAGTCCGCAAACATTAAGCTATTCCATCGGATCTATTTCCTCCAAGTAAAGTAGTCGTAAAAAAGCTAAACTATCCCATCGGATCTATTTCCTTTCAAAATAATAAGTCTTGCGAAATAAACTTTAGTTAAGCCATCGGAATAAACATCCCTTCAAAAAGTAATCATCCTATGCCGACGCATTTATCGGCCTGACTGAAGTCTTAGGCGGACTCACTCCCATCTCTTAAATGTTCAGAAACTTAGCGTGCATTTTCATAAAGCACCACTCCTGTGCATAAGATGTTTATTTTATTAAGATCTGAAAAAGACTGTAGTTATAGATCTGAACAGGCACCAGCCTGTCACATTCCCTGCAATCACGGCAGAACTCTTAGGCGCCCCGTGCGCCGCTCCAACAATTTATGTGAATATAGAGATGAAAACCTACATTCTCATCGGACTCACTCTTTCATTTAGAAAAATATAAGAAAATTAAAGAATCAAGTAATTCTTAAAAAGCTTGAATAGTACATGGGATTCACTCCAGACACTCAGATATTCGTAAACCTTCTTAAACTGATCATACCGATCACTCCTCTATATGAAGTTACGAAGAATATTCAATTGTAAAGTGCGGGTATCCGGATTGTAAAAACCGATTGCTGCGACCGCCCTCAGCTCAATGCAGACCTTCCATCATCAAACAACTTTCAAAAGCTTGGATCTGCCGTCTCATAAGTACGGGTCCCGATCCCTGTTACTCGAAAGTTCTGCCGAGCCTAGCGGATACCCTGAAGATCTCTGATGCATCCATTGGACTCGCTCCTTCCTGACCTCATTAGACCTTATACGCGTGTAGCCGAGCTGGTATCATGCACTGCACTGTCTCACGACTATTGACGAACCCATATAAAAGCCTGTGGTTATCCGGTAAAAGAAACTTCCCACCGGCCCGGCCTAAGTTCCACCGCTGAAGCTGTACTGCGTCTCCCGACCGTTATTCAGCTCCGCCCTTGTGAAGCCTGTGCCTCAACCTAGGGTCTTTCCTTTTCCTTGTACATACTATACCACACTTTTTGTGGATTGTCAATAGTTTTTTCAACTTTTTTCAGAATTTTTTATTTAATATAAACTTTGCAAAATGTGCTTGACATTTTATTATTATTGTAGTATAATAAAGGTGTTGCGGCGGTCATAAGACGTTGATAAGCGTCCTGTGTACCGCTTTTTTGTACCTATATAAAGGAGCTGATAAATATGAGCGGTATGGATAAGAACATTGATGAGATGAACGAGTTTGCGCCTGATCTTTACGAGCTTGAGGACGAGAACGGTGAAAAGCACACGTTTGAGCTTCTTGACGCTATGGAGTATGAGGGCGAGAAGTATTACGCACTGACACCGTATTTCGAGGATCCGAACGAAGCTCTTGAAGCACCGGCAGACCTGGTGATACTGAAGTCAGAATTTGATGAGAACAACGAAGAGATACTTGCCTCGATCGATGATGACGATGAATTTGAGAAGATAGGCAACATCTTTTTAGAGCGTATCAACGAGATGTTTGATTTCGACGATGAGGAAGATGAAGCTAACGGGGAGATCTATTCGTAACAGACAAACCCTCAGCAGTTATCAGTAAAGAAGGTGAAATTATGGCTGTATTTCCGATAAAGAAAACTCTGAACACTCAGCACAGAGACCTGCTCTCACATATCTTCCCTACCAAGCAGGAGGATGTTGACCGCATCATCAGCTATGCGCAGAGCGATAAGGCCATCAAAAAAGTAGTAGTCTTCGGAAGCGCCGTCACCTGGGGCTGCGGAGTCAACAGTGATATCGATATAGCCATACAGTTTTATGGTTCAGGTAAAAGCAGCGAGTCAGACCGGCAATTCAGCAAGGCACTGAGTGCAATAACCTCTCTGACGCATTCTGACTTTGATCTGATAAACTATGACAAGATCACGAACGAGCATCTAAAAAAAGACATTGACAGAAACGGAGTAACGGTCTATGCTGACATTGATA
>CACXFU010000027.1 GCA_902767035.1 uncultured Ruminococcus sp.
TGCACCCGAACGAACGGATACGAGCAGGGGGTTCTCCTTATCGCCGAACTTCTTGCCTGTAATTTCCTCCATCTTTACGATATACTCATTGATCTCAGCCTGGATCTCATCACTGATTCCGCCGTCCTCATAATACTGAGTACAAGCCTCGGTAGTGATTGTAAAGCCCTGAGGAACAGGGAGGCCGATGTTTGTCATCTCAGCAAGGTTAGCACCCTTACCGCCGAGAAGCTCTCTCATATTGGCGTTGCCTTCTGAGAAAAGATAACAATACTTCTTTGCCATTGGTTTTCTACCTCCAATTATTATTGACTTTCCGTATACGAGCAGACACAATATCCGCAGGATACAGGATACTTATATTATAACAGACTTTGAGCAAAATTACCATAGTTTTATGCCAATTTCAAGCACAAAATCTTAAACAATCTTTCGCACCAATTTATGTGTATTTTGCACAAACAGCTGTCAGCTTTATAAGCCGACAGCTGTTACAGATATATAAAAACAATATGAACAAATATAATCAAAGCCCTATCTTTATAGTAGTGCCCTGAACGCTTACTCCTGCAGAAACGGTGATAGGCAGCTTCTGATCATCGGTAAAGCCTATGGTCTCACCGTTTTTAAGCACAGCCTCTTCGGTAACAACATACTCAGCTATCGCATAAAGAATACCGATCACCTGATCCGGCTGGAGCTGACTGTCAATGATCTCCATTTCCTCATAGCCGAGAACTCTCATTCCTGATGTATAAGCGCACAGGCCGGTTTTTGTAAGGTACATACCCGCATGGATAAGTATAGGCATAGGGGTCTTATCGTCTTTGATTGAGTTGGCAAAATTGATATAGAACTGCTTTTCATAGCAGGTAGGTGCTTTGTAAATGCCTATTGCGTTATCAAGCTTCAACAGACAGCAGGCTACCTTCGCAAACAGTATTGCCTGATCGTAAGGATCAAACTTATTCATGACCGCCAACAGCACCTGTGCATTATGCTCGGCAACAGCTTCAGGGCCGCCCTTCCAGAATACATTTGTTTTAGCGGCTTCCTCAGCCTCATGATTCGGAACAGGGCTTGGCAGCAGTGAACAGGCCACCATCATATCGTCTATCTTGAAAACCACGGCATCGTCTTTGACTTCATCGGTCACTTCAATGTCCCAGTCCTCTTTCAGGTATTTGAAAAAACGGTTCCAATCCATATTTGCATCTTTATACAGAACAAAACCGCTGAGGACATTGCCCTCCCCTTCTTTAGCTTCATTGTTTTTTATCTCATTTTCTGCCATGATAAACCTCCGTAAGTTTTTACAGCAAGCTTTTAATGATCTGGAGCTCACTGTATTTACTGCGCCTGATGCGATTCGAACGCACGGCCTTCAGAGTCGGAGTCTGACGCTCTATCCAGCTGAGCTACAGGCGCATAATGCTCCCCGTATTTCAGAGGAGCAAAAGTATTATCTTATTTTAGATCCGCAAGGCAGTGTCTGATCCGGGAATACAACACTCGCACCGCCGTTCGGCGTATCTGCGGCAAGTATCATCCCCTGAGACTCTACACCGCAGAGCTTTGCAGGCTTCAGGTTCGCAACTATTATGATCTTTTTGCCGACAAGATCTTCGGGCTTGTACCATTCTGCGATACCCGAGACTACCTGACGGCCGCCAAAGCCGTCATCAAGCTGCAGACAAAGAAGCTTTTTCGACTTTTTGACCTTTTCGCAGGCCTTAACAAGAGCAACTCTCAGATCAGCCTTGCCGAAATCATCTATCGTTATTTCGTCTGAAAGCTCGTCCGGAGTGAACTCATCGGTCTTTTCGCTGTCAGAAAGGCCAGCCTTTGCAGCAGCCATATTCTTCTCGATGATCGCATTGAGCTCATCTATCTCTTTTTCCATATCTATCCTCGGGAAAAGGATCTCACCCTTATGAACGGTAACATTGAGAGGAAGAACACCGAGCTTACCGGCATTGTCATAGGTGCAGTCATCGGCTGATGCGCCTATCTGCTCCCATACCTTAGGCATTGTTGTCGGCATAAACGCTGACAGCAGTGTTGAGATAACTCTGATAGCTTCAAGAAGGTTATATAGAACAGAAGCAAGTCTTGCTTTCTTAGTATCGTCCTTGCCGAGCTTCCAGGGCTCAGTCTCATCGATATATTTGTTTGCGCGGTCGACCGCTGAGAAGATCTCTTCAAGAGCATTTTTCAGCCTTGTCTCATCAACACAGGTATCAACTTTTTCACGAAGAGATAGTATACACTCATTCAGAGACTGATCGAACTCCCCTTCTTCCCTTTCAGCAGGAAGAGTGCCGCCGAAATACTTATCAGCCATAGCAACAGTTCTGGAAACGAGATTGCCGAAGCCGTTTGCAAGATCGGAATTAATGCGGTTTATCATGATCTCGTTCGAGAAACCGCTGTCAGCACCGAGAGCCATCTCACGAAGAATATGATATCTTATCGCGTCAACGCCGTAGCGCTCGCCAAGCATGAACGGATCAACAACATTGCCAAGAGACTTTGACATCTTCTGATTCTCGCCGTTTTTATTCTGGAACGTTATCCAGCCATGAACGGCAAGATGCTTCGGCAGCGGGATATCAAGCGCTATCAGCATAGCAGGCCAGATTATCGCGTGAAATCTCATTATATCCTTTGCGACCATATGAACATCGGCAGGCCAGAACTTGCCAAAGTCATCATAGGTCTCGTTATCATATCCGAGAGCTGTGATATAGTTTGAAAGAGCATCTATCCACACGTATACAACGTGCTTATCATCAAATGAAACAGGAATGCCCCACTTGAATGAAGTTCTTGAAACACAGAGGTCTTCGAGACCGGGCTTGATAAAATTGTTTACAAGCTCCTGAGCTCTGTACTTAGGTCTCAGATAATCTGTTTCAAGAAGCAGCTTCTCGATCTTATCGGCAAACGGAGACATTTTGAAGAAGTAAGCTTCCTCTTTTGCCTCAACTACAGGTCTGTGACACTCAGGGCAGCAGCCGTTTTCATCAAGCTGGCTCTCAGTCCAGAAGCTTTCACAGGGAGTACAGTATTTGCCCTTATACTCGCCCTTGTAGATATAGCCCTTGTCGTAAAGGTCTTTAAATATCTTCTGAACAGCGGTAACGTGATAATCATCGGTCGTTCTTATATATCTGTCATAGCTGATGTTCATATAGCTCCAGAGCTTTTTGAACACCTCTACGATCTCGTCTACATATGCCTTCGGTGTAACGCCCTTTTCGGCAGCCTTCTGCTCGATCTTCTGGCCATGCTCATCTGTTCCTGTCAGGAACATAACATCATAGCCCTGCATTCTTTTATATCTGGCGATAGAATCGCACGCTACCGTCGTATAGCAATGACCTATATGGGGATTGCCAGACGGATAATAGATAGGTGTTGTGATGTAAAAGGTTTTCTTATCCATATTTATCCTCCTAAAACTATAATACAATACATTATATTATACATCGTAATTTCGATTTCGTCAAGTGCAGATAAAACAAAAAAAGGCACAGCAGCTAAGCTGTGCCTTGAGATCGGCCATATTATGCCATTCCGGCAGTGATTATCGCCATTTTATATACTTCTTCTGCATTGCAGCCTCTTGAAAGGTCATTGATCGGAGCATTAAGACCCTGAAGGATAGGACCGTAAGCTTCAAAGCCGCCAAGTCTCTGAGCTATCTTGTATCCGATGTTGCCTGCTTCAATAAGCGGGAAAATGAATGTGTTTGCCTTACCTGCAACAGCTGAATCAGGGCACTTTGTCTTAGCTACCTCTTCAGAAACTGCAGCATCAAACTGGAACTCACCGTCGATAGTGAGATCGGGAGCTATCTTGCGAGCTTCGATAACAGCATCATGGCTGAGCTGAACAGTGCCGCCCTTGCCGGAACCGTATGTAGAAAAGCTAAGAACTGCTACCTTAGGATCAATACCGAAGAAATCAGCGGTGCGTGCGGTCTCAACTGCTACCTCAGCGAGCTGCTGAGCGGCAGTCAGTACTACATTGCCTTCCTTGTCAAGTCTGTCAGTATAGCCGAGGTTGATAGCGCAGTCGCCCATTGCTATCTTCTCTTCCTCGCCGTCCTTCTCTCTGAAAAGAATGAACGATGAGCTTACAAGGTTCGAGCCCTTCTTCGTCTTGATGATCTGGAGCGCAGGTCTAACTGTATCGGCAGTAGAATAAGTTGCGCCGCCCAGAAGAGCGTCCGCCTTGCCGGCCTTAACGAGCATAGTGCCGAAGTAATTCGACTTCTTGAGCAGCTCGCGGCACTCATCCTCGGTCATCTTGCCCTTTCTAAGCTCAAACATCTGAGCTACAAGAGCATCCATATCCTCATAAGTGAGCGGATCGAGGATCGTAGCCTTGTCAACATCAAAGCCGCCATCCTGAGCCGCAGCCTTTACCTCCTCAGGCACTCCGCAAAGGATAACGCCCATAAGGTCTTCCTTTAAAAGTCTGTCGGCAGCAGAAAGGATCCTCTTGTCTGTGCCCTCGGTGAAAACTATTGTCTTCTTGCTTGCTTTAAGGTTAGCAAGAAGCTTATCGAACATTGCCATATCATTGACCTCCTGATTAAAATATTTAGCGTAAAATTAACTGATCTGGCTGTTTGCAGATCAAAGCGTTCCAAAGATCCTGTCGCCGGCATCGCCGAGACCCGGAACTATGTATGCGTTCTCATTAAGGCCTTCATCAAGTGTTCCGACATAAATATCTATATCGGGATGAGCCTTGCGGAGAGCTTCGAGACCTTCCGGTGCTGCGATAATGCACATAAACTTGATGCTTGTACAGCCCTTTGACTTGATAAAGTCAACAGCCTGTATAGCTGAACCGCCGGTAGCGAGCATCGGGTCTGGCAGAATGACCAGCCTCTGATCTACATTTTCGGGAAGATTGCTGTAGTACTCGTGCGGACGATGTGTTACCTCATCACGGGCAAGGCCTATATGACCTACCTTCGCAGACGGGACAAGCTCGAGAATACCGTTTACCATACCTAGACCCGCTCTCAGTATCGGCACAACAGCGAGCTTCTTTCCTGAGATCATTGGCTGCTTAGTCGCCGTAATAGGTGTAGTAACATCAACAAGCGTCGTAGGCAGATCTCTCAGTGCTTCGTAACACATAAGCATTGCGATCTCTTCAACAAGGGTGCGGAAATCTTTCGTACCTGTGTTGATATCTCTTAGAATAGTGATCTTGTGCTTGATAAGGGGATGATCTACAATAAGGACCTGAGACATATTATCCGACCTTTCTTTTCCATTATTGTTAATATGATACCACATAAATCCCGATTCGTCAATAACAAACATCAAAAAACCGAGCTAAAAATTTCAGCTCGGTTTTAAGACTATTCAAGTTCAAAAGCACCTGTATACAGCTGATAATACTGTCCCTGTGCAGCTATAAGCTCGTCATGGGTTCCTCTTTCGATAATAGATCCGTGATCGAGAACTATGATAACGTTAGAATTCTTGACAGTCGAAAGCCTGTGTGCGATAACGAAAACAGTTCTTCCGTTCATCAGTCTGTCCATACCCTTAGAAACTATCTGCTCCGTTCTTGTATCAATGGAGCTTGTCGCTTCATCAAGTATCATAACAGGCGGATCCGCAACGGCTGCCCTGGCAATAGCAAGCAGCTGGCACTGACCCTGAGAAAGATTTGAGCCATCGCCCGAAAGCATTGTATTATAGCCGTCAGGCAGCTTTCTGATAAAGCTGTCGGCACCGGCAAGCTTTGCAGCTTTGATACACTCTTCATCAGTTGCGTCAAGGTTTCCATATCTAATATTATCCATAACCGTTCCCGTGAAAAGGACCGTATCCTGCAGCACTATGCCGAGAGACCTTCTCAGCGATGATTTTTTGATCTTGTTGATATTGATATCATCATATCTGATCTTGCCGTCAGCTATATCATAGAAGCGGTTTATCAGGTTTGTTATGGTAGTCTTGCCTGCGCCTGTAGCGCCGACAAAGGCGATCTTCTGCCCGGGCTTGCCGTAAAGAGTAATATTATGAAGTATCATCTTATCAGGCTTATAGGCGAAATCCACGTCATAGAACCTTACATCACCCTTCAGCGGAGTGTATGTGGTGGTATCTGATTCCTTATGATAATGCTTCCACGCCCATATTCCGGTCTTTTCCTCACATTCAGTGAGCTCACCGTCAACGTTTTTAGCATTTACGAGCTCAACATATCCGTCATCTACCTCGGGCTCCTCGTCCATAAGGGCAAACACTCTTCTGGCACCAGCTATACCCATTACAACAGAGTTTATCTGCGGAGATATCTGCTGGATGGAGCCTGCGAACTGTCTGCACATACCTAAGAACGGCACTACAACAGCTATCGAGAACGGAAGGCCGGACAGCGAAACGTTTTTGACTCCGAGCTCCAGGAACAGACCGCCAGCGACAGCAACAAACACGTAAACAAGGTAGTTTACATTGTTCAGTATCGGCATAAGGGTGTTAGAATAGTAGTTTGCCTTGTATGCAGCCTCATAAAGCTCATTGTTCGCAGCATCAAAGGCCGCCTGAGAATCTTCCTCGTGATTAAACACCTTTATTACCTTCTGGCCGTTTATCATCTCTTCGATAACGCCCTCGGTCTTACCGATAGATTTCTGCTGATTGATAAAGTATACGGCCGATTTTCCGCCTATCTTCTTAGTTATAAAGATAGTGATCACAGCTCCTGCAATAATAACAAGACCCATAAGAACGGAGAAATACATCATTATACAAAGGATTGTTATAACTGTTATCAGCGAGACAAGCAGCTGCGGAAAGCTCTGTGAGATCATCTGTCTCATGGCGTCAACGTCATTTGTATAGTGAGACATTATGTCTCCGCGCTGGTTCGTATCAAAATACCTTATCGGGAGAGACTCCATATGCTCAAACATCGCAACCCTGAATTTGTCGAGTGCGCCCTGAGTGAACACTGCGAGCAGCTGGTTGTACAAAAACGTAACAATAAGTGCTACCAGATAGATGCCGCCGAGTATCAGCACGTATTTCATGACCTTAGGAGATGCGGTATCCCAGTCCCAGCCTTTATCCCAAGCCTTCTCCATTACGGATATTACCTTCTGCTGGAAAATCGAAGGAAGAGCGCCAAGCACTGCATTTACAACGATGAGTACTATTATAAGGGGAAGCAGCCTCGGAAAGAACCCGAACAGCAGTTTCATCAGTCTTTTAAAGGTGCCGTTGCCTTTCTGCTCTGTTTTAGCCATTATCGGACACCTCCCTGCTCATATCGCTGTCACTGCGGTTCTGAGAATAATATACCTCCTGATATATAGAATTGCTCCTGAGCAGCTCTTCGCTTGTGCCTATTGCATTTATCCTGCCGGCGTCCATAACTATGATCCTGTCGGCATCTTCAACAGAGCTCGTTCTCTGAGCTATTATTATCTTTGTAGTTTCAGGGATATACTCCCTCATAGCTTTTCTGATCAAAGCATCTGTCTTGGTGTCAACTGCGGAGGTGCTGTCATCAAGGATCAGGATCTTCGGCTTTTTGAGCAGTGCCCTTGCTATGCAAAGACGCTGTTTCTGTCCGCCGGAAACGTTGGTTCCGCCCTGCTCTATATAGGTATCATACCCCTGCGGCATAAGATCTATGAATTCATCCGCGCAGGCAAGATGGCAGACCTCCTTGACCTCATCAAGTGTAGCGTCCTTATTGCCCCAGCGGATATTTTCGGCGATAGTTCCCGAAAACAGAACGTTTTTCTGCAAAACCATAGCAACACTGTCACGCAGTGTCGTAAGGTCATATTCCTTAACGTCCTTTCCGCCGACTGTAACCGAGCCCTCGGAAACATCATAAAGACGGGGTATGAGCTGAACGAGAGAAGACTTAGCAGAACCAGTACCACCGATAATGCCTATGGTCTCTCCTGATCTTATATGCAGATCAACATGATCGAGCACATTTTCTTCTGCCTTTTCAGAATATCTGAACACGATATCGTTAAAGTCGATAGAACCGTCTGCGACCTCTTTAAGGCCGTTTTCGGGCGACTGTATACTGCTCTTTTCGTTGAGCGCCTCACAAACACGCTGACATGACTCCTCTGAGAAAGTTATCATAACAAAGATCATCGACACCATCATAAGTGATACAAGTATCTGGAAGCCATATGTAAGCAGCGTTGAGAACTGTCCGACATCAAGAGCCTTTCCGCCGGTCGAAATTATTGCCTTTGAACCAAACGAAAGCACGAGCAGCATTACCGCATAAATGCAGAACTGCATAAGCGGGCCGTTCAACGCAAGAAGCCTTTCAGCTTTTGTGAAAATAGTTTTTATGTTTGCCGAAGCATTCCTGAATTTTATGTCTTCATAATCTTCACGAACGTAAGACTTAACAACTCTTATACCCTTTATGTTCTCCTCGACCGAGTTGTTAAGAGCATCGTACATCGGAAATCCTTTTCTGAAGATAGGCAGAGCCTTCTTTGATATAAGCAGAAGACCGCCGCCGAGGACAGGTATAATAAACAGAAAGATAAGAGCCATTTTTCCGCCCATGATAAATGCCATAGTAAACGAGAATATCAGGTTGAGAGGAGCTCTTATGGCAGTTCTGATTATCATCATAAAGGCCATCTGAATGTTCTGGATATCAGTGGTGAGCCTTGTTACAAGTGATGCGTTCGAGAATTTGTCAATATTTGAGAATGAGTACTTCTGAATGTTTCTGAAAACATCAGCCCTCAGGTTTCTTGCAAAGCCTGTGCTGGCCTTTGCGCAGTGTATACCTGCCATATAGCCGAAAAACAATGACATCAGAGAAAACAGCACCAGTTTCCATGCATATCCCATAATGACAGAAACAGAACAGCCGTCTCTGATATCATTGACAAGAAGCGCGATAACATACGGTATTATAGCTTCAAGCATCACCTCGCCAATGACATAAACAGGCGTGAGGATTGTAGAGCGCTTGAATTCGCGTATACTTCGCGATAACTGTTTTATCATGAAATTCCTCCTATATCGATACATACTATGAGTTATTATATCACCATTGATTTTAAATGTCAACAAAGCTATATCTATTTTTACATACTAGAAAAAAAGTTCACATATTATAAATTTCAAGGTACGAAAAATCCCTGCCTTTTTCAGACAGGGCGGGTTTGATATTAAAGTCCGGCCGGTGCTTTTTTAGCCGATAAGAACAGAGATGTGACCGATATCAGCAAAAATGCGGCACCGAGAACAGGATATACTATTATAAGCTTGTTGGTAGTACCGTAAATATCGAGAACTCCTTTGAACACACAGCCTACAGTGAAAGCAGCTACAGCTGAATTGTAAGTGTTTATAGTTAACCTTTCTGGCTGGCGGATATCCGATATACCCACCAGAAGATAAGGAATCGTACCCATAATAAGCGGTACTGCAAAGGCGTAGATCATATAATATGAGTATACCTCATGGCTGAAATGCTCATATACTGCGCCGAAAAAAGCAGTGATAACAGCTGCCAGCGCATTGCCTAAGGCGTTTTTCAGAGTTCTTTTATGCAAGCTATCCGATGTATACAATATCGCTCACTCCTCTCTCCTTTATCGTTTTGCCGTTTGTGGTCGGGTTGTTGACAAGCTCACCGTCATAATACATAGTTGATGAACCGCCGCCGTCAAGATTATATGCGGTCTTAACTCCAATGCTCTGCATAAACTGTGCAAGCTGATAGAGTGAAAGGCCTTCGCTTTCAGATGTCCTGCCGTCTGAAACTACAAAAACGTAGTGCAGATCGTCGATATATCCTATAGCTGTTCTGGGGTTGCTGGCCATTGCTTTGCCTACCTCATCGTTCTCGGAAACTGCTATCGAGCTGTCCTCTATAAGTGCCGGACCAAAGTCCCATGCCTGCCATACGCCCATATCAACAAGCTCATATGCAGAATATTCATCACTGTCGATTATGCTCATTGAGCCGTCAGCAAACAGGCAGAGAATATCGTCTCCGCTGCTCTCATCTCTGTAGACAACACCATTGCGTATAACATAGCCTTTTTCGCGCGCGCCGTAATAATCACCGTTTATAGCTATAACCGCATCATTATCCTCAGCTATCTGCGAGGTCTTGTCAGTGACATTCTTGCCATATGTGTCGTCCGCAAAGGCGCTCTTCATATATTGAGCCGAGCTGAGCCTTATGTCAGCAACATATATTTTAGTGTTATTCTCGTAATACTCTGTCATTGTGACTGCAATATCATCGGAGGAATAGTCATAGTCCTGTTCAGATGATGAAGCGTTGCTTTCGGCCTGAGAGTCAGTCTGATCGGTATCTTCATCGTTATTTATAGTATCTATTATTGATGCTCCGTTTTTATGCTTGCGCTTGCTGTCAGTATCATTATCCTCAGAGCTTTCAGCCTTGCTTGCATCTTCACTGCTCTGCTCCTCTTCACTGTCTGAAAGCACAGATCTTTTCTCGATATTCTCAAACATAGACGTGTTCATCGTTGTCGCATCAGTATCAATCCTGTCACTGATAACAAATGTATCAAGTGCGATATAAGCTGTCAATGCGGTCAGCAGCAGCGAATATGTCACTGCCCACAACCCTTTTTTCATAAGGATCACCTTCCCTTCTTTTGCTAAGTATAATAGCCGAACATTAGTTTTAGCTTAACATTTTTTAAAATAGAGCATAGTATATAAAGCGAGCTCCCCATATCGGCAGTTCGCTTTATATAGATCGCAGACGGCGTCCCGGGCGGCGTCTGCCTGCGAATATAACACAAACAGCGCCGAGTTTTGCTTGACGCTGTTATTATTGTATACACATCATTCTTTACTTTTTCTGCGAACTGTGCTATAATTATGGCATAAAATGCGAAAGAAGAATTATATGGATAAAAAACTGTTCAAAAGCCGTAAAAAGCTGATAGTTATAATAATTCTGCTGATCTTATGCATAGGTGCTGTGATATTCACTGCTAACGATTATTTTCTGTATGACAGAACTATCGCTAAAGTGATTGAGGTCTCAGAAACTCTTGATTCATCATCACCTGCACTTATAGGCTCAACGGAAGATAATTACGCGCAGAGACTGACAGCCGTGATAAAAAACGGCGATCATAAGGGAGAAAAGATCACTGTAATAAATAAGTATTCGTCCTCGCTTGTCACCGATGAGAAATACTCAGAGGGAGACTGCTTGTTCATTGATCTCAAAACGAGATCAGACGGCACTTTAAAGGCTGTATGCACTGGGTTTAAAAGAGATGTTTACACTGTCGGCGTAGTCGCGCTGTTTATATTTGCGATCGTTCTGGTCGGCGGCAGAAAAGGTGCACTATCCGTGATGAGCGTTATTTTTAATATGGTCATCTTCTATATAGCGATCGAGCTCTATTTTAAAGGTATAGACCTGTTCCTGCTTTGCTGTGCAGCTGCTGTGATATTCTCGGCCGGTTCCCTCTCAATGGTGAGCGGACTGAACAAAAAGACCGCGGCAGCAGTTATATCGGCGCTGTGCGGCACGACCGTAACTATAATCATCGCATATATAGTACTCAAGATAACGGGCGGAAGCGGAGTACGTTTCGATCAGATGCAGTATCTGATAAGGCCATATGAAGTCATCTTCATTTCCGAGCTGCTGATAGGCGGCCTCGGTGCGATAATGGATATATCAATAACGATGTCCTCCTCAATGTCAGAGCTCATAGACAAAGACAGCAGCATAAGCTTTGATTCACTGAAAAAGTCCGGAGTTGAGATAGGCAAAGATATAATGGGAACTATGACAAACGTTCTGTTTTTTACATACGTCTGTGGCTGCATCCCCCTGATCGTGCTCGCAATGAGAAATGACACACGTTTTTCGGACATTATGAAAAACTACCTTAATCTTGAGATAGTAAGGTCGTTTGTCGGCAGTATTGGCATTGTTATAACTATTCCGATTGCTATATTCATATCATCGCGCCTTTTAAAGGGAAAGAGAAATGACAAGCAGGAAGAAAAAAGAGGTGATGAGTAATGGAACTGGTGCTTGCCGGCATTTTGCTGGTGCTTATGATAGCAGTCGGCGGGAAAAGAGGTGCCAAAACATTTGCAGCACTTTATATAAATATTTTCATACTGATATTTACCGTATTTATGATAGCCTGCGGCGTTAATGCCATTGCGGCAACACTGGTCGGCTGTGCTGTTATTGGCGTGGTGATACTGTTTCTCATCAACGGCGTCAACATCAAGACCGTTACCGCCTTTGCCGCGATAGCAGCAGTTCTTGCAGCAATGACAGCAGTAATGCTCTATATAGGCTCAGGCTCGCATATTCAGGGCTTTGCCGATGAGAACACCGATGAGATCTGCTGGTACAGTGCGGAGATAGGTCTTGATATGAGACAGGTTGCGCTTGCAATGGTGCTGATGGGTCTGATAGGAGCAATTGTTGATACTGCTATCGCTATAACATCCGCACTTTATGAGGTTTATGAAAACAACCCTCATCTTAATATGAAAGAGCTGTTTATTTCAGGTATGAATATAGGAAAGGACATACTCGGCACAACGACAAACACACTGCTTTTTGCCTATATAGGCGGCTTTATGACTCTGGTGATCTGGTTTAAGGCATACGAGTATTCCTTTGCGGAGATAATTAATTCAAAGGTCTTCTGTCAGGAATTTCTGCAGATAGTTTCAAGCGGGGTCGGCTGTGTAATAATAATACCTACCGCCTCGGTCTTCATGGCATATGCACTCACTCACAAAAAGAAAGCAAAACAAAATACATAAAAAACAAGGTCCTCTGTTTAAGAGGACCTTTTATTCATACGAATATATTAAACTAGCGGTAAACACCGCCGAAAAACTTACTTGCTCTTAAGATCAGCCAGACAGTCGGAGCAGACGGACTTGCCCTTGTAGTCAACTACCTGATCTGAATTACCGCAAAAAATGCAAGTCCTCTGAAATTTCTTTAGGATTATTTTATCATCCTCCGTATAAATCTCAACAGCATCCCTTACAGCGAGGTCATAAGTTCTTCTTAGTTCTATAGGAAGAACTATTCTTCCAAGTTCATCCACCTTTCTCACTATACCGGTTGATTTCATAAAAACGATCCCCTTTGAAAAAAACTATGCATCGATACCAACTCTATGCAATTTACATTATAACAAAGAATATTTTAAATGTCAACATTTTTCACTAAAATTTAATATTTATTATTAGTATAAATTACCAAATATTTCTTGAAAATAAGTCCAATAGATGTACAGATTGTAAAATGGATATAAATTCCAGCATTTATTATATTTTTTTCCAATTTAAGAGATTTTTTACAAACTATGATATTCTTTCAAGTATTTATATAAGACTCGATATGAAAATATGCATAAATAATTTATAATTATACACACTGAAAAGGTAACATTTTTCAATGATCCTCATAATATGTTATACGGATCCGTAAAAAATATAGAGGAGTGAAACGCTTGAACAAAAGCGACAATTCATTACTGGGTATGATACTCGGTGACACAGAGGAAAGCTGCACTGAGATCAGCAGACTTCCCGATGAGATGCCTGTTGCTATGGCCTATGTTCCCTATCAGATGTGGGAAGAGCCATATGAGATCGATGTCGGGCTGAAAAGAGGAACTATCTTCCCAGAGCTCGACAAGCCGTTTGTGGGAGAGGAGGCTGTCAAGAATGGCTATCCTAAATGATAAAGAAAAGCTAATGCTGAAAATTCAAAGCTGCAGCTTTGCCATGAAGGAAGCGGAGCTGTTTCTTGATACCCACCCCAGATGCGCCGAGGCTATCGAGTATTATCAGAAGCACAAGCAAATGAATGAGCAGTACACCAAAGAATATGCCGAAAAATACGGGGTGATCACTATGGATCAGCAAAGCTCTGAGAAAAAGTGGAACTGGACAGAAACTCCGTTTCCGTGGGAAAGGAGTGTTGACTGATGTGGCAATATGAGAAAAAACTTCAATACCCCGTCAAGATCAAAAATCCTGATCCTGCACTTGCAAAGGTGATAATTTCTCAGCTCGGAGGTCCCGATGGGGAATTAGCCGCATCTCTAAGATACCTGAGCCAGAGGTACAGCGCACCTACAAGAGAGGTACAGGCGATTCTGAATGACATCGGCACAGAAGAGCTTTCCCATATGGAAATGATAGGAACCATTCTTTATCAGCTGACGAGAAATCTTTCGATAAAAGAGATTAAAGAAAGCGGCTTTGACGTTTATTTTGTCGATCATACTGCGGCGATATATCCTATAGCTGCCTCGGGAGTTCCGTTTTCTGCGGATTACTTCCAGTCAAAGGGCGATCCTCTGACCGATCTGCACGAAGACCTTGCTGCCGAACAGAAGGCCAGAACAACTTATGATAACATTCTTAGACTGGCTGATGATCCTGATGTGAGAGATCCCATAAAATTCCTCAGGGAAAGAGAGATCGTTCACTATCAGAGATTTGGTGAAGCCCTCAGAAAAACTCAGGACCTGCTTGATTCAAAGAACTTCTACGCATTCAACCCAAGCTTTGATAAGTAGCAAAACAGGCTGTACCGTTAAGTGGTGCAGCCTGTTTTAAAAATCAACTCTGTCAGTTTTTTTGCCGGCACGGCTTACTCTCTTGTTAAGCAGGATAGAAAACATCAAGGTCACAACTATCATAGCTATCATCACCAGCAGCGATCTCCAGCTGAGGTCTCTTAACGAACCGCCGATATAGGTATGCACAAGCATCTCCGGCATAACTCCCAGCAGTGAACCAAGCAGATATGGCCTGTATGGCATTCGCAGCGCGCCGTGAATAAGAGAGACAACATCACCGGGCACAACAACGACAGCCCTTGAAATGTAAGATGCGAACAAATTGTTGTCATGACCGTAGCTGACTATCTTTTTTACCTTCGGGTATTTCTCCTCAACGAAAGCGATAACATCACCGCCCGATATCCTTCCAACAAGATACGGCACGGTAAACGCCACCGAAAGGCCGATAATGTTCACGATCACAGCTATCGGGAAAGGATATATAGAACCGATAGATATGAACAGCGCAGAAAGCGGAATTACCACCGACAGTGACTTCAGGCCGTAAAAGCCGAAGAACACCAGCGCTGCCAGCCACAGATCATCGGGCTTGTAGTTAAGTATCTCATCGGTATCAGTATTGGCTATAAAAAAAACAAACAATCCTATCAAAAGCAGCGATGTCGTAAGAGAGATCACTGCATATTTTTTATTCTTAATAAAATGAGTATCTCTGTTCACTGCTTCACCACCTTTATACGTATTTTAGCACATAAATATGTATAAATCATTAAATCAACATTTATATATAAAAAATGACCCGCATTTTTCAGCGGGTCACATTTATCAGCTATTCTCTTTATTGAACTTAGCAACTGAATCGTTAATGGTCTTGAGCTCTGCATCAACTGTTGAAGAGTAAGAGTCTCTGACCTCGGACCAGGTATACTGCTTGCCGGAATCATCAGTCTTGTTGGTGTTCTCGTAAAGCTTTCTTGTAACGCAGGCACCGTCCTCATTTGCATTATCATCAGAGAGGAGCGATGAGATACCGTAGCCGTAGTCAAATACCATCTGATACTCACTGGACGAGCAATCCATAAATACCTGATACATATCTTCCGTCCAGTTAGTGTTTGCGTTAAGGAACTTCTCCTTGCCGTTGTCAAGATATTCCTGGTCAGTGTTAGCCATTCTACTGCACTCAAACCAGGTCTTAACGGCTTCATTTGCGGTCGAACCCTTTACCCACATATATGCGAGCATATCAGCTGTCATATACTTGTTGTCATTATTAGGATCGGAAGGAACAGGTACTACTCTCCAGGTATCGGAATCTGTAGGACCGTTGTTGCCGGTCATAGCCCATGTACCCATGCAGTAGAAGAGGATATTTCCGTCACTGAGAGCCTTTCTTGCATTGCCGAGCCAATCGGTGATGACATACTTGTTCTTACCTATATCGTAAAGCAGGTTCTCTGCTCTTTCAATGTCTGGGTCATTGAGGTTTGAAGTAAACTTCTCACCGTCGTAATTTACCATAGTCTTACCGGTCTGCTGGATAAGCTGAGTCTGATACCAGCCGTTGATGCCGTATCTCTCGGTATCGGCAGGTGCGTTGTCAACAAACTCTGCCATCATATCGTACCATACGTCCCAGTTCCAGTTGCCGTTCTTATACTCCTCGTATGGATCGATTAGACCTTCGGAGTCGATAACGTCCTGATCGTACATCATAAGAGTACCTACTGTGAAGCTGATAGGCGCAACATAATGCTTTCCGCCCATAACGAACAGATCAGCATTCTTCTGAACATCAGCCCAGAGAGGATCGCTGAAATCAACGATATCATCAACAGGCTGATACATATCCTTCAGAACCTGTGCCGGGAAAGCCATCCACTCATACTTGAATATGTCGGGCACATCCTTCTGAGACATAAGCGCGGCAGCAAGCTTATCAAACTTTTCACTGTCGGATACCTGGCTGAACTTTACAGTACCGCCCTTGTTGTTGAACAGTGTCATCTCAACGGTCTTGTCAGCTCCCTTTCTGGGGTTGAGGTCATATGTACCCATCCAGATGATCTCCTTCTGAGCGCCGTCGGGAATATCAGGTATCTCCTGAGTGTCCTGAACCTCGACTTTTTTAACAGTCGTAGTAACCTCGGAAGAAGATCCCGAAGCGGAAGAGCCGCAGCCAAAAGCAGCAAGAGCTGAAGTCATAGCTATTGAAAATGCTAAAAATTTCTTTATTTTCATCTTGTCAGCATTCCTTTCTATCGGTTTAATGATACAAAATTCTTATACAAAAATATTATATGACAAATTTATTCTACTGTCAATAATCATTTTAAACAAATGAAAACGTATACTTTTGGGCATTAACACATAAATATTTTTAAAAAATATAATTAAATTAAACAAGATGAACAACGGTTGCAAAAAAATGAAAACTATGCTATTATATTAATCAGTAAATTCGGTTTTAGAGATCAAGGTGATAAAATGAAAACAGTTGAAATATTCACAGACGGTGCCTGCTCTGGCAATCCTGGACCCGGCGGCTGGGGAGCAATTCTCAGATATAATGGTATTGAAAAGGAACTGAGCGGCGGTGCTGCTGAAACTACAAACAACAGAATGGAGCTTTCTGCCGTGATAGAAGCTCTGACTGCTTTGAAGGAGCCTTGCAAGGTGATACTTACAAGTGACTCAAAATATATTATTGACGCTGTACAGAACGGCTGGGCAGTTAAATGGAGAGCAAACAACTGGATAAAAGGCGACAAAAAGCCTGCTCTCAACCCCGATCTCTGGGAAAGACTGCTGGAGCTTCTGGAGATACACAAGGTAGAATTTGTTTGGGTAAAAGGTCACGCAGGGCACCCTGAGAACGAAAGGTGTGACAAGCTGGCTGTTGAGCAGTCTAAAAAATACGCACAGGAGAACTGATATGGACAACAATAAGGTACTGGTCGCTATGAGCGGAGGAGTTGACAGCTCCGTATCGGTCAAGCTGCTGAAGGATCAGGGATATGATGTATCAGGTGCAACTATGCATCTTTTCCCGATAAATAAGGATATACAGAAAAAGTCCAAGACCTGCTGCTCTCTCAGAGACGTTGAGGACGCAAGATTTGTAGCAAGAAAGCTAGGCATAGAGTTTTTTGTGTTCGATTTTGAGAAGGATTTCAATGCTTTTGTGATCGATGACTTTATAAACACTTATCTTGACGGCGGCACGCCTAACCCTTGCATCGAGTGCAACAAGCATTTAAAGTTTGACTCGTTTTTCTGTCAGGCTGATGAAATGGGTTTCAGGTATATCGCAACGGGGCATTATGTCACAAAAGAATATGATGAAGAAAAAGGGCGCTGGCTCCTTAAACGCTCTCCGGACAGGAGAAAGGATCAGAGCTATGTGCTGTATGCCCTAACGCAGGATCAGCTTGAAAGAACGCTCTTCCCTGTCGGTGAGATGACTAAGGACAGGATAAGGGAGATCGCCGAAAGTAGCGGACTTATTAACGCTGAAAAGCCCGACAGTCAGGATATCTGCTTTATACCTGACGGAGATTACGCAAGCTTCATCGTGAGCAGGACCTCTGAGCCTGAGCGCGGCGATATAGTTCTCTCTGACGGCACCGTTATCGGCGAACACCTCGGGCTTATCCACTATACGATAGGCCAGAGAAAAGGACTCGGAGTGTCATATTCAGAACCGCTGTATGTGATTGAGAAGGATATGAAAAACAACAGGCTCGTTCTCGGAACAGAAAAAGAGCTTTATAAAACCGAGCTTATCGCATATGACGTGAACTTTATCCCGTTCGATAAGCTTGAAGGTGAGCTTGAATGCACCGCCCAGACAAGATATCACCAGAAGGACAGTGAATGCACTGTCTCTCCCCTCCCCGACGGTACTGTTTCAGTAAGGTTCAAGGAGCCGCACAAGGCCATTTCAAAAGGTCAGGCTGTGGTATTCTATGACGGAGAATATGTGATCGGAGGAGGAACAATAAAATAAGACCGATACACCACTCACGGTATATCGGTCTGAGTTTTTGATATTCAGTTTCCTGCCTTTTTATGAAGTGACCTGAATTCTGCCGGCGAAAGCATCTCGTGCTTTTTGAAGACCGAACAGAAGTAGCTGCAGTCATTATACCCGACAGCCGTTGCGATCTCATTGATGTTACGGTCATTCTCCATAAGCATCAGCTTCGCCTGCTGTATACGCTTTCTTGCAAGATATTCAAACGGTCTGAGGTTGTAGCACTCTTTGAAAAGCCTGCAAAGATACTGAGGAGACAGATCTATCAGATCCGCAAGCTCCACAAGGGTAAGCTCGTTTCTGAAATTCTTGTCGATATAATCGATAACAGGCTTTACCTGATTGAGCTTAGCACTGTCCTGACTGCCGTTCCTGAGATTGACTACCCTGTGAAGCTCTATCAGGAACTGATAAAGATACGAAGACGACTGATGACCACAATAATAATAGTTCGTCTTCATCTGATACAGAGTCTTTTTGAAGATAGCTTCAAGCGCGGTAAGATCGCTTATATGGAAGACCCTTGCGGTCTCCATTTTAAAATGACCAAGAAGATTGATAACATCTCTGCCGTCAAAAGTTATCCAGTGAGTCTCCCAGATGTCCTCTGTAGGATAGTATTCGTGAGGATATTTAGGCGGAAGATAAAACGCATCGCCCTCTTTGATATCATAAACGTTAGAATCAAGTATGAGCTTTCCGCTTCCTCTTATACAATATATTATCTGGTGATTAGGATATCCCGCTTCTCTGACAAAGTGGAACTCCTGATCTCTGGCGCCGATACCGGTAATAAAAAACGGTAAAGCTACCTCATCACCCAACACAGGATAAAAATAATCTGTCATATTATCACCATTACCTTGAGTATAGTTTTATATCTAAATAAAATTTCATATTATTATATTAACACATACTTCCGCAATTGTCAAGATTTTTTATAGATCAGGCCGCAGGCATAAATAATGTATTAACTATTTTTTTGTGCGCGCGCTTTACATTTAATAAAACTTATGTTATACTGTATCTGAATAGGTTCAATTATTTACAGGAGGCTGACTATGAAAAAACGATTTCTGATGCTTTGCATCAGCCTGGTGTTTGCTGTAACATTCCTGACGCCGCTGTCGGTCATCGCCGATGATGAACCGATAGAAACGCAGGTGCCGCCTAAGCTTACAGTTATGGGCGACTCTATAGCTGCCGGATTCGGGCTCGAAGGCTACAGCAAGAAGGATCTATCAAAATGCAGATCATATGCAAATATACTTGCTGAGATGTATACAGAAGAGCTTAAAGACCAATGCAGCTTTGAGCTTGCTAACGTTGCCGTGTCAGGCGACACATCAACTCAGCTGCTGGAGCACATTCAGAGCGGCCAGTTCGATGATGCTCTGAAGGACAGTGACTGCGTCATTATATCGATAGGCGGAAATGATGTGCTGGAGCTGTTTCTCGAATTTCTGAGAGACAATATGCAGCTGAACAAGGATTCTAAGCTCAAAGACGTTGTAGATCAGGTATCTGACCTTAAAGTTGTGCTTGACGGTCTTAATGATCTTAAAGACAAGATGGACGTTGCGCTTGAGGGCTTTGAAGCAAATCTTGAGGTTCTCATCAACGAGATCCGAAACAGAACAGACGGCGTTATTATCTTCCAGACTCTTTACGATCCGCTCAACGGTTATGATCCTGCTTTTATGTTCCAGGGCATATCAAAAGACAAGATCGGCAAGTTAGATGAGATAATCAAAGAGCATTCTGTTGATGAAAACGGCGGCACGAGATATCTTGTGTGTGATATATATGAAGCTTTCTATGAGAAAGGTACTGAGCTTACAAATATCAAGGCTATGGATATCCACCCGAACGCTGCAGGCCATGAGCTCATTGCACAGTGCCTTGACGAGACTGTAAGAACTCAGACCTATACATATGAGGTAAAAAACGAAGAGGTATCCGAGGAGGAAGAGCTGTCATCTTCGGCAGCGGCAGGTGAAAAGTCTGTATCGCAGGCTGAGCAGCAGCAGTCAGAAGAAAGCAGCAGCGACAATTCAGATACTATCAGGCTCGTGATCTCGATCGCAGCGATCGTTCTTGCCGGCGGTGCGGCAGCAATATTGATACTGACCAGGGAGAAAAAGAAAAAATGAAGATATTTCTTATAGATTTTGAAAATGTGAAGTCTAAAGGGCTTACCGGTATAGAGATGCTTGAAAAGGGCGATACAGTTGTTATCCTCTACAGCGAAAATTCTGACACTATCAGCTTTGAGATGCACCAGAAGGTCATGAGCTGCAAGGCTGAGATAGAATACTTCAAGGTAAATGTCGGCGGAAAGAACGCACTTGATTTCCAGCTGTCAACTCTGCTGGGCTATATAGTTGCAAAAGACGCATTCTCGCACGCATTCATAATCAGCAATGACAGAGGCTTTGATTTCCTGCACGATTTCTGGCATGGTCATTTTGTTGAGGATACCCACACTGTTGTATACAGAACAAGAACTATCTCTCAGGCGGTAAGCTATGCACTTGGCACAAAGCAGGAAAAGGCCGAAGAGCCTGACTACGAAGAGACGCAGATCAGCGTTCCTGAAGCACCTGTTGAAGCAATTGCGCAGCCGGAGGTTACCGAGGCCCCTGCCGATGATATTGCTCCCGAGCCAAAGCCCAGGACAAGAAGACCGCGCGGCTATATGCCTAATCTTACACATATCCTGCAGGAAGTGTGCACTGATGAGCAGATAAGAGAGATAAGCAGGCTCCTTTCGGAATCAGAGACAAAAGAGGAGCTGCATAATTCTCTTGCCAAGATCTATAAGCAGCAGGCAACCGATTTTTACAAGCTTATAAGGCCGAGATATTTAAGGCTGAAACAGCTTTATCTTAAAGAGAATCCGACTGAGAGCGAGGCAGTATCTGAGAAGTCAGAAGAGCCTGAGGTTAAAAAAGATAAGCTGACTGAGCTTATCGAGCAGGTAATAGATAAAGAGTATATCGGTGAAACGGCAAGAGTGGCAAAATGTATCCACGCAGCACAGACGAAGCAGCAGCTCTATATAAGAATGATAAAGGAATTCGGCAAGGAGCAGGGCTGCAGCATATATAAGGGTATCAAGGGCAGCTGCGGTGATCTTCTGGCTGCCGCTAAGGAGAGTGAATAATGAAGCTTTTCATAGCGTCTGATATTCACGGCTCTGCTTTCTGGTGCCGGAAAATGCTTGAAGCATACGAAAAAATCGGAGCGAAAAAGCTGTTGCTTCTCGGCGATATTCTTTATCACGGCCCAAGAAACGATCTTCCGGATGAATATGACCCTAAGGCCGTTATTTCAATGCTGAACGGATATAAAGACCATATACTCTGTGTCAGGGGCAACTGTGACACTGAGGTAGATCAGATGGTGCTTGACTTCCCTGTTATGGCTGAATATGCCTATATCTGTGTTGACGGCCTGCAGATATTTGCAACCCACGGTCACAAATTCAACTGTGAAACTCTTCCGCCGTTATCGAAAGGTGACATACTTCTTCACGGACACACTCATATTCCCGTGATCGAAAAGCATGACGGGTTCACTTATGTAAATCCCGGATCTGTTTCCATACCAAAGGAAGGGTCTGCTCACAGCTGTATGATACTTGAAGACGGAGATTTCAGGTTTATTGGATTATAAGCACAAAAATAAGCGATGGCGCGCTGCCACCGCTTATTTTATGTTCTTGCCGACTATCTCGAAATATAAGTTTTTGTTCATAAGCTCTCCAGCTTTATATTCACTCTGATTGTAAGCTATCAGCAGCTTCATATATGCGGCAGGCTCACATATCGAAAACAGAGGGATACTTCCTGCTCTTATTATCCTGTCAAGTGTTTCATATCTGATGCTGTCAGGCTTTACACCGCATATATATACCATAACATTATTCATAATACAGCGCTTAATAAAGGCCGTAAGGTCATAGTTTTCACCGCTATCGCCCTGAGCACAGGCTGTGCCGCTGTGATAAGGGCAGAACAATACGGCCGCAGTATCTTCATTCGGAACAAAGCAGGAATAATCAGCTCCCGGATAAGCATGAACAGTCATTATATGCTTTTTGAACTTTATGGGCTTGAAAAACATCTGTTTATGCTTTCGCTCTATCATTGAAGCGCTTACGCCCCTGAATATCGAGCTTTCACTTGCTCCGTTATCACCGTAAACGGTAAATCTGTCACAATAAGTGTCAGCAGGGATAAGCCTTGTCGGCAGCATGACCTTTTCATAAAGCGTGAAAACACCGTGTATACCGCCCTTTTCGATAAGCTCAACAGCAGCGGAAAAGTTAAAAAGGCCGTTTGAACCTGCTTCTCCCAACGGCTTGTTAGATGCGATAACAAAGAGAGGAATATCAATATGCCTGAAATACATACCCAGAAGAGCCGATGTGTAGCTCAGCGTATCACTTCCGTGAGTGATTATTATACCCTTATAGTTATCAGTATTTACCTCAAGAAGATATGAAATAAGCTTCTCCCAGTGTTCAAAGCTTATGTTTTCACTCAGAATATTAAAAAGCTGCACACATTCAAACCTTTTGCTGCCGTAAAGCTTCTCATGATCAGCGATCAGCCTGAACCTGCCGCTTTTATCAACTTTTATAGTATCTCCCTGCACCGAGCTGCCGATAGTGCCGCCGGTGAATATCACAAGGATTTTTTTATTGTCTGCCATAATTGCTCCTAGGATCTAATAATTGATTTTATGATATAATTGCCCGATTCGCAGGGAGTGTCACTTCGGTAACACATATCTGCGAGGGCATTAAAATAATCTATAATATCGTCTTGCTGATATTATATCATAACCTGAAAGTGTTGTCAAACACAGAAGAATAAGTAAAATCGCCAGTTTTTAGCTGTTTTTACGCATTTGAAGATGATCAAAAAGGCTTCAGTTGTGCAAGTTGCACATAATCTTTGATAATATTGATGAAAAATGATAATTGAGAAAAAGCTGAAAATGTGTTATAATAAACACTGTGATTTGTCACGATAATACTTTGTGTACATAAAAATGTACAGTTGCCAATGAAAGGAAGATAGAAATGTGGGCTTATGAAAGTGTTTTTTATCAGATATATCCGCTGGGGTTCTGCGGAGCTCCGTTTGAAAATGACGGCGTGCAGGAGAGCAGGATATCAAAGGTGATCGACTGGATACCTCATATCAAAAAGCTGGGTGCTAATGCGATCTATTTCTCACCTGTGTTTGAATCAGACACGCACGGATATAATACGAGAGATTACAAGAAGATCGACTGCAGGCTCGGCACCAATGAGGATTTCAAAAAGGTCTGTGATGAGCTTCACGGCGCAGGGATCAAAGTGGTGCTTGACGGTGTTTTCAATCATGTCGGCAGAGGGTTCTGGGCATTTCAGGACGTTTTGAAAAACCGTGAGAATTCACCATACAAGGATTGGTTCAACATCAATTTCGGCGGAAACAGCAATTATAACGACGGTCTCTGGTATGAAGGCTGGGAGGGTCATTACGATCTGGTAAAGCTCAATCTTTACAATCCGCAGGTAGTAGATCACATACTTGAGTGCATCACCGGCTGGGTGAAGGAGTTTGATATCGACGGTCTGAGACTTGATGTTGCATACTGTCTAGATAAAGGGTTCTTAAAGAGACTGAGACAGCACTGTGACTGGCTGAAGCAGGACTTTGTGCTTATAGGAGAGCTGCTGCACGGTGATTACGCGCAGTGGGTAAATCCCGAAATGCTCCATTCCTGCACCAACTATGAATGCTACAAGGGGCTTTATTCGAGCTTCAACAGCATGAATATGTTTGAGATATGCCATTCTCTTAAAAACCAGTTCGGGCCTGAGCAGTGGTGCAGATACCGTGGAATGCATCTGCTTTGCTTTGCTGATAATCATGACGTTTCAAGGATAGCGAGCCAGCTCACTAATGAGAAGCACCTGCCGCTTATATACGGAATGCTCTTCGGAATGCCGGGTATACCCTGCGTTTATTACGGTTCCGAATGGGGGACCAAGGCAAATAAGAGCGAGGGAGACCCTGCTCTGAGAGTAAGCTTCGATAAGCCGGAATGGAATGAGCTTACAGAGCTGATATCGAAACTTTCCGAGATCCATAAAAACAGCAAGGCTCTTTGCTATGGCTCTATCAAGATACCTGTTCTCACCAACAAGCAGTGCATAATCGAGCGCGAATGTGACGGGGAACGTATCCTCGTAGCTATCAATGCTGACGATCAGCCATTCACAGCACACTTTGATGCAGGCTGCGGTCAGGCTGTTGAGCTTATAACCGGCACTATGCACGATTTCGGCGGCGGCAGTGAGCTCAAGCCGTATTCGGTTGAATACTGGAAGATGGAGAGATAAAAATGACCGTCTGAGTGTATGCTCAGACGGTTTTAATGATCTTATTCATCTGCGAAGACTTTATTGAGCAGCTCTATAATGAATTCAGCAGATTTTTTCAGCTTTGCCATATCACTGTCGCTGACGATGTCAAATCTCTTTATAAGATCATTGATAAATTCTTCCTCAGGCTCAGCGATAACAGAACGAGCCTTTTCTGACAATGATATATTTACTATCCTTCGATTATTTTTGTCATGCTCTCTTGTAACATAGCCCTTTTCTGTCAGCTTGACGGCAGCTCTGGTTATCTGCTCGTTTGACGTATTGACAAGCTTTGCAAGAGTGCCCATAGAGACGCTGCCTTTATAATAAAGCGTCATCAGCATTATGAGCTGTATCCTCGTAAGATCGAACACTTTTTTGTTAAATGCCCCGATCACGGCCTTTCTGAAAGACGGGAACATCTCATAAAGCGCCAATACCGCTTCCCTTCTCTGCGAATCATTCATTTTACCATCTCCAATGCTGCTATCATAATTATACTTACACAGTATAACCAAATATTTTAAATTTGTCAATAGCGCATTCAATTGCTTTTGCAAACTATGGCTTTACATTTGCTGATTAATGTGCTATAAGTGCTCGCCGCACGGCTGGACACGATACTCTATGGAGCGATTGGTGTCTACGTAGAAGTCCGAGGGGGCAGTAGTGCAAATGGCAAGTGCCTGACAAGGAGAGTGCCTTATCACACCAATTTTTCACGCGCGCTTTACTTTTGTGAGATAATGTGCTATAATAATCATATAATATATTATATCCAGAAAGGAAGTTATTCAATGAGCGAAGAATGTACACGAGACTGCTCCTCCTGCGGTGTTGACTGCTCTTCAAGGAGAGCCGAAAGCCTGCTAGCAGAGCTAAATCCTAACAGTTCTGTGAAAAAAGTTTATGCAGTAATGAGCGGAAAAGGCGGTGTAGGCAAGTCAATAGTTACAAGTATGCTGTCAGTATTGGCGCAGAGAAAAGGCCTCAGGACCGCTATACTTGATGCTGACATCACAGGCCCTTCTATCCCTACGTCTTTCAATATCCACACAAAGGCTGAGGGTACAGATCAGGGGCTTGAACCGGTAGTCACTGCTAAAGGCATACAGGTGATGTCACTCAACCTCCTGCTTGAAAATGAAACTGACCCGGTAGTATGGCGCGGACCTGTTATCGCAGGTGCTGTAAAGCAGTTCTGGACTGATGTTATATGGCATGATGTTGATGTTATGTTTATCGATATGCCTCCCGGGACAGGTGATGTGCCGCTTACGGTATTCCAGTCGGTACCTGTTGACGGGATAATCGTTGTTACATCTCCTCAGGAGCTTGTATCAATGATCGTTGAAAAGGCCGTTAATATGGCTGATATGATGAATATACCGATAGTTGGACTTGTAGAGAATATGTCCTACTACGAATGTCCCGACTGCGGAAAGCGCCACAGTATCTTCGGTGAGAGCCGCATCGACAAGACTGCTGAGCAGTTCGGCATACCGAACACGGCTAAGCTGCCGATAGATCCTCAGCTTGCTAAATGGTGTGACGAGGGACTTATAGAGCTGTTTGAAGGAGAATGGCTCGATAAGATGAGCGAGGAGCTTACTAAGAATATCTGATGAAATAAGACGTCGCCTCACAGTGATGCAGGACAGACGATCAATTATCATTGCTTTAAACAAAAACGCCAAAGCGTTATCTGTAAAATGAGCGCTTTGGCGTTTTTATACTATAAGCTTTTTTCGCATTGACAGCAGGAGCTTTTTCTCCCGCCTTGATACCTGCACCTGTGTCATTCCGAGCAACGTTGCTGTTTCTGTCTGGGTCTTGTTCTCGTAATAGCGGTAATATATGAGCTTTCTGTCATCGTTGTCAAGCTCTGTTATCGCCTGCCTTAACGAAAGCTTATCGATTATCTCTGTATCATGCGCATCGACAGGTATATCAGTCTGTTTATCGTCTTCATTATCGGTCACAGGTGTGAGGCTCAGAACTGGCAGCGATACGTTCAAGGCCTCTGTCACTAATGATTCGTCCTCACCAAGCTTTTGCGAAAGCTCGCTAATACGCGGTTCCCGGCCCTCGTCTCTTATAAATGATTCTCTGGCAGCTGTCACTCTCAGTGAGAGCTCTTTCAGGCTTCTTGAGACCTTGACCGTTCCGCCGTCACGAAAAAGGCGCTTTATCTCTCCCAGAATGACAGGCACTGCATAGGTCGAAAAGCGCACGCCCCTTTCGCTGTCAAAAGATCGTGAAGCCTTGACAAGACCCATACAGCCGGCACTGTAAAGCTCATCATATTCTATACCTCTGTTCCTGAATTTGTTTGCACACAGATGAACAAGACCCAGATTATCCTGAGCAAGGGGTGAATTATCGTTATTTTGCATATTCCTGTTCTTTTTCCTTAAGCTTTTTAATCAGAGTGACGGCAGTTCCTTTCCCGGGTCGGCTCCTTACAGTGACCTTATCCATAAAGCTCTGCATCACTGCAAAGCCAAGCCCTGCCCTTTCTTCATCGGGAGAGGTCGTAAAAAGCGGCTCCATTGCTTTTTGAATATCATCTATGCCGCAGCCCTTATCCTTTATCTTTATGTATACTGTCCTGTCGGTATAGATCTTTACCTCTATTGTTACCTCGCCGATGCTGTCGGGATATGCATGAACTATCGCATTGGTAACGCCCTCTGACACAGCGGTTTTTATATCGGATATCTCATCAATGAGCGGATCCAGCTGAGAAATAAAGCTGCTGACAGCGGAACGTGAAAAACGCTCGTTTTCAGAATATGTAGGAATTATGATCTTCATTTTATTAATAGGCTTTCGCTTCATTAGTCTGTTCCTCCTTGCTCACTGTATCGCTGTCTTCTTTTAGGTATCTGCCGGGATCACTTACTATTTTCGTTAGCTTGTCTATTCCTGAAAGCTGAAACACCTTTCGGATATAGCCTGCCGGCTCGGAGATTATAACTTCTCCGCCGCGTTCTGTCATAAGCTTGTACCTGCCCATTACAAGGCCAATCCCTGAGCTGTCCATAAATGTGACCTCGGAGAAGTCAAGTATCAGCAGCTTCGGGTCACAGTCGCTGATCGTTCTGTCAATATCCGAACGGATCGATTTTGCAGTATGGTGATCAATATCGCCCTTGATAGAGGCCAGTACCGTTCTCTCAGGATATACTCTGATATCTGTAAACATATTTAACTTCCTTTCATTATGATCTTTATCTGATGATAGCACAAAAGGTGTGAATATAATGTCGATTTTGCTTTCATAAAAATAAAA
>CACXFU010000028.1 GCA_902767035.1 uncultured Ruminococcus sp.
GTTGCGGAGCTGAGCATTGCTGCTGAGATAGCGAGCATTCCAGCTGCCGATAATAGTCTTCTCTTAGCAGAATTTTTCTTTTTCATAATCATTTTCCTTTCATAATTAATTTCATTTCCGACGCCCACGGACTGCCGATCGTCCTTACAGGGAGCCGTTCCTTACTAACAATAATTCTATGGTTATAGTATACTTGAATTTGACCGATTTGTCAAGAAGTTTTCCTGATTTTTCGCCACTTTTAAATAAGTTTATGGAAAGTAACAAATTGGCGAAACCCTTTTTTAGCGTTTTGACGAACCGAAAAGTAATTAAATTTAACTTAATTATCATAGCGAAACAAATTGTTAATTCTCAAACGATTTCTGAAATAATTGACAAAAACCGTCAGTTCTGATAGAATAAGACGTCGGCTTCTTCCGCCAGGAAGGAGGTGGAACATATGGGCTACATATTAACGTTTGTTGTTTCCGTCGTGGCTAGTGTAATTGGTTATTACATTAGCAAATGGATTGACCGGAAATGAAGCCCGACAAAATCCTAAAGAAAAGGCCAGGAGTTGCCCCTCCTGGTCTTTTCGTTTGCGTGTCCATATGGTTAGCACATATCAACGTTTGTGGTTGCTTGTATTATAGCATATAACTCGTTCTTTGTCAAGTCCTGCACTTATGCTCTTTTCCTGCTGTGAGGGTGTTCTTCATAAGCATTGCGATAGTCATAGGGCCTACGCCGCCGGGTACGGGTGTGATGAAGCCTGCTTTCTCCTTGCAGTCCTCAAAGTCAACATCTCCGCAGAGCTTGCCGTTCTCGTCCCTGTTCATACCAACGTCGATGACCACTGCGCCCTCTTTGATATAGTCTGCCGTTATCATCTTAGCCCTGCCGACTGCTGCCACCAATATATCTGCGCGTGATGTGACTGCTTTCAGGTCAGCTGTTTTTGAATGGCAGACTGTGACTGTTCCGTTGGCGTGCAGCAAAAGCATAGCCTGAGGCTTGCCCACTATATTGCTTCTGCCGATAACTACACATTCCTTGCCTGCTATATCTGTGCCTGTTGAGCGGATAAGCTCCATAACTCCGGCAGGTGTACACGGCAGGAAGCTGTAATCCCCTATCATTATCTTGCCCACATTAACAGGGTGGAAGGCGTCAACGTCCTTATCGGGGCGGATATTGTTTATGATGATCTTGTCGTCAAGGTGCTTTGGCAGCGGCAGCTGAACGAGGATACCGTCAACATTGTCGTCATTATTAAGCTTATCGACAAGCGCCAGCAGCTCCTCCTCGGTAGTCTCAGCCGGCAGCGCATACTTAAACGACTCAAACCCTACAGCCTCGCAGGCCTTTTCCTTATTTCTTACATACACCTGTGATGCAGGGTCGTCCCCGACGATGACCACCGCGAGACCGATCTTTATTCCCTGCTCTTTCAGCTTTTCTACCTCGACCCTGATATTCTCCTTCACCTGAGCCGAAACAGCCTTTCCGTCAATAATGTTTGCCATTTTATTTACCTCCTGCAATAATACCTTATATTCATTCTACTACAAAACCCCTGACTTGTCAATAACAAACGGCTCACCGCCGGGGTGAGCCGATAGGATCACTTCTCTTTTGTCAGCACCTTCTTATGCCAGCCCTTTATGCCGCAGTGGGGGCATTCATAGTATCCGGCCTCAGTCTCGATCTTCAGACCGAAGCTCATCGCTATGATGAACTGCATCATGCCGACAGCGATAAGCCGCCTATGACCCATTCGAGCGACAAAAGCTTCTTTGCGCTTTTTTATAAGAATGCAAGGAGGGAAGCGCTCTCAACCGGCGGTAGAGTGTACGTATCTGCGCGGTTTTAAAGGTTTCGCGTGCAGAAAACACATCTGCACGCGAAAAATTTACTTATGCTTTTTCTTATTTCGGTTTTTGTTTCTGTTGGCCTGATTTCTGTTCTGATTGTTGGGGCGGTTCTGATTGCCGTTTTTGTTCTGAGACGGATTTTTGTTCTTATTGTTATTGCGGTTATTGTTGTTTTTCTGCTGCGGCTTTTTATTCTGTGCAGGCTCCTTGTTCTGAGCTGGCTTCTGCGAGGTCCCGGTCTGCTTTGAGGGAGAGGTCTTCTCCTGCTCAGGCTCCTCGGCCTTTACATCAGCTGCCTTATCAGGCTCAGGCTTCTTCTCGGGCTGCTTCTCGGGAGCTTTTTCCGGCTCAGGCTCTTTTTCGGGCTCGGGGGCTTTTTCGGGTTCGGGCGCTTTTTCGGGTTCGGGCGCCTTTACAGGCTCGAGCCTGGTTTCGGGCTCATCTGCCTCCTGCTCTGCTTCTTCGGGCTTGGACTCGGGCTTCGGCTCATCGTCATCAGCAAGGATAGAGCTGTACTTCTCATCGGAACCTGATTCAGCGATCTCCTTATCCTTTTTGAGAGCCTCCTCGATGCGCTTTTTCTCAGCGCCCTTGCCGAACTTCTCCTCATATTCCTTTTCGAGCTCTACAAAGCTCTCGCCGTCCTCTTTGGCCTTTCTGATCTTTGCTTTGAGCTCCTTCTTCTCGGCCTTGTTCTTTTCATAGCTCTCATACTGTGCCAGCTGTGCCTTTGAAAGCTCAGTCTGATAGAAGAACTTGTAGTCGGGATTTCTCTTGACAACGCTCCTGAAAATAACTATCAGGATAACTGATATCAGCACGCACGCACCTGCAAGCAGCTGTGACACCCTGATATTGCCGAGGTAGAGAGAGTCAGTTCTCAGACCCTCGATGAAGAATCTGCCGAGGCCGTACCAGCCGGCATACATAAGGAACACTTCACCGTCGAATTTTCTGTGCTTGAAATAGAGGTGCAGTATTATAAAGCCGAGCAGGCACCAGAGGGATTCGTACAGGAAGCAGGGATGTACAGGCAGATAGGAGGATACCTGTCCGCCGAGATCGTCATAATGGTCTGATATATACTGCATCGTGGTCATGCTCTGCATACCCCAGGGCAGCTTTGTGTTTGAGCCGAAGGCCTCCTGATTGAAGAAGTTGCCCCAGCGCCCGATGCACTGCCCTATCAGAAAGCAAGGGCCGCAGATATCGAGCATTGTAGTGAGCTTCAGCTTGCGGATCTTTACAATTATGCCGCCGACGACTATAGCGCCTATTATTCCGCCGTAAATGGCAAGGCCGCCGTCACGGATATTGAAAAACTGGCTTATCTTCATCTCATCGTTAAATATGATATAGTAAAGCCTTGCGCCTGCTATGGCTCCCACAAGTCCGCCGATGACGGCATCTGTCGCTCTGTCAGGGTCAATGCCGCAGGATCTCATTTTTCTGTAGCCGTAAAGCATTGCGAGAAGAATGCCTATCGCTATCAGAAAGCCGTACCAGTAGATCTCGATACCCAGCCCGGGTATCTTGAAGAACACCCTGTTGACATTGAATCCGTTTTTCAGAATGTTTCCGCCGCTGCCGAAATTCGGGAAATACACCTTATCGGGATTTGCCCTCAGTTTTTCGAGCAGAGCTCTGTTCGCCGCGTCATCGGCGAGCACTCTCATAAGTCCGTTCATTATATCAGTCCTTTCAAAAACGTCCTATTTCTCAGGTCTTACGACCGACACTGCACAGTATTGCGGGTCTATCAGCTGCTCGACCTCCTGTCTGCACTGCTCGGCAGTAAGGTCTCTCAGCGCCCTTATCTGACAGAAGCTGTCGACGCCGTCTATCATACCGGAGACCATAAATCCAGAGCATACTCTTTCCGGGTTTGAGAGCTCTCTGATTATCTGGCCGTAGGTCGATTTTCTCACTATATCAAAAAGCTTCTGATCGAAGCCCTCCTGCTTTACCCTTTCGATCTCTTCAAGGCAAAGCTCACAAACTCTGTCGGGGTCATCAGATTCACCGGTGAAGGCCGTGAAGAAGATGCCGTCCTTGGCCATTATATCATAGCCAAAGGTGGAATTGATGAGCCTTTCATCGAGAAGCCTTTTATATAAAGGTGACATCGTGCCCGACATAAGCTCAAGGGCAACGGAGACAGCCACCGTTTTTCTGACGCGCTCCTCTCCCGAGAAGGGTTCGGCCTTGAAGCCTATATTGAAGATAGGCAGCCCGACCGGGAAGGTGAGCTCTATCCTCTTTTGGCAGACGTCTCTCGGCTCGCTTGGGATACGGGTCTCGATGCTTCTGTCCTCACAGTCGCGAAGGAGCCTGTCGGCGATCTCTATCACCTTGTCTTCATCGACGTTGCCTGCTATCGCCAGGAACATATTGTGAAGATCATAGTAATTGTCGTAGCACTCATACAGAAGCTCGGGGGTTATCTGAGCGATAGTCTCCTCAGTGCCTGCGATGTCAGTTTTTATGGGGTGCTCGGAATAGAGGGCTCTTAGCAGAGCGTAAAAGCACTGTCTCTCGGGAGAATCAAGACCCATTCTTATCTCCTGCCCGATTATGCCGAGCTCTTTATCTATGCTTTCCTTGGTGAAGTACGGCTCCTGAACAAAGGTAAGGAGCACCTCCAGCGACTTGTCCCAGTTCTGGGAGCAGCTGAATAGGTAAGCGGTATGGTCAAAGGTGGTATAGGCGTTGGCATAAGCGCCTGTCTGGGCATACAGCTCAAAGGCAGTACAGTCCTCGTTCTCAAAAAGCTTGTGTTCAAGAAAATGCGCTATGCCCTCGGGGACAACGGTAAAGTCCTTCTGGCCTGCTTTTCTGAAAATGTTATTGAACGAGCCGTATCTGGTGACGAACATAGCCTCCGTAGTGCGGTAGCCTTCCATTTTCCATACCAGGATATCGAGCCCTGACTTATGGTGGATAAGACTGTACTGCTCGCCTAAGGCTTCGTCTCTTATTATCTGTTTGTTTATCATTGAGCGCTCACCGCCTCACCTGTTGCTTTTACGGTAAAGACCGTATCGAGCCTGAACGACGCTGCGCAGTCTCTTATCTGCTCTCTCGTTACGGCATTGAGCTTTTCGCATATCTCATCGGGAGAGAAGGCAGTGCCTCTCGTCACCTGAGCGGAGTACCAGTCCTGCATATTGTAGGGGCTGTCATAGTTTGACATAAAGCTGTCACAGATAAAGCGCTTTGAGTTTTCAAGCAGCTCATCTGAAAATGCGCCCTCGGCAGCCTGCTGCAGCTGCTTGATTATCTCATCTCTTGCAGCATCAAGGTTACTGTTCTCAACGCCGCTGTCAACTATCATAGTGCCTTTGGTGTCGATATAGGCAGACGGACAGTAATAGCAAAGGGAAAGCTTCTCCCTGACGTTTTCAAAAAGCATGGAGAACGGTGCGCCGCCAAACATAGTGCTGAAAAGCTTTACCGTGTAGATATCATCATAGGCTGACTTGAAGGCCATGACCATTTTGCTCTGGTTTATGCTCTCAGCGACCTCGGCAAAGGCAGGCTCAGCTTTGAGGGGAGAGTTCTTCCTGTAAGTGATCGGCTTTATATCTCTCTTTGTAAACGGTGCAAAGCGATCTTTTATCATTTTCTCACATTCTGCTGTGCTGCCGTCAGAGCTTACGGAGATCTCTGTCACAGCGTTTTCAAGCAGAAAGCTCAGGTGCTCCGACAGGTCTTCCCTTGTGATATTCATAGCGTCCTCAATGCTGCCGTGATCTGAATACATTGCGGGTTCACCCTTGAATATCAGCTTTCTTGCCTCTCTGACAGCATAGGCTCTTTTATTGTTGACTGACGCCGCTATAGCGTCACAAAGCTCCTTTTGCTTCATAAGGAAGTATTCCTCAGAGAGAAGACCGCCCTCGAGCTGCGGGTCGAAAATGCAGTCAAGCAGGATATCGACAGCCTTTGTTGAGATGACCTCTTTACCGATGGTGTTGCCGTCGGCAATGAAGCCGCACTCAAGGCCTGCGGTGATGTAGTCGCCAAGCCTGCTGCAAAATGATGATATATACGAGCCGTAAAGCTCCTCAGCTGCCTCGGTAAGGGCTGTTCTTGACGGGAGCTTTGCGTTTGACGTTGCGAGGATAGAAAACAGAAGAGAGCTCTTTGCGGAGCTTTCATAGCTGTTTTCGGTGATGAACGATATCTTCACGCTGCAGCTTTTGAATTTTTTATCTGTTACCCGGCTGAAGGCTACCCCTCCGCCGAGGTTTTCTCTGTTAAACTCCAATAAAGATTTCCTTTCTATGAGAAAAATATTTTATGATCAGGACCATTTTTTCAGTTTGTTACAAAACCATTTATTTTGCGCTACGCCCGAAGTATAGCACTGACTTACAAGACGCTGCGCGCCTTATCCGGGGGCTTTCCGATCGCCCCCAGACCCCTTCGGGTCAAAAACCTCAGCAATATCAGCTAGGAGTTATTATAGCACACTCGTGACCAAAAGTAAAGACTTTTGATTTGTTATATGCGGGCGCTGTCGGTCTGATCGCTTTTCGGTAGCATAAAGGCTACGCCCTGCTCGCCTGCCGCGGCTGAGAGCTCTTCAAGCAGTTCATTGGTGATGCTTACTGCCTTCAGGCCTTTGATGCCTGTGGTCTTTTTCATATCCTCAAAGTATACCAGGAGCCTGCTGCCGCTTTCGCTGCTGTGCTGCTTCGCTGTTTGCATAACTCTTTCAAGCAGGAGCTTGTCATCAGACCTTACCCTGACGCAGATGTCTCTCTTTTTTAGCTCTTCGTAATATTTCTCTGCCTTTTCGCAGGTGTCTGCAAGGATCTTCGGCTCTTCTTCCTCCTTGACGGATATCCTGCCGCTGACATGGATAAGGGCCTTGTCCTCCAGAACTGCCGCGCAGCCCTCGTACACCTTCGGGAACACTATGACCTCGACAGAACCGAGCCTGTCCTCCAGTGTGACAAAGCACATAAGGTCTCCCTTTTTGGTGCGCAGCTGCCTTTTAGCGGCAAGCATTCCGCAGAAGTGGACAGGGTCGCCGTCTCTCATGCCTTTGGACTCCGCCTGAGCGCCGTTTATAAGAGCTGACGATGTGACACAGCGGCCGGCTCTCAGCACTGGGTAGTACTTATCAAGAGGATGACCCGACAGGTACATACCCAAGGCTTCGTGCTCCATCTCAAGGAGAGTGCTGTTATCGTACTCCTCACATTTTTCGATCTTCATATCCGTCTGTGACGATGAACCGAACGAAAACAGGTCAAGCTGACCTGAGATCATTCCGTTCTCGCCGTCACTGAGAGCTTTCATTATCCGCGAGCAGGCGTTGAGCATCTCATGCCTGTTATTCGGGAAGGTGTCGAATGCGCCGCACTTGATGAGCGCTTCAACGTTTCTGACATTTATATCCTTGCCGTGAACTCTTGTGCAGAAGTCAACAAGGGATGTAAAGGGGCCGCTCGTTTCTCTGACCCTGACTATTTTCTCTATCGCACCCTCGCCAAGGCTCTTTATCGCAAGCAGGGCGAACCTTATGCCCTCTTTGCAGGCAACAAAGCCCCTTTCGCTGGTGTTGATATCGAGGGGCAGTATCTTCACGCCGTGCTTTGCCGCGTCTGAGATATAGCCCATGAGCTTGTCAGTGCTGTCAAGAAGTGCGTTAGTCATCAGCGCTGCCATATACTCTTTATAATAGTGGCATTTAAGGTAGGCCGTTCTGTAGCTTATAAAGGCATAGGCACAGGCATGAGACTTATTGAACGCATAGCTAGCAAACGAGGTCATCTCATCGAAGATCTCATTGGCGACCTTTTCGGGAACTCCGTTCGCAACTGCGCCCACGCACTGCCCTTCCTCACCGTAGATGAAGGCTCTGCGCTCGTTTTCAAGCACCGAGGATTTCTTCTTTGCCATTGCCCTTCTGACGATATCGGCGCGGCCGTAGGAATAACCTGCAAGGGTTCTGAATATCTGCATGACCTGCTCCTGATACACTATGCAGCCGTAGGTGACCTCTAAGATATCTTTGAGGAGAGGGTGCTTATAGGTAACGAGAGAGGGGTCGTGGCGGTTGCGGATATAGGTAGGGATAGAATCCATAGGGCCGGGTCGGTAAAGCGATATCACCGCGATAAGATCCTCAATGCCCGTGGGGCGGAGCCTCATTATCGTTGAGGTCATACCGGCGCTTTCAAACTGGAACACACCCTCGGTCTCTCCGCGTGAAAGCATATCATACACGGCCTTGTCATCGAGAGGTATCTTCTCGATATCGAAATCGGGGTGCTCTTTTATTATGCTCTGTCTGCAGTGATCTATTACCGTCAGGTTGCGAAGGCCGAGAAAATCTATCTTCAGAAGGCCGAGCCTTTCAAGCACGGTCATCGTATACTGCGTTGAAACAAGGCCGTCTCTTGAATAAAGAGGAACATAGCGGTCAACAGGCTCTTTGGTGATAACTACGCCTGCAGCATGAGTGGATACGTTTCTCGGCATACCCTCTATCCTGACGGCGGTATCTATCACCTTTCTGGCCTGCTCATCAGTTGTGTAGAGCTGCTTTAAGGCAGGGTCTGACTTTATGGAGTCTTCAAGCTTTGCAAATCTCGGAACTCGCTTTGAGATCTTATCGCCTACCTGATATGAAAAGCCCATTGCCCTTGCACAGTCGCGCACGGCCTGCTTTGCCGCAAGGGTGCCGAAGGTAGCAATCTGGGCAACATGATCGGCGCCGTATTTGCTGATGACGTAATCTATAACGCGCTGTCTGCCCTCCATGCAGAAGTCGATATCGAAGTCAGGCATGGAGACTCTTTCAGGGTTCAGAAAGCGCTCGAACAGGAGATTGTATTTCAAGGGGTCAACGCCCGTTATGCCGATGCAGTATGCGCAAAGGCTGCCTGCGCCGGAACCTCTTCCGGGGCCGACGGGGATACCCTTTGACCTTGCATAATTTATAAAGTCCCACACTATGAGGTAGTAATCGGTATAGCCCATGCGGGTTATCACATCAAGCTCATATTCCATTCTGTCAAATGCTTCGGCAGAGGGCTCGCCGTAGCGCTTGTATAGGCCATCTCTGCACATATCGCGAAGGAATCTTTCGTTATCGGAAACGCCCTCGATATGAAAATACGGAAGCTTTGTATTGCCGAACTCAAAATCAACATTGCATCTGTCAGCTATCGTGACGGTATTGGCAAGCGCCTGAGGGATATTTCTGAAAAGGTCTGCCATCTCGTCGCCGGATTTTATATAAAATTCCTCCGTCGGGAACGCCATTGAGTTCGGGTCGTCTATCGTTTTGGCAGTGGATATGCACATCAGTATCCTCTGGGCATAGGCGTCCTCTTTATTTATATAATGGCAGTCGTTCGTGGCGCAAAGAGGTATGCCCGTCTGGTTGGAAAGCCTGATAAGGCTCGGGTTTATCCTCTGCTGGTCAATATCCTTATGATCCTGTATCTCAATAAAAAAGTTTCCCTCACCGAAGATGTCTTTATACTCCAGTGCCGTAGAATAAGCCGATTCATAATCATCTCGCGAAAGGAGCACCGCTATCTCTCCCGCAAGGCAGGCTGACATACAGATAAGGCCCTTATGGTATTTTCTGAGAAGCTCCTTATCGACACGCGGCTTCATATAAAACCCCTCGGTATAGGAGAGGGACACAAGCTTTATCAGATTGCGGTAGCCCTCCTCGTTCTCGCAGAGAAGAATGAGATGATAAGGGGCATCTATCCTGCCGGCTTTATCGTGCCTTGATCTCGGGGCAACGTATACCTCACAGCCGATTATCGGCTTTATGCCCTCGGACTTGCAGGCGTTATAAAATTCCACCGCCGCGAACATATTGCCGTGATCCGTCACTGCAACAGCCGTCTGGCCAAGCTCCTTCACACGCAAAACAAGCTCCCTGATGCGGCAGGCGCCGTCAAGGAGCGAATATTCGCTGTGAAGATGCAGGTGTACGAATGGGGTCATTTTAAAGGTCTCCTTTATGGGGCTTTCTTCTCTCTTATCCTATTGGCAAAGGCTGAGATCTTCTGCAGCCTGTGGTTCACGCCTGAGCGCGATATCGGCGGTGATATCATCGTGCCGAGCTCTTTAAGGCTTATGTCGGGGTTATTGTATCTGAGCTCCGCCATTTCACGCAGAGCAGGGGTAAGCTCATCAAGCCCAACCGTTTTTTCAATAAGCTCTATATCCTCGAGCTGCTTTTCTGCCGCCCTGAGGGTCTTTTCGATATTCGCGTTATCACAGTTGACGGCGCGGTTTATCTTATTTCTGACGTCCTTCATCATCTTGACGTTCATTATCTCAAGAGACGCCATCTGTGCGCCCATTATGGTGAGAACATCGATTATGTTTTCAGACTCTTTTATATATACTATCTGGGAGTGCTTTCTCTCAACGTGCTTGGGGGTTATACCGAAATGCTCTATCAGCAGCAGGCCGAAATCATTGCACAGGTCAAGTGTCGGCATAACAAATTCCATATGATATTTCTTCTCAGGGTCAGTTACAGAACCGCACGCCAGAAATATCCCCGCAATAAGCTGCGGCAGATACTTCTCCTTAGGAAGATCATCGGGTGTCAGGCGCCTGCTCTGATCCATTCTGAACATATCGAGCAGAGCAAGCCTGTTGTCAGCTCCTGCGACCTCTACGTTATAGAGAGCGCCGCTGTTTTTTCTGCTCGTCTGCGTCACGAGAACGGCATCGTCACGTTCAAGGAGCCTGCATACGTTCTTGACAAAGAAATCCCTTACGTTCTCATTCTCGGTCAGAAACGATATCTCCTTATCGGAAAGCTTGTTGCAGTAGGTAAGAAGACCCATAAGGCAGACATCAGCCTTTGAGCGCGAATTTATCCTGTCAATGATCTCTTTTTTTGCGTTTACGGAAAAAGACTCTTTCATACTTATCTCTCAATATCTCTGTGGGAAACTCTGATGCGGTGCCCCTCTACCATAAGGTGCGCCGATAGAGCCTCGGCAAAGGTGACGCTGCGGTGCTTTCCGCCCGTGCAGCCAAAGGCTATGACAAGCTGGCTCTTGCCCTCTTTTTTATAGAGGGGGATAAGGTAGTCTACCAGCTCACACAGCTTTTTGAGGAGCTCTCTTGCCTCGGGGAATGAGAGCACATAATCCGACACCTCGCTGTTAAGGCCTGTTTTATGCTTCAGCTCCGGGATATAGAACGGATTCGGCAGGCACCTTACATCGAACACAAGGTCACCCTCAGACATCGGCCCGTACTTGAAGCCGAAGGAGCGCACATCGATATGCATAAAGCTGCCGTCCTCACTGAACATCTGCATTATCCTCTGCTTGAATTCGGTCACCGCAGAGTTCGTAGTGTCAACATAGAAGTCTGACAGAGCCTTTATCGGCACAAGGAGCTGTCTCTCGGCAGAGATAGCCTTTTCAAGGTCGCCGAAGCTCTGCTCATCAAGGGGGTGCTTTCTTCTCGTTTCCTTGTATCTGCGCTCCAGAACATTGTCGGCACAGTCAAGGAAGAGTATTTTTAGCTCAGCGTCCTCCTCTCTCAGCTCCTTGACGGTATCCTGAAGCTTTAAGAAAAGGTCTCCGCCTCTGATGTCTACAACGAAGGCAACTTTATCTATCTTTCCCTCGGACTGACTGCAGATATCGGCAAACTTGCCTATAAGCTCCGGCGGCATATTGTCGATGCAGTAATAGCCCATATCCTCAAAAACGTCAACGGCTGCGGATTTGCCCGAGCCCGACATTCCTGTTATTATCACAAATTTCATTGTTGTTCACCGCTTTTTGTCTGAACTGTTTCTATCCTGTTACCGGCCTATGTATGTGCAGGCGGTCATTCCTCATAGGGTATGAGCCTTACCTCAGGCTCCAGCTGAACGCCCTTCTGTTCGAGTACAATTTTTTGTACTTCTTTTATCAGAGCCAGTATATCGGCACTGGTCGCATTATTCTTGTTGATGATGAAGCCGCAGTGCTTCTCCGACACCTCGGCGCCGCCTATACCGAAGCCTGCCAGGCCGCACTCCTCTATGAGCTGGCCTGCAAAATAACCCTCGGGGCGCTTGAAGGTAGAGCCTGCGCTCGGATACTCAAGGGGCTGCTTTGCGCGTCTTCTGCCCATAAGGTCTACCATTCTGTCCTGAATATCGTCATAGACTCCCGTTTCAAGAGAGAACACGCCGCTGAAAACTATCTCCTTATTGTGCTGGAAGCAGCTCTTTCTGTAGCCGAGACCCATATCGACAAGCTCGGTAACGTGGATCTCTCCGCTAGGCCTAATCGCCGTGCATGACTTTATAACGTCCTTTATCTCACCGCCGTAGGCACCCGCGTTCATATAGATAGCGCCGCCTACCGTTCCGGGTATGCCGTAGGCAAATTCAAGGCCGGTCAGGTTGTGCTCCAGCGCAAAGCGGCACAGCTTTATCAGCGAGCACCCTGCCTGCGCATAGATGGTAGTATCATCGAGCATTCTTATATCGTCTACCGACTGCCCCATAAGAAAGATAACTCCGTTATAGCCCCTGTCATCAAACAGTATGTTCGAGCCCTTACCCATTACAAGGTGACGCACTCCGCTGCTGTTGGCCTCGCCTATCAGCCTTGCAAGTCTGTCCTCGGAGCCGGGGTCTACCATTGCGTAGCACGGGCCGCCCGTTCTGAATGTAGTATAATTCGACAACGGCTCATTATACACGACCCTGCACTCAAGCTCTTTTGCCAGAGCTATCAGGCCGTCTATCCTGATATCATGTTCCATAGTGATCTCCTTTAAAGCTCGGGATTCAGAACGAATCCCAGTTCTTGACCTTATCCTTGGTATCCATATCAAGGCCGAGGTTGGAAAGAAGCTCTGCTGCGGCATTGTAGCCCATCTTCTTCTGACGGTTGTTCATAGCTGCGACCTCCAAGATGACAGCGAGGTTACGGCCGGGCTTGATAGGTATGGTAAGGCTCGGTATCTTTATACCGAGGATAGTCGTATATTCATTGTCAACGCCCATTCTGTCATAGATCTTGGCGCTGTCCCACGGCTCGAGCTCAACTATCAGGTCTATCTTCTCTGATACCTTTACGGCACCCATACCGAAGAGCCTTCTGGTGTTGATGATGCCTATGCCGCGAAGCTCCAGAAAATGCCTGATATTATCGGGCGACTGGCCTACAAGTGTACGCGAGGACGTTTTTCTTATCTCGACGGCATCATCGGCAACAAGTCTGTGGCCGCGCTTTACAAGCTCGATAGCGGTCTCACTCTTACCGACGCCGCTCTCACCGACGATCAGGATACCCTCGCCGTAAACCTCTATGAGAACGCCGTGCCTTGTGATACGCGGTGCAAGCTCAACGTTCAGGTAGCCTATAAGCGCTGCGATGAAAGCAGTTGTGCTGTCCTGAGTTCTTGCTATCGGGACGCCGTACTGCTTTGCAAGCTCCAGCATCTCGGGATAAAGCTCGTGACCCCTTGCAACTACGAAGAGAGGTATCTTTGTCTCGAACAGTGCCTCTATCCTCTCATACCTTTTTTTCTCATCGAGCGATGCAAGATATGCAAACTCCATATTTCCGCAGATCTGCACACGCTCCGCATTGAAGTATTCATAAAAGCCCATCAGCTGCAGACCCGGTCTGTTGCAGTCGTTCTCGGTGACGAGCATTGATTTTACATTTTCAGGCGCATAAAGCACCTCCAGCTTCAGCTGATCGATGATATCCTGTACGGTAACACTAAAGATCTCTGCCATAAAGTACCCCTCTTTTCATTTCCTATATTCTGAGCGCTCCTGCGCGTTTGATTTCCTGTGCGGCCATAAGTATGCCTGCTTTGCCCGTCGGGTAGGTGATGCCGCCCTGCAGCCATACCGCAAAGGGCTCTCTTATCGGTGCATCTGCCGAAAGCTCTATTGACGCCCCCATGGTGAACGCACCTGCCGCCATTATCACCTTGGAATCATAGCCCGGCATATCCCACGCCTCGGGAGTAACGTAGCTGTCGACCGGCGAGCCCTTTTGTATGCCCTTGCAGAAGGCGGTAAGGCGCTGCTCATTTTCAAGCAGGATAGATGCGATTATGTCCGTTCTTGTTTCGTCTGACTTCGGAAAGGTCTCAAAGCCGAGCTTTTCAAACAGCCTGCAGGCAAAGACCGAGGTCTTCACCGCAGAAGCTACGACCTGCGGCGCCATAAAGAAGCCGAGAAGTATCTCCCGCGGGGTGTCAAGCGTTGCACCGACCTCTTTTCCCATACCTGTGCAGGTAAGTCTGTCGGCACATTTTTCAACAAGGTCTGCCCTGCCGCAGATATAGCCGCCCGTAGGTGCTATCGCGCCGCCGGGGTTTTTGATGAGCGACCCTATGATAAGGTCTGCTCCGACGGCCAGAGGCTCCTGTTTTTCAACGAACTCTCCGTAGCAGTTATCTACCATTACTATTATGTCGGGATTTGCACCCTTTGCAGCTCTTGCGATCTCCCCTATAACGCTGACCGAAAGAGACGGCCTGAGAGAATAGCCCCTCGAGCGCTGTATATAGGCGATCTTCGCGGTTTTTGAAAGGAGGGCTATCTTTTCAAGGTCAGGTCTGCCGTCCTCCAGCAGGTCAGCCTGAGCATATTCCACTCCGAAATCTCTGAGAGAGCCGTTGCCCTTTTCATATCTTATGCCTATGACCTCTTCAAGCGTATCATAGGGTCTTCCCGTGCAGGAAAGCATTATGTCGCCGGGTCTGAGCACGCCGAACAGGGCTGTCGAGAGCGCATGGGTGCCGTTTACAAAGGTATGACGCACGGCTGCGTCCTCTCCGCCGAAGGCCTGAGCAAAGACCTTGTCTGCCGCCTCTCGCCCGATATCGGAATAGCCGTAGCCGGTAGTTCCCTTCAGGCAGCCCTCGCTCACTCTGTTGTCGATAAAGGCTTTGAGCACCTTCATTCCATTATATTCGGCGATCTCGTCTATTATCCTGAACTGCTCCGCGCACTCACTCTCAGCCTGAGCCGCAAGAGCCAGTATATCTTCATCTATCTCAAAAACATTACTCGTCATTTATCTTTCTCTCCAATACATGATCGACCCCCACCGCGCGGAAGCCTATTTCATCATAATAGCTGACCCTGTGGGGCCTTGCGAACAGCCTTACCTCAAAGCCGTCACGCTTGAGTCTCTCTCCTATCCAGTAGAGAAGCTTTCTGGCATGGAATTTTCCTCGCTCCTCGGGAACGGTAGCAACGTGTCCCACAAGGGCTACACCGTCGACTATATACTGTATCGTCGCAGTGGTGTAATCGCCCAGCAGGAAAGACTGTGAAAGACCTCTCCTTACTCTGTGGGAGGTGTCTGTCAGCCAGAGCTCATATGAATCTCTTATCGAGGGAAAGCTCTGCGCCAGTATCCTGAACACATCGTCGAGCTTCGGCAGCTCGTCCACGTCCATATCGGGGAGCTCATTTCTGCTCACAAAGGCAAATTCCGTTCTTTTATCACAGTTATATTCATCACTGACAAGCGAGAACAGCTTCTTTCCGCAGCTGCTCTCAAGCTCTATCTGCAGGGGCATTATCATCGAGACCACTCCTGCGAGCTCGTCAAGGGCAGCATCTGAAAGAGTTTTACCCTCAAAGGTCGATATCATCATTGAGGAATTGAACACCGAGATCACGCCTGTTTTTTCGCCGCTCTCCTCTATAATGAAAAACCTGAGGAAGTCATATTCCGTTCCGTAAGCCATAAAGTGAGACTTTATACGCCTTGTGTAATTGTTTTTGTTCAGGCCGTCAAGAAGGTCTCTCGTTACGGCCGCGGTCTCATATATCATTTGTCTGTATCCCGTCCGCAAGCAGTGATGCCAGACTGTAAACGCTCATAAGGTCTTCCTCCCTGATAACACAGGAGGGCGAATGGAGATATCTGCACGGCACGGATATTGCCGCCGTTCTTACTCCCCCTCTTGATACGTGTACAGCGCCTGCGTCATTGCCGCCTGCTATCTTAGTTTTTGTCTGGCAGGGTATGCCGTTATCCTCAGCGAGCCTGAATGCGAGAGCGCAAAGAGCCTCATCATAGATCGTGTGTCTGTCCATTATGGAAACTACCGCGCCCTTCCCGACCTCGCAGACCTTATCGGCGCCGCTCTCTGAGGGTATGTCGGAAGCCGTTGTAGCCTCCAGCACTATCGCAAAGTCAGGTCCAACACTGAACGCTGCACAGCCGGAACCGCGAAGCCCTATCTCCTCCTGAACGACAAAGGTGAAGTACGTGTCATACTCAACGCCGTTTCTTATCATCTCGATCATTATTGCACAGCCTGCACGGTCATCTATCGCTTTTGAGCGTATCATACCGCTGCCGAAGCGCATAAAGCTCCCGTCAAAATATACGCTGTCACCCTGCTTTACAAGGCCTGCTGCCTGCTCACGGCTGTCAGCTCCGATGTCTATCACAAGCTTATCAAGCTCATCGGCCTTGTTTTTATCCTTCTTAGGGATATTATGCACCGCGGCACCGCCGATAACACCGTATATCTTATCTTTTCCTATGCGCACCCTTTTACCGAAGCACACCCTCGGGTCTATCCCTCCGACGGGTGCAAAGCAAAGGGTACCGTCATCATTTATATAGGTAACGATAAAGCCTACCTCGTCCATATGGGCTGAGATCATAAGCTTTTTATCTGCTTTATTTCTTCCCTTGCAGAAGGCTATCACATTTCCGAGAGGGTCTGTCTTCACCTCGGCCTTATCACCGATAAGCGATATTATCCTCTCTCTTACCTCCTGCTCTCTTCCCGAGACACCGTCAAGGGCACAGAGCTCCTTCAAAGTATCAGTCAGCATTTCAAGCCCTCCGTCCCGTTATATATGCGGCTATCAGCCTTGCGGTGTTCTCACAGTCCTCCAGAGAGATGACCTCAACAGGTGTGTGCATATATCTCTCGGGGATAGACAGCGTGACGGTCTTTATCCCGCCCTTTGTGACCGTTATGGCGTCCGCATCTGTGCCTGTAAGGCCGCCCATGACCTCAAGCTGATACGGTATGCCGTTATCCTCGGCAGCTTTGATCAGAGCGTCGGACATCTCCTGCGAAAGAGATGATGACACGCCTATGGCAGGCCCCTTTCCGAGCTCTGTATGATCGCTCCTGCTCTCACCGTGCTTAACGGCAAAGGTAACGTCAACTGCTATCGCCTCATCGTATTCTCCTGCGAACGCGCCTACCTTTGCACCGCGCTCGCCTACCTCCTCGCAGGAGGACAGCATTGCCGTAACGTTGAAGGCAGTTTCCTTGTTCTTTATCAGCTCCAGCGCCCTTATCACAGCGGCACAGCCCGATCTGTCATCAAGAGCTTTTGAGGTGATATTGCCGCCCTGCAAAAGCACTGGCTCATTCTCGATAAGAACACGGTCGCCGATCTTCACTATTTTTTCAAGCTCAGCCTTAGTATAGCCTGTGTCGATAAGCGTCTTATCCACATCGGGCACGGCAGAGCCGTCATCGCTCAGGTGCGGCGGCACCGATGTTATCACGCCCTTTATTGGCTCCTTACCGTAAATTGTAACAACGCTTGCCGGCAGCACTCTGGCATCTATCCCGCCGCAGGCGGACACCTTTATGAAGCCCTCATCGGTGATATAGGTAACTATCATTCCTATCTCGTCGATATGCGCTTCTATCAGCAGAGAGGGCTTATCATCGGTATGAGTGCCGGCTTTGCAGATAACGTTATTCTGCGGCGTTATGCTGACCTCGCCGAAGCTCTCAAGGATATTTTTTGCAGCCTCGGCCGCAGCTCTCTCGGCTCCCGAAACTCCGGCAGGAACGGTCAGGTCTGTTATCAACTGTTTTATGTCCATAAAATTTCCCTTTTCAATATATTAACTGTACAATTTTCAGTACTGTTATCAGAGCTCGTTCACAAGTTCCTTGAAGTGTCTTCCTCTTGCTTCAAAATTCGGATAAGCGTCAAAGCTTGCGCACGCAGGCGAGAGCGTTACAACATCGCCCTCATCGGCAATCTTGTCGGCAATGGCTACTGCATCGGCCATATCCTCTGCCCTGAGTATTTTCAGGCCGCTCTCGGGATAAAGAGGGCTCTCCTTGACGGCAGCCTCGATCTTATCGGCGGTAACTCCCATGAGGATAAGGGTCTTTACATTCTTGTTCACAGGCTCAGCCAGCGGCTCGAACGGTATCTTCTTGTCATAGCCGCCTGCTATAACTATCAGCTTCTGTCTGAAGGAATTGAGGCCTGCTATAACTCTTGTCGGGCTGGTAGCGATAGAATCATTATACCACTTGACGCCGTCTTTTTCCCTTACAAACTCAATCCTGTGCTCAACTCCGCCGAAGTTCTGAGCGACAGAAACTATGCTCTGGATGCTTACCTCGCCCCAGACTGCACAGATAGCCGCAAGGTAATTCGCAACATTGTGAATACCCGGTATGCGGATATCGTCTTTATGAACTATCGGGGTGGTCTTTCCGTTTTCGGTAAAGCAGAGCATACCGTCCTCTCGCAGATAAGTACCCTTTTCTACCGGGTGCTGAAGAGAGAACGTATAGAGCCTTCCCCTTACCATATAGGAGAGGCCTATCGTAGTCTCATCGTCCTCATTGAGAACGGTCTTTGAGTAGCCGCTCTGGTGGGCGATAATGTTCGTTTTTGCACCGATGTACTCCTCCATAGTGCCGTGAACGTTCAGGTGGTTCGGAGTTATATTAGTGATAACTGCCGTCATCGGAGATGTTCTCATCGAAATGAGCTGAAAGCTTGAAAGCTCCACCACTGCAACGTCGGTCTCCGCCATCGTCTCAACTATCGGCAGGAGTGCCTTTCCTATATTCCCGCCGAGGTGTACTCTTTTGCCCTCAGCCTTTAAAAGCTCGCTTATAAGTGTTGTGGTTGTGGTCTTTCCGTCAGAGCCCGTAACGCCGAACGTTCTGCACGGGCAAAGGTCGAAAAACGTCTCCATTTCAGACGTTATGACAACGCCCTGCTTTCTCGCTCTGGTGAGAACAGGGTCATTATAGTACATACCGGGTGTTCTGAATACGACGTCACAGTTGAAGATCTCATCAAGATAGTTCTCTCCCAGCGAGAAGTCACAGCCCTTTGCCGAAAGCTCCTCGTATATCAGCTCATCAAATTCGTCCTCGTCCTTTTTATCGCAGACAACGCACTTGATGCCTCTGCTGAGGAATATCTTTATAAGCTCCGTGTGGCTGACGCCCACGCCTATGAAAGCTACCCTCTTATTTTTCAGATCTGTAAAGTATCTCTGTGTCTTTGTCATTTGTTATTACTCCCTTACTTAATTCATAAGGTATGCGTACATACCTATTCCATTTTATTATATAACATTTCATCTGAAAACGCAAGACTTTTTTTGCAGGTTCATAAACTTCCGATAGAATTAGGCAAATCTAACACTGATATGCAGAAAAAATTGTGAAAATAGCAAAAAATCTGTTTTTGGGGTAAAAAACTCTTGTAAAAGAGGGGAAAATAAGCTATAATAGGATTATAATCTTATTGTAGGAGGACGGCAAACTATGAGCAACGCTGAGAACGTACTGTTTGACAACGATTCGAGAGTGGCGCCTCTCGGGCTTATCGCCATGAAGAGTGCCAGTGAGATCGGTGAGAAGGTCAACGGATATCTTACCAACTGGGCCAACGAGAACGAGCATTTCAAGGATACCTTCCTTATCGAGACGGATTGTCCGAGATTTTCTTCGGGTGATGCGAAGGGTCTTATCAAGGAGACCATAAGGGGAATGGATCTTTTCATTCTTTGCGACGTAGGCAACTACAGCTGCAAATACGATTATTTCGGCAACCAGAACTCAATGTCCCCTGATGACCACTATCAGGATCTTAAAAGGATCATTCAGGCAGCCAGCGGAAAGGCTCACAGAATAAATATCATAATGCCTTCGCTTTACGGCGGCAGGCAGCACAGAAGAAGCTACAGAGAGTCTCTTGACTGTGCGGTAGCTTTACAGGAACTCCAGGCTATGGGCGTTTCAAACATTCTTGCCTTTGATGCTCACGACCCCAGAGTTCAGAACGCAGTTCCTCTCATGGGCTTTGACAACATCATCCCGTCCTATCAGGTACTGAAGGCTATGTTCAGAGACCTTGAAGATTTCAAGCCCGATAAGAACCACTTTATGATAGTATCTCCCGATGAGGGCGCTATCAACAGGAATATGTATTATGCTTCCGTTCTGGGTGTTGATCTCGGAATGTTCTACAAGAGACGTGACTATTCTCAGATAGTCAACGGCAGAAACCCGATCGTTGCTCACGAATATATCGGCAGAGACTGTGCAGGAATGGACATCTTCATTGCTGATGACATAATCTCCTCGGGCGAGTCGATGCTTGACGTTGCGCTCGAGCTCAAGAAGAGAAAGGCAAACAAGATCTACTGCTACGCTACCTATCCTATCTTCACAAACGGACTGGACAAGTTCAACAAAGCATACAGCGACGGCATAATCGACGGCGTTTTCGGAACGAACCTCACCTACAGAAAGCCCGAGCTGCTCGCATCACCGTGGTTCCACGAGGTAAACTGTGCTAAGTATATAGCTTACTTTATAGCATCTCTCAACCATGACAAGTCGATCTCTCAGGTTATAGACCCCCACAAGAAGATAGAGGTGCTCCTGAAAAAATACGGAATAAAATAATCTGCATACTAAATGCCCCGGCCGTTCAAGGTCGGGGCATTGTTTATATTTCCTGCATCTGCTGCGCCAGGGCGTCAGCAAGGGTGAGATCGTCTTTTGAGGTTATTTTGAAGTTGAGCTTGCTGCCGCATACCATGCGTATGCGCTCTCCCTTTCTCGTAAAGACGGAGCACGTATCGGTAAGATTGTCAAGCTCCTCGGCGCTAAGCACCGAAAGCTCCTCATAGAGCCTGTCAAGCGGAAAGGTCTGGGGCGTCTGTGCCTGATAGAGGGTCCTTCTGTCAAGCGTCTTGTCAACATAGACACTCGACTGCGACGCTACCACTGTATCTGCCGAGGTGATATACGTTCCGCAAAGGCCGTCTCTCATGGCAGTTGTTATATTATCTCTGATAATGCGCTCATCAACGAAGGGGCGCACGGCATCGTGGGTGAGGATCATATCCGCCTCGGTGATGCCGAACTTCTCTTTAATGAACGCCGCAATATTCAGCACGGTAGAATTCCTGTTCTCACCGCCGTTTACTATGAGCACTCTCTGCCTGTCGATACCGTACCTGTCCAGCAGCTCTCCCGTAATGTCAGCCCAGTCAGGCTTTATGCCTATGATGATCTTATCCACCTCACTGACCGAGCAGAACACCTTCACCGTTCTGATAATTATCGGCACCTCACCAATTGTCAGAAACTGCTTCGGCACCGGGGCACTTTTCAGCCTTGTGCCGCTTCCGCCTGCAACTATACCGGCATATATCATAGCTTACCTCCGTTCAAAGCTCCAGCTCATAGACATAGTCATCCATAATGAAGCCGTCGCCTATATCAGTCTGCTGAGTTCTTGCAACTCTCATTCCGAACGCCTCATACGCTGCGATCGCCCTGTCATTATTCTTGTTCACAGTCAGCCAAACGCTGCCGAGACCCAGCTCACGCGCCTTATCACAGATGAACCTGAACGCCGCCGTAGAATAATGCTTGCCGCGGTGCTCACGCCTTATGTAGAGCTTTGAGAGGAACATCGTGCCGTCGGGCTTGGGCGCTATCGCAAAATAGCCGATAGCTTCGCCGTCATCCGTTATAAGGTAGTAGCTGTAGTTCTCATTCTCCGCCTGCTCCTTCATACTCTCGAAGGACTGGAACTTCCCTACCATATAGTCTGTCTGCGCCAGTGAGATCATCCCCGGGAAATGCTCGTGCCAGATCTCGTCTGCCAGCGCCGCTGCCAGCTGAAGATCATCATCCTTTTCACAAAGTACAAACTCAGGCATCGTCTTCACTTCCCTTCAGAAATTCTATGAACTGCTTTGCAGCCCTGGGAGACCTGCCCGCCTTGCCCAGTGCAAAGCGCTCCGCTCTCATAAAGAGCTCCTCCCTCGGCATTCCGATGCCGTATTCCTCTGCAAGCCGCTCTACGACTTCGAGGTATATCTTCTTATCAGGCTTCTGATAGGTGACCGTCAGCCCGAACCTGTCAGACAGCGACAAAAATTCCTGCATCGTGTCTCTCAGGTGTACCTCGTCACCCTCGCGCGCCGAAAAAGTCTCCCTGACAAGATGCCTTCTGTTAGAGGTCGCGTATATCCTGAGGTTTTTCGCGGTAGACGATACGCTGCCCTCCAGTATTGCTTTGAGAGCCGCAAAATCATCATCGTCCTCAGTGAAGGACAGATCATCTATGAACACTATGAATTTCAGCGGGTTCCTGCTTATGCTGCCGACTATATCTGGGATAAGGTGGAGCTGCTTCTTTTTCAGCTCTATCAGCCTGAGCCCCTTTGATGCATACTCGTTCGCTATTGCCTTTACGGTCGATGATTTGCCTGTTCCGCAGTCACCGTAGAGGAGAACGTTATTCGCAGGCTTCCCTGAAAGAAACGCCAGAGTGTTAGCTATCACCTCAGAGCGCTCAGCCTCATAGCAGTGCAGCTGTGAGATCCTTATAGGATCGGGATAGGCAACAGGCACTATCTTTGCGTCTTTCATAACGAACACATGATGCCTTGAATATATTCCGTAGCCGAACTCACCGATGCGGTGCATCCTGTCAGCATAGACCTGAGAGAAGTCTATCTGTCTGGTGCAGTATCTCGGGAGGAACTCGTCATATCCGATCTTTGAGGTCAGCTCGGAGCTCTGCAGCTGAGACAGTTCCTCTATGACAGCGAGCTCATTTGCAAGGCACTCATCAAGCAGCATACCCGTGCGCGAGCCCTCACCTCTCCTGAACGTATAGATATTCTCGTCCTGAAGCGTAATGCTCAGTATGTATTCTGTAAGGTCATCGCCCTTTTCATAAAGCCTTGACGCAAACACGCAGTAATCAGCCGCTGCCCTGTCGCTGTCGCCCGAGGCACAGCTGTCTATAGCTCTTACAAAGGCAGAGAACACAGGGTCATCGTAAAGCCCCCTGAATATCACCAATGTGTTCGCCTTTCTCAGAAGCACTTTAAGATCGGTCATTTATATCACCCTCCGGTCGTCAGTTTGCAGCTATAACGCTGATTATCATAAACGGGCTGTCCTCTTTGCCCTCTTCGTCGATGATGACTTCAAGCGTGTGCAGGCCGCTGCCGGCATTGTCCGCAACGGTGGTCAGCGCACAGAGATCGCCCCAGTCCTCATCAAAGTTGGCATCAAGCAGCACCCTCTCATCGGTGTTCCCGTCAACCACGGCATAGGCCTTCGGCGCAGGCTTGTTTATCGTTCTTCTCCACTGGAGCATCAATATGCTCCCCTTGACGAGAAACGTTATCTTAGACCCCTTTTTGCTGCCTAGCCAGCCGCCCTTGAACGGATCCGACCACTGTGTGCTCTCGTGCAGGTCAGAGGCAAAGCCCTCGCTCTTTACAGTTATGTCCTGATTCTGATATCTCTTTGAATCCTCATATCTGCAGGCTGTCACAGGTGATGCGAGAGCCGGCTTGACGGGGTCATCTATCCTGCATTCGTATTCCTTGTCGAGCAGGTGCCTTATGAGCCTTGCTATCATAGCGTGACCCTTATCGTTCGGGTGAAGCATATCCTGAGTGTAGTCCTCACGCTTCTGCTCTCCCGATTCAAGCAGCGGATATATGTAGTCTCTTACGCTCACTATCGGCAGGCCGTAATGCCGGCCTATCTCATTATGTATCTCCTGAGCGTTCCTGCCGTCATCGTAGAATAGATTGTTGATAAGCACCACTGCCTTTACGCTCGGCGCCTTTAAAAGCTTTCTTATCAGGCTCTCATAGGTCTCCCTGAAAAGCTGAGTGTTGTCATCATTCACCGAAAACTCAACAAACACAAGGTCCGGCTCTTTGTCAAGAACGTGCTTGTCAGCCCTTGCCGCGCCGAACTGTGAGGTGGTGGCGCCTATGCCAGCGTTGAAAAATGAGATCGCAGCCTGCGGAAACTTCTCTTCAAACCATTTCTCGGAAAGGTTTACGTATCTGTTCTCCTCAGTCTCGGTATAGCAACCCATAGTGATAGAACCGCCGAGATAAACTATGCTGAGCTTTTTCTCCTTTTCAGCCTTGTCAAACACTGCCGAAAGATAATTTGCATCCCCAAGGCTAACTATTGCTCTGTCGTAATTATTCATATTACAGCCCTCCGTAAAGATCATTTTCATATATAGTATAACACAAGCTTTCCAAAAAGTAAATACAAAAAAACAAAACAGGGAACAGTCCCCCTGAACTGCCCCCTGCTCTGTCTACATATTCAGTCCGTCGATAAAATCACTTATCGAACGCAGCGCCTTTGATGCCTTGCTTTTTATCTTTTTCTTCTGCTTTTCGGCCTTTCTGCTTACGGTGAACGCAGCATAGCCTGCCGCTGCAGCCGCCGAAATGCCCGTGACCAACGGTTTTAAACTCATTTTTTTGTTCACTCCCTTCTTCTGATATTATTTTTTGCACGCAGGAAAAATAAATGTGCTGAAATTTAAGGCAGTTTTTTTGTCTGCCCGAAAATCGCTATCCGAGCAAAACAAATTCATAAGATATAGTTTTTGTTAATGTAAAAGACATAAATTGTTAATATATTCTCACGTAGAAAGTGTTATAATATAGTAGTATCAGTATATTTTAATTTATAAATATTGTAAGGAGAAACACTTATGGGAATGACAATGACGCAGAAGATCCTCGCAGCTCATGCGGGACTTGATGAGGTCAAGGCAGGCCAGCTCATCATGGCAGACCTGGATCTCGTCCTCGGCAATGACGTAACTACGCCGGTCGCTATAAATGAATTCAACAAGGCAGGCTTCACCGAGATATTTGACAAGGATAAGGTAACGGTGGTGCTCGATCATTTTACGCCTAACAAGGATATCAAGGCGGCTGCACAGTGCAAGCAGTGCAGAGAGTTTGCCTGCGAATATAACATAACGCATTTTTACGATGTCGGAAGAGTGGGCATTGAGCACGCACTTCTGCCGGAGCAGGGCATAGTTGCCCCCGGCGACTGCATTATCGGTGCAGATTCTCACACCTGCACCTACGGTGCTCTCGGCGCTTTCTCGACAGGTATAGGCTCGACCGATATGTGTGCCGGAATGGCAAAGGGCAAGACCTGGTTCAAGGTGCCTGAGGCAATAAAATTCAACATAGTGGGTAAGCTGCCTAAATGGAGCGCTGCAAAGGACGTTATCCTGCATATCATAGGGCTCATCGGAGTTGACGGTGCGCTTTACAAGTCTATGGAGTTTTCCGGAGAGGGACTTATAAACCTTTCTATGGAGGACAGACTCTGCATGGCAAATATGGCTATCGAAGCAGGCGCAAAGAACGGCATTTTCGCTGTAGACCAGGTAACGCTTGACTACGTTAAGGACAGGGTGAAGAGAGAGTATAAGATATTTGAGGCTGACGAAGATGCAGAATATGCTGCCGAGTATACCATAAACCTCAGTGAGATAAAGCCTACAGTTGCCTTCCCTCACCTGCCTGAGAACACCAAGACGTTTGACGAGTTCGGAAGTGTTGAGATAGATCAGGTCGTGATCGGCTCATGTACAAACGGCAGGATAGAGGATATGAGAGCCGCTGCCGAGATACTCAAGGACAGAAAAGTTGCAAAGAACGTAAGGTGCATCATTATCCCTGCAACGCAGGACATCTATATGCAGTGCATAAAAGAAGGCCTTACTGAGATATTCATCAAAGCAGGCTGTGCAGTGTCAACACCTACCTGCGGCCCCTGCCTCGGAGGTCATATGGGAATACTTGCTAAAGGCGAGAGAGCCGTTGCAACAACTAACCGAAACTTCGTGGGCAGAATGGGACACCCCGAATCAGAGGTTTACCTCGCATCTCCGTATGTGGCTGCGGCATCTGCTGTTACGGGAGTGATAACACAGCCTCTTGAGCTGATGGACTGACAGATAAACAGCGACACTTGACATATAAATCAAAATCCTTTCGGAAGGGGGAGATCGATTGAAGAATTATCTGAGCGTAATTTTCCATGACACGATCTTGAGCCTTATCACCAAAAAATTCGGCACCAGTCTTAACGACTCCCAGAAAGAAGACCGTGCAGATGAAATGATAAGGATACTTCATGACCAGAACGCCTTCACCTGCGATCAGACTCAGGCGATAATCGACAAGAAGGGCATAAATAACTATATGGCTACCCAGATCGACGGAAAGCCTGTTTTTGCGCTGACCAAAGAGGGTATGTTCCACAAGGTGAAAGTATGCTATTTCATCACGAGAACAAAAGATGAGCTCGACACCGCATATCTTGAGCTGATATACGATGAGCTCAGACAGCAGGCGAACGGTACAAACCTGTTCAATTCCAAGGATTATAAGAACGCATAAGAAAGGAAGATCGTGAAATGAAAGCAAAGGGTTCAGTTTTTAAATACGGTGACAATGTGGATACCGACGTTATTATCCCTGCAAGGTATCTCAACACTGCCGATATGAACGAGCTTGCAAAGCACTGTATGGAGGATATCGACATAGATTTCGCAAAAAACGTAAAGCAGGGCGACATCATCGTTGCTGAGGCTAATTTCGGCTGCGGCTCATCAAGAGAGCACGCGCCTGCCGCTATCAAGGCAAGCGGTGTTTCCTGCGTTATAGCGAAGACCTTTGCGAGGATATTCTACAGAAACGCTATCAATATAGGACTGCCGATAATCGAATGCAATGAGGCAGCCGAGAAGATCAGTGCCGGCGATGAGGTCGAGATCGACTTTGACACCGGTGTTATAACCAACCTCACAAAGAACGAGACCTATCAGGGGCAGTCTTTCCCTGAATTTCTCATCAACATCATCAACAAGAACGGACTTCTCAACTCACTTAAAGATCAGTAAAGCCCAAAAGGGAATACGCCCTGCGTGTTCCCTTTTCGTTCGTATCGTGAAACAGCCTCAAAGGAGCATAATATGGAACTGTTCGACAGAGATGATCTTAAAAAAGCGCTTATCTACCTTTTGCCGATCTTCATTATAGCGATAGTGATAGTTCTCACAACGCGTATGCCTGAAAGCAGCAAGAAAAACGACAGTGAGGGCGACGGAAAATACCACTATGGCAGTGATGAAAAGCCGTTTACTATTTACATTGATGATACAAGGGTCGACCTTGTGTGGAGCGATAAGGAGATCAGCAAAGCGATAAAGGGCTCATATTCACATGAGCGCAGCACTCTGCTGACAGGGTCTTCTCCCGAGATAAGCGAAAAGCTGAGCACCCGTACATTCAGTGTGAACGCTCCGCAGCTTTACGGCTCGAAGATAAGGCTGTCTCAGGGCTTCTCTCTGGGAGACGGTGAAGAGGGCATAAGCAGGGCTCTGTCTGATAACTGCATACGCAACAAGGACAACAACAATTGTTCATATTACTGGGCGTTCTATCTTGACGATGAGGAGATAGATTACAGTCAGCTCGATTTCTCGATAGCTGATGACGAGGGAGCTTATATGAAAAATATGCTTATGGGCAAGGTGTGCGAGCTCTACTGCCGCGATCAGCTGGCAGAGGGTAAGGCTCATATCTGCACGAGCATTATGATAACAACTGCCGATAAGGTATGCGATTCCTGCACTATCCAGGTGACGACGCCTGAGGAGCTTGATGCGGTACAGTAAGGCAGTATAAAAACAGGAGGAATAATTATGGAAAAGAAAATAACGGTAATAAGAGGAGACGGCATAGGCCCCGAGATCGTTACCGAGGCGATAAAGGTGCTCGATAAGACGGCAGAAAAGTTCGGGCATAAGTTTGAATATACCGACATACTTATGGGCGGCTGCTCGATAGATGCCTGCGGAGTGCCGCTGACTGACGAGGCTGTTGCCACCGCAAAGGCAGCTGACGCTGTCCTGCTCGGTGCTATCGGCGGAAACACCTCGACCTCACCCTGGTATAAGCTGGAGCCTAAGCTGAGACCCGAAGCAGGGCTTCTGAAAATAAGAAAAGAGCTCGGCCTTTTTGCAAACCTCAGGCCTGCTGTGCTTTACAGCCAGCTGAAGGACGCTTGCCCTCTGAGAGAGGATATAGTTGAAAACGGCTTCGATATGATGATAATGAGAGAGCTCACGGGCGGCCTTTATTTCGGCGACAGAAAGACCGAAGTGAGAGACGGCCTTGAAACAGCCGTTGATACCCTCGTTTATAACGAGAACGAGATCAGGAGAATAGCGATAAAGGGCTTTGATATAGCTATGAAGAGAAGAAAGAAGGTAACGAGCGTCGATAAGGCGAACGTGCTCGATTCTTCAAGGCTTTGGAGAAAGATAGTTAACGAAGTGGCTAAGGACTACCCCGAGGTAGAGCTTGAGCATATGCTGGTGGATAACTGCGCAATGCAGCTTGTGAGAGATCCTGCTCAGTTCGATGTGGTGCTTACCGAGAATATGTTCGGTGATATCCTGTCTGACGAGGCTGCTATGGTATCGGGCTCACTCGGTATGCTGGCTTCGGCTTCTCTGAACGATACAAAGTTCGGCCTTTATGAGCCAAGCCACGGCTCAGCACCTGACATTGCCGGACAGGACAAGGCTAACCCGATTGCTACAATAATCTCTGCGGCAATGATGCTCAGGTATTCGTTCGATATGGACAAGGAAGCCGATGCGATAGAGGCTGCCGTATCAAAGGTGCTCGATGAGGGCTACAGAACAGGAGATATCAGCTCCGAGGGCTGCACGATAGTAGGCTGCAGGAAGATGGGAGATCTCATCGCAGAAAGGATATGACCCCGACCTTGACAGGAGAAATGATATGTTTTACTACATATTCGGTATCACGGACAAGGGCAATTTCCGTGAGCTTAATGAGGATTCTATACTGATAGATCACGTTGTGCTCGACCACGGCAGCTATGAGGCCTGCGTTTCGGCGCCTTTCATAACGGCTGTGTGCGACGGCGTCGGCGGAGAGAATGCAGGAGAGCTTGCATCAAGGCTGTGTCTAGGATACCTTTCGGCGGTGGATTATAATTCAACGGTCGATATCAGGCACAGGATAATGACTATCCACAACAAGATCAAAAAGCACGGCGTAAGAACGGAAGGCTCTGCCAATATGCAGACTACCCTCTGCGCACTTACAGTTGATGAACACGGGCGTGCCTGCTGCGTCAATGTAGGTGACAGCAGAATGTACCGCTACGTGAACGGAACCGTCCGCCAGATATCTACGGATCAGTCATACGGGCAGTATATGTATGACCACGGCAGGATCGATGATATTTCCGAGCTTGAGCCGCAGTATTCAAATGCGATAGTTTCATCCGTCGGGAGCACCCTTAACGACCCTGTGATAGATATGACGCCGATAGTCTCAGGCTTCGGGAAGGAGCCGGACGATATGCTGATAATAGCGTCTGACGGCTTCTCTGACGCTGTCACGCCTGAGGAGATAGAGATAGGAATGGAGCTCGATATACCGATATCGAAAAAGCTCAGTGCACTGTTCCATCTTGCGCTGAGAAACGGGAGCACCGACAATATCTCCGTGATCGGCATAAAGCCTTATATGGATGAAGAAGAGCTGCGGATACTTACCCAGAAGAAAAACGTCGCGGGGATAGTAAAGCTGAACAATGCTGACAAGGCACAGCAGGCTGTTGAGGAGACCTCTGAGAAAAAGCTTGAAAAGACTGCCGAGATCGCGGACGCTATCGAGAAGAAGGTGTCTTCGATCGAGCCGCCAACTCAGGTGATGCCGGCACTTAATGAGCAGGCTGTCAAGGAGATGACCGAACCGGCAGCTGCCTTACCAGAAGAGCCTGCGCCGGAAGAACTGCCCAAAGAGCCTGAACAGGAGATAACACCTCTGAGCGCGGACAAGCCCGTAACTCTAAAGGTATACCGCCCTGAGCGCAGGAAAAAGGATATGACCTCAGAGCTTGCAAAGCTGGCGCTTTCAAGCCTTGATGACCTTAAAAAGATATGATAAAAACAGCTTCACCTGAAAAAATGGTGAAGCTGTTTTTTCGATCAATTATTTCTTCTCAAGCGCCTCTTCTACCCTCTTGATAACGGTCTTCAAAGCCTTGATACGGGCATATTTCTTGTCGTTGCCCTCAATGATGACCCACGGTGCAGTCTCGGTAGAGGTCAGCTCCGTCATGCGGTCAATGTACTCCTCGTAGATGTCCCACTTCTCGCGGTTGCGCCAGTCCTCATCGGTGATCTTCCACTGCTTTTCAGGGGTCTCCTCGCGCTCCTTGAAGCGGCGGTACTGCTCGTCCTTGTCAATGTTTATCCAGAACTTGATGACAACTGCTCCCCAATCGGCAAGCTGTGCCTCAAATTCGTTTATCTCTCTGTATGCCTGATCTACTCTGTCCTTCGGGGTGAGGCCCTCTATAGGCTCTACCATTACCCTGCCGTACCAGGTACGGTCAAAGATAGTGAAGTGACCGTCATTTTCAAGCCTGTTCCAGAAACGCCACAGATAGTGCCTTGCAAGCTCGCTCGGTTCAGGTGCTGCGATAGGCTTTACCTCATAGCCTCTCGGGTCAAGCGCCGCAGCAAGACGCTTGATATTTCCGCCCTTGCCGCCTGCGTCCCAGCCCTCATAGCAGATTATCACAGGTATCTTCTTCTGATAGCAGAGGTTCTGCAGCTTGAAAAGCTTGTTCTGATACTTGTCCAGCTGCTCCTCGTATTCTTCCTCGGTAAGGCTCTTGTCAAGGTCGATATCTTTAAGCTTAGGCACCTGCACGCTGTTGAACCCTTCAAGTGCAGGGCTTACAGTTTCAAACTGTGCCTTGGGGATAAACTTTTTCTTATCAGCCTTTGCCGCAAGTGCACCCTTGACACTGCCGATTATCACCTCATAAATATCCAGCACGGCTGAGGTCTTCTCATTCGCACCTATAACGTTCCACGGGGCATAGTCAAAGTTCGTGCTCTCGATAAGCTCGTCATAAGCGTCTCTGAACTCATCATAGTGCTCAAGATTATATCTGTCCTTGTCATCAACTCTCCACGCGGTAACGTTTGATGACTGCAGCTTCTCTATCCTCTTTTTCTGCTCCTTGCGCGTTATGTGCAGGAATATCTTTATGATCAGATAGCCGTCGTCAGTCAGCTGGCGCTCAAATGTGGCTATATCTCCTAGCCTGTGCTTGTAGCCCTTTTTGCCCAGCTCCCCGTACATATAGCCGTTCACACAGTCATGATACCAGCTGCGGTCAAATATAGTGAACCTGCCCTTCATCGGTATCTCCTTCCAGAAGCGGAACATCCACGGCTTTCTCCTGTCGGTATCCGAGGGAGCTCTCACTGAGACCACCTCAAAAAATCTCGGGTCGAGCGCTTTTATCACCTGCGATATGAGCGAGCCCTTTCCCGCAGCAGACCAGCCGTCAAAAGTGATGATAACAGGCAGTCCTGCGTCCTTGATCTGAGTTTCAAGCTTTGCAAGCTCCAGCCTGAGACTCTTTATCCTCTCGATAACATCTGTTTTTCTGGTTTCTCTCTGTTCTATCTTTTTAAGCATGATCATCCCGCCTTTCGGTTATAACTCTTACAATTATTATACAGGATATTTTCTCCATTGTATATAGTCATTTTTTATGAAATTCAGCCCTTATTTTTGTTAATACGGAGTTCATAACCATAGTATATAATGTTATCAGTTATTATCCGGGGAGGGATAAGATTGTCAGACAAAAAAGGCATCCAGACGGGTGACAACCTGATAGATGATGAAGACTATGAATATGAAAAAAGCTTAGCCGATCAGGCACGCGCCGCGAGAGAGCGTGAGCAGGAGCTTTACGAGCAGCAGCTGGAAGCGAAAAAGAGGCAGGAAAAGCTTGCCGAGAAGGAGCGCGAGGAAAGGCTGAAGAGAGAGCGGCTGGAGCTTATAAAGCTGCGTTCAGGTGTGATAGATGAGGAAGAGTCCACAATCAAAGAGGAGCACCACGAAAAAACAGAGCTTCACGGCAAAGCATGGATAGCTAATTTTATTTATCATTACAAGTTTATGATAATTTTCATTGTTTTTATGCTTGCTGCGGCTGTATTCATACTGATAGATACTCTCAGGAGAGAGCGTGCAGACCTGACTGTCGTGGTCATCTCAAATAACGGGCTGGAGACCCGAAACGAGGAGCTTGAGGAGTTCTTTGAAAAATACACCGATGACCTTGACGGGAACGGATATGTTCATGTTGATGTGATAATGGCGCCTCAGGGGCCTAACACTTCAAGGTATCTCGGGCAGGACCCCGACAACACAAAGCTGCTCGCTGCCCTGCAGGAGGGAAAGGACATTCTGTTCATCACGGATTCAAACACTGACGAGGAATTTATGCAGCTTATGGATCCTACGCTTCCTTCAAGGTTCCCTGACAGCAAGTATATCGACGAGGACGGCCTGAGCCTTAACTTCGGGTTCCTCGCAGAGGAGCTGAGGTTTGAGAATATGCCGAACGATGTTCACCTCTCAATGAGGTACCCCACCACTACCTTCGGCGACTCAAAAGAGACTATGCAGGAAAACTACGACAAAAGCATGAAGACACTTGAAAAAATGCTTGCTGACCTCACCGAGCGAGCCGAACAGACCAACGATCAGGGTCTGGAGACCGAGCCCATACACTATGACGAGAGCTCCTCACAAGCTGAGGACAGCTCATCTCATTAACAGCAAAGCACCCCGAGCTATCAATGCCCGGGGTGCTTTTTCAGATCCGTTTTGTCTCATTCTTCATCGTCTTTATAGATATATCTGTTATAAAAGACTACGAAGAGTGAAAAGAATATCTCTCCGAGGGCCGCAACAGTAAGGACATTTCTTGCTGCTGTAAAGCCCGTGTTCGGATTTTTCTTGCTGTCTGCAGCGGGTGCTGCTTCCTTCTCGGCTGCCGAGGATTCCATCTCGGCTACCTTTGCCTCGGTCTTGGCAAAGCTTTCAGGGTTGCTGATAACGGGCTCTGCCGGGGTCTCGGTGGTGCTCTCAGGCTGAGACTGTGTATCATCAGGCTGAGTGTTTGCATCTTCCTTATTCTCAACAGGCACAGTTGCGGAGCCGTTCTCTACGGGCTCAGTCTCGCCTACTGCCTCACTGATATCAACAGGTGCGGTCTCGCCGACTGCTGCCGTATCTTCCGCAGTTATGTGAGCTGCCGACTCATGTGTGCCGACAGGTATGATATCGATAGACTCGATCTCGAACTCAGCGTTAGCGCTGAGCGAATAAAGCTGAACGAATATCTGATCGCTGGTGTTGTTGGGGTCAACGTTCTCATAAGTCCAGCTGTCCTCGGTATCGCCGTAGGTCTTTGCAGGCTCGCTTGACCACTCACCGTCTCTCATTGCACCTACTGCGCCGTTAACGGTGCCGCTGGTGTCGATATTTACCTTGATATCATAATTCTGAGAATAATCGCTGATATGATCTGAAAGCCTGAAGCTGTACTGAACAGTTTCCTCACTGTTGAAGCCTGTTGCTCCTGCCACATAATCGAACAGTGCCTTTGCAGCCTCGTTCATATTCACGGGCTGTGTCTGCTCGCTCTGAGTGCTCTGCTCTGCAGGAGTTGCGGTCTCGTCAGTGTTTTCTACAACATAGTTTTTCTTCTCGCTCTGTGCTGCCTCTTCGGCAGGCGCAGCTGTTACAACATAGTTTTTCTTCGTTGTAGTCAGTGTGATCTGAGTTGTCTGAGGTGCTGCCGATGTTACAGCAGGTGCCTCGGTAACTACAGGTGCTGCCGTTGTTGTGCTCTCGGTCGCAGGTGCCTCAGTCACCTCAGGCTCAGCGGCAGTAGTGGTTGTTGTTGTGGTGGTAGTCGTAGTAGTGGTGGTAGTAGTTGTCGTTGTAGTTGCCTTTGTGGCAGCCTTGGTAGTTGCAGCGGTAGTAGCCTCGGTGGTAGTTGTAGTTTCCGGAGCCTTGGTCTCCTCGTTCTTTACGATAGTTATGCCCATAGGCTTTTCCTTGGCAGGTGCGCTGTAGCTTGCGGATACATAATCATCTCCGCTCTCTTTTATAAGGGTATCTACCTCTATCCAGAAGTCTGCCTTTCCGTCATTCGTGTCCTTAACTACAAATGTAGCCAGCGCAACATCATTCTCAGAGGTCACATTCTCGCCCTTCAGGTTTGCACCCACTACCTTTACAGACGACTCGGAAGCGCTGTAATTCGTGATGACCGAGTATTCGGAGGAAAGACTGTACTTTCCGCCAAGCTCATCTTCTGTGGGGATATATACCTCAACATCGTTCGGATCAAAATGTATATCAAATGTGAAGCCCGCAACACCGATCTTGTCAGGCGCGATGGACGCTGTAACATTAATAGTGTCTCCGGCTTCGGCAGAGGTCTTGTCAGCCCTGAGCTTTATCTCATTGGTGCCTGAAGCAGATGCCGCCATCGATATTATCGAAGATACCATAAGAAAGGCGGTCGCAGCCCCAAGCGCAGGCTTGCATACTCTCAGTCTCTTCATCGTATTCCTCCTTTTCTGATTTCAAGATCGCCGCTCTTCCTGTCTCAGACGAGAGCTCTCAATTTGATTAATTTATTAAACTTTTGATTTTTGATCTTAAAAAGAACAAATTTTCGTACAATTAAGTAAAAAACTGCCGAATTTTCCCCGTCGGCAATTTGAATTATAACCTATTTAATATATGCAGTCAATAGTCAAAACAGCGAATTTAAGCCAAAAAATTTGGCTATTTTTTTCATAAAAAATTGCAATCACTAGATATATGGGTAAATTTCGGGACAGGACACAAAATGTATTGTAATCAAATTGTAATATTATAAAATCACGGCAAAATATTTATATGTAAACTTTTTGTTAACGGAATCCCTCTTGACAAACGCCAAAAGATTGAATATAATAAGTGTAATCTTTTGTACTAAAGACAAAAAAATGTACAAAAGCTTGTGTAAAAATGTCGGAGATTCCAAGAGGTGTTAGTGAAATGGGCAGAAGATTGATCTCAATTATGCTGTCGCTGGCGCTGCTTGTTGTTATGGGCAGCGTCGGGGCAGTTTCTGCATTTGCGGCTGATAAGACAGGCAAGTGCAGCTGTGATGTTCTGAACGTAAGGTCAGGAGCAGGAACAGAATACTCTAAGGTAGGACAGATAACCGAGGGTCAGACTGTAACGATCATCGGTTCAGCCAAGGACAGTGAAGGCGGCGAATGGTACAAAATAAGTGCCGGAGATCTGACAGGCTACTGTGCTTCAAACTACATAGATATCACGTCATCCGCTCAGTCACAGAGCGCCTCTGTATCTCAGGCAGCAGCGTCAGGGGCATCAAGCGCTGATTTTGAAGCGTATATGACAGCTCAGGGCTTTCCTGAGAGCTACAAGCCGTATCTGAGAACGATGCACTCTCTGCACCCGAACTGGGTATTCACGGCACAGCAGCTCGGCGTGGACTGGAACACAGCTGTTACACAGGAATGTGTTCTGGGAAGGAACCTTGTGCATGACGGCGCTCCAGATTCGTGGAAGTCAATGGAGAAAGGCGCATACAATTATGATGAAGACTACTGGTACGGGCTTGACGGCTGGTACTGGCAGGCTGCTTCAAAGCAGATCATAATGTACTATATGGATCCCAGAAACTTTATAAACGATACATACATTTTTATGTTCGAGAACCTCTCCTATGATCCGTCATATCAGACGGAGGCAGGAGTTAAGAAGATACTTGAAGGCACGTTTATGTCGGGCAATTATACCTGTCCTGATACCGGTGAGACAAAGTCCTATTCGGGCACTTTTATGGAGGCTGCAAAGCTGTCGGGAGTTTCGCCTTATCATCTGGCGTCAAGGTGCCGCAACGAGCAGGGCGTATACGGTGCGCCGCAGTCTCTCGGCACGGTAGAAGGGTTTGAGGATTACTTTAATTTCTTCGACGTTATGGCATATGCTACATCTACTATGTCAGCCGCTGAAATGGGCTGCAAATATGCCAAGACAGAGAACCCGACCTATATGCTGCCCTGGACAAATCAGTATAAGTCTATCGTAGGAGGTTCTATATTTGTAGGTAATGGCTACATAACCAAAGGGCAGGATACTCTTTATCTTCAGAAATTCGATATGGTAGACGGAGGAAACGGCCTTTATTATCATCAGTATATGACCTGCGTTTTCGGGCAGGCAAATGAGGCGGTAAGCCTTAAAAACGCTTATTCAGACCAGATAAAGAGCGGCGCTATGGAGTTCAAGATACCGGTATATAACAATATGCCTGATTCAGCCTGCTCAAAGCCGACTGACGGCGGAAACTCAAACAGCTATCTGAAAACACTGTCTGTATCGGGAGTGAAGCTCTCCCCTGCTTTTGCAAAGGGAACATATTCATATACCGCTACGGTACCTGATACCACTTCATCGGTAACTATAACTGCGATAAGCGAGTATGATGCAGCTGACGTATCGGGGTTCGGCAGCGTACAGCTCAAAACAGGTGCGAATGTGCTGCGCGTTATCTGCACAGCCGAGAACGGCACATCCAGCGTTTATACTATCACGATAACAAGGCAGGCACCTGCAAAGGCAGCTCCGGCCTACGCTCAAGGCGACACAGACGGTGACGGCAACCTCACAGTCATTGACGCGCTGATGATAAGCAGGCACGTTGCAGGCAGATCTCTTCTGAACACAGAGCAGAAAACGAGAGCCGATTATAATGCAGACACCAAAATAAGCATCGCCGATGCCCTCTTCATCCTAAAGAAAGTCAGCGGGCGGCGCTAGCCGCGCGGCTGGACACGCTACTCTATGGAGCGATTGGTATCAACAGAGAAGCCCGGATTTTTAGTAGTGCAACCGGAAAGTGCCTGACCTACAAAGTGGTCAATCATCTTCCAAGGTTCGCGCAGCGTTACTATTTAATAGTCCACAACAAAAAATTCACCCTCCCCTCCGGGGAGGGCAAACGGTTTAGTAGCCCCTAACTACTGAGAGAGGGGCGGGGGCGGCGGTGCAGGTGCACGCACCTGCACCTGCCCTTGACAATAGGGCAGCAAAGTAGTATAATATCAGAAAGACATCGAAAGGATATGATAATATGCAGTATTCATCTAAGCGTTCGTTCTGGAAGCTTCTCGGAGCACTTCTGCTGGTAGTTATATCTACGGCATTTCTGGTATATAAGTACTATGAGGAAAAAGCTTACTACGATCAGTGGAAGGACTATGAGGACTGCGGCGTGCAGTAGAGAAGTAAACATATGCAGATACTTACAGACCGTCACAGCAGTGGCGGTCTTTTTTTGTTCTTTGTGAATATAATTATATAAAGATCATTCAGGAGGAATGCTAATGCAAAGAACAGCCTTTCTCAGAGCAGGAGCAGTGATGTGCGCAGGCGCTGTAACAGTCTGGGGCATATGGCTTTATTCGGGTGCCGCAGAAAAAATGCAGCCCCTCACAGAGCTCGCAGCCAGGCTTTCCGCAGGGGGCTATTCTCAGGGGCAGGCAGTAAGCAGCGCTGTGCCTGACAACACCGGAGACATAGGCTATTACTGGGACAGGACCCGTACAGACATAGCCTGGGATATACCTGCGGACGAGCCTGATGCCGACAACAGTGATGATACCGGGATCAGGTCCTGTGAATTTCCGTCGCCCGAGCCCTCGGCAAAGGCGCTCTCTGCCCTGCCGTATTCAAACGGCACCAATGAGGACGGCCCCATAACCGAGTACTTTTTCACGGGCTATACAGAGGATATCTACTTTGATCTTGACGGCGGCGGTCAGGTGAAGAACTGCACTTCCCTTTCAAACTCTGACCTCTACGCCGAAAGCAAAAAGCCCTGTGACTTCACCCTTGAAAAGACCAGTGCGCAGCCGCAAGTTCTCATCTATCACACCCATACGACGGAAGCCTTTGAGCAGACAGAGAAAACAGCCTATGACGCTTCATTCTCCTGCAAAACAACTGACCCCGATATGAGCGTAGTATCCGTCGGAGACTGCATATGTGAAGAGCTTGACCGTGCCGGCATAGGCTATGTGCATGACAGAACTATCCACGATCACCCCAGCTACAACGATGCCTATGACAGCTCAAGAGAAAGCGTAAAAGCATTGCTTGAGGAATATCCCTCAATTAAAATAGTTTTAGACGTTCACCGGGACGGTATCCAGCGCGATGACGGCACGCGCCTTGCCCCAGTCTGCGAGATAAACGGCAGAAAAGCCGCACAGATAATGCTTATCAGCGGCTGTGATGACGGCACTATGGGAATGCCCGATTATATGCAGAACTTTCATTTTGCCTGTGCATTGCAGTCAGCCCTTGAAAGCGACTGGAACGGCCTTACCCGACCGATACTTTTTGATTACCGCCACTACAATCAGGATCTTACTAACGGTTCACTTCTGATAGAGATAGGCAGTCAGGCAAACAGTATAGCTCAGGCAAGGTATACAGGCACCCTTGTCGGAAAGACCCTCGCCTCAATGTTCGATACATAACAATACCCCTTAACGGTGATATCTCCGCTAAGGGGCTTTCTTATCCGATGACCTCATAATACTGTGCCGCGTCCTCTTTTTTAACGAACTCTGTCACTCCCAGCACCCTGACCGTTACCGGTCTTGCGCCCATAGAAATCGTTATAACATCACCGACCTTAACATCGTATGATGCCCTCGCGACCTTGTCATTGACCGTTACCCTGCCTGCATCACAGGCCTCATTGGCAACGGTACGCCTTTTTATAAGTCTTGTTACCTTCAAATACTTATCCAACCTCATTTTTCTTCATACCTCCCCCACCCCACGTAAGTAGTTAGGACTAATTAACCGTTTGCCCTCCCTCGGAGGGGAGGGTGTTTGTTTTGTTTTGAACTATTAAATAGTAACGCTGCGCGAACCTTGCAAAACCTATATGAGCGTTCCCTTACTTGCTTTAAAAGCTATTGAAAAACAGCGGAAAGAAAAGTAAAGACCCGGCCTATGACAGGTCAGGTCTTTGACTGTAGTTTATTACTTGTTAACAGCGTCCTTGAATGCCTTGCCTGCCTTGAATGCAGGAACCTTCTTTGCAGGAA
>CACXFU010000029.1 GCA_902767035.1 uncultured Ruminococcus sp.
AGGCCTTTTAGGCGTATCTCTTTGGTGATGTAAATTCCTGGTCCTACAGACAGAGGTTTAAATCTCTGAGTTTTGCTCTTTACTACAAAGCTGCAGTCAACGCCAGATAATTTTGTCGTTAACTAAAAATATGAACAAAATAATTCCTGTTTGGATGTATTAATTATATCACATATATTTCAATTTGTCAACAGGTTGGAAAAATATTATTCACAAAAATTCAAATAATTACAGTTAGAATTATGTGTATGTTATATCAATAGGAAAAGAGATATCTGATGATTAAAATAATACTTACACTTCTGATAAGCGCCGCTATCGGTTACGCGACAAACTATCTGGCGGTAAAAATGCTTTTCAGGCCGCTCAGACCCATATACATAGGCAAAAGGCGCCTGCCCTTTACTCCGGGCATTATACCGAAGGGCAAGCCAAGGCTAGCAAAGGCCTTATCTGCGGCGGTCAGCGATTCGCTGCTCACCGGTGATGATATCGAGGACGCTGTCCTCAGTGACAAGGCTAAGAAGCTTTGCGCCGAAAAGCTCTGTATGGGGCTTTATATGCGCGAGAGAAACAAGCTCGGGCAGATGCTTGGCGACCTGTCTCAGGGGTGCACCTACAGCACAGCCAGAAAAAAGCTCAAAGAGCACATTGTTGAAAAAGGCGCTCAGGCAGCGGCAGATATGGACATAGCTCAGGTGATGATAGGCGAGATAGTGAACTCTGTCAGGGCGAAAACACAGGGAACTATGGCGGCAATGTTCATAAATGATGAGCTTATCGCGGAGCTTACGAAGCCTGCCGCAGAAAAGTTCAACGAGTATATCCGCGAGAACGCGCCCGCAGCTATCGAAAAGGCCGTTGAGGAGGAGCTCTCGGCGGCTGAGGAGATGACCGTTCCGCAGGTGTTCACAGAGCTCAGCATCACTCAGGAGAAGCTGACGCGCATAATCGGTATTGCTATGGAGGGACTTCTCAGGGGAAAACTTTCGGGCTTTCTTAAAGAGGTCGATGTGGGCTCCGCAGTTGAGAAGCACATAAACGATATGGACAACAAGGAGCTTGAAGAGCTTATCCTGTCGGTGATGAAAAAGGAGCTCAATGCTGTGGTGAACCTGGGTGGGCTGATAGGTCTTATCATCGGAGTGCTCAACGTTCTGGTCAATCTTTAAGGAGTTTTTATGGAGCAGAAGCAATGGGATAACGAGTTTGTCTGGATAATGCTGAGCGTGATGTTTTCATCTCCGAACAGAAGGCTCTGGGAGGTGCTCTCATATTATGAGAGCGCGGCGGAGCTTTATGACGACATCATCCACTCGCGGTGCGGCTTTATGAGCGATGAGGAGATCGCAAGAGCGAACGCCTGCAATGAGAATCAGGGGCTTGCGATACTGAGAAGCTGCAAGGCTAAGGGGATATCCGTTCTCTGTTACGATGACGGGCGATATCCGAAAAAGCTCAAAAAGCTGGCCTGTCCGCCTGCGGTGATATATTACGTGGGAGATATAGGCGTGCCGGAAAGAGGACGGAGCGTAGCTGTGATAGGGGCGAGAAAGGCGTCTGACTACTCGCTGAGGGTAGCGGCGAAGTTCTCGTATGCTCTTGCTGCCAAGGGGCTTTGCGTGATAAGCGGCTTAGCTGACGGCATAGACCAGCAGGCACATATATCAGCGATAGAGGCCGGCGGCACTACCTGTGCGGTACTGGGCTGCGGGATCGACTATGATTATCCGCACAACAGCGCGGCACTTAAAGCCGAAATAGCGAAGCACGGTGTTGTGATCTCGGAATACTATCCGCTTTCAAGGCCAGCAAAGGAGAATTTCCCCGAGCGCAACAGGCTGGTATCAGGGCTGTCTGACGGCGTGCTGGTAGTTCAGGCAGGAGAGCGAAGCGGGACCCTAAACACGGTAAACCACGCGCTGGAGCAGTCAAAAGAGGTTTTTGTGATACCGGCGCACGATATACTGTCGCCCGACTACATAAGCCAGTCGGAGCTGATAAGAGACGGCGCGAACGAGGTGTATCTTCCGGAGCAGATAATCAGGAGTATAGGATAAAAAAGCAGGCAGAGGAGCGATCTTCTGCCTGCTTTTAAATATGAGTAGAGCGAGCGCTGCTGGCGATAAAACCACTATCTTCTCGCAGCGACCGAGGAATGCACCCCCTTGCGGGGTGCGTGAGGAGGGAGCCTTTAAGGAACGTGCAGCCGTGATATTTCCCACTGATTTTTTACAACGTAAAAAATCGGCGAGAGCA
>CACXFU010000030.1 GCA_902767035.1 uncultured Ruminococcus sp.
ACGATACTCTATGGAGGGATTGGTGTCTACGTAGAAGCCCGAAGGGTATGGACTGCAAAAGGCAAGTGCCTGACCGACAGGGTGCATTGCTTTTGTTTCCGCTGTTTTTCAATAGCGGCAGATTGTAATTGCGACATAATTCAGGCATAAAAAGACCGCTCTCTGGATTGAGGGCGGTTTTTGATTTGTGCGGCGAGCGCCGGCAAGCACCTTGACAAGTGACGGCTGGTGGGGTATAATAGGATAGAATGCAGGAGTGTGTCTGCAATAATCTTAGTGTACAAAAGATCGTACACTTGTATCTGGGGTGAGAGGTTTGTACGATAAGGTGCTGGAGCTTCTGGAGAGCAAGAATTTCAAGGCTATCCGCGAGATATTCATAGATATGAACGAGGTGGACGCTGCCGCCATACTGCAGCAGCTTTATGATGAGGGCAAGGTCGGCAATGCACAGCTGCCGCTGCTTTTCAGGCTTCTCAATAAGGACGCCGCTGCGGACGTATTCGCGTATATGGATACGGATATGCAGATGGTGCTGATAAACTCGTTCACTGACCGTGAGCTGCAGGAGGTCATCGATGATCTTTATGTCGATGATACCGTTGATATCATCGAGGAGATGCCTGCAAACGTTGTCGCAAGGATACTCAAAAACGCCGATGCCGAGACCAGACGCCAGATAAACACTATCCTCAAATACCCTAAGGACAGTGCCGGCTCTATTATGACGACGGAGTATGTGTATCTGCACAAGGATTACACCGTCAAGGAGGCCATTGACAGGATACGCCATGTAGGTATGGTGAAGGAGACCGTTAACTATCTGTACGTTACCGAGAGCAGGAAGCTTATCGGCGTGCTGACGCTGTTTGACGTGCTCACGGCAGATGATGATGACCTCATCGGGGATATCATGGAGACAAATGTGATATCCGTTGATACTCTGGAGGACAAGGAGCTTGTTGCAAAGGCCTTCAGAAAATACGACCTGCTGTCACTTCCTGTTGTCGACAATGAACAGAGAATGGTCGGTATCGTAACGTTCGACGACGCTATGGACGTCATGACGGAAGAGGCAACGGAGGACTTCTCGAAAATGGCTGCCGTTGCACCCAGTGAGGATTCCTATTTCAAGACCTCTGTTTTCTCTCACGCAAAAAACAGGATAGCGTGGCTGCTGATACTTATGCTTTCCGCGACGCTTACGGGCGCTGTGGTCAATCATTATCAGGCAGCATTTGCGGCGGTGCCGGTGCTGGTATCGTTCCTGTCGATGCTGAGCGGTACGGGCGGAAACTGCGGCTCTCAGACATCTACAATGATAATCAGAGGAATGTCCCTCGGCGAGATACGAATGAAGGACTTCTTCAAGGTAGTTTTCAAGGAATTCAGGATAGCGCTGCTGGTGAGTGTGATACTTGCGATAGTAAACGCGATAAGGATCATCTTAGTCTATCACGGTGACACCTCGGTTGACTGTTACAAGCTGGCGTTCACTGTCAGCCTTGCGATAATGGTAACTGTAGTGCTCTCAAAGCTGATAGCAGCGATGCTCCCTATGGGTGCGAAAAAGCTGGGCCTTGACCCTGCTATCATGGCGGCGCCCCTCATCACAACGATCGTAGATACCTGCTCAACGCTGATATTCTTTACTATCGCGACTATTGTGTTTGATATCTGAAATTTGTTTTACACACTGTCAGGGGGCTTTCTGAGAGTCTCTTTTCGGGATAGTTCTGCTGAGTTAAACCGGGATCTATGAAATAAAAGAGGATGATTATTAAATGATAAGGATCGCTCATCTTTATAAGAATTATTATTTAGGAATATCCTTTATCGGCATTATTGCATTTGCAGTGCAAGAGATCCCGTATATAATAATGCCATTAGTTAAACCGGAACCAAATCCGATAATGAATATGCAAAAGCAATTAAAGTGGATACAGACTTTACAAAGTGTATTGGGTATGCTGTCAATGGTTTTATTGATGCTCCTTGTCAGAGATGATGTGAGCTTTTTCTCAATAGAAAAAACAAGAGATAAAGCATTTTTTATATTGACACTTTTAATGATACTGATCAATTTTATTGGCTGGGCATTTTATTATTCGGGGCATCACTTTGGCCGGTTGATAGTAGTTAGTCAATTTGCAGTTGTTCCGCTGTACTATTTATGTTTTGGATTATGGAAGTACAATTATCCATTGGTTATGACAGCAGCGATATTTTTTGCAATTCATACTGTTAACGGATATATGAATTTTATCGCGAAGGAGTAAACTGAATTCTGGTCTATCGCAGGAACTCACTTTGGTCAAGAGACAGTTGTTATGAAACTGCTGCCGATGCCTTAAGCGAGAGCATTCTGCCACCAGCAAAAAAGCGGAGAGCTTTCACGCCCTCCGCTCTTATTATTTAGTGTGCCTTGCCGTCATTATCGATATCGTAGCCGTCGATATTTCTGTTTATCAGCATCATTCCGTTTGAATCGAAATAGTACCTGTCGCCGTCGATATTCTTCCAGCCCGTAACAGAGGAACCGTCTCTGTTATTGTAGTACTTCTGGCCGTTCCAGTTTATCCAGCCGCCCTGCAGGTAGCCCTCCTCGCCGAAGTTGTAAAGAGTGCCGTCTATATAGACAGGGCCTCTGGTGGCAACGCCGTTTTGCAGGAAGTATCTTCTGCCGTCGATATTTGTCCAGCTGTCCTGAAGCTTTCCGTCAGACGAGAAGTAGAAGTCCGTTCCGTTCACATCTGTCCAGCCTGCCTCTGCTCTGCCGTCGCTGCCAAAGTAGTAGGTATCGTCGCCGGCAGTTACCCAGCTGTTTTTCTTGGTGCCGCCCTTATCGATGTAGTAAATGCCGTTATCGTCCTTATAAACGCCTACCGAAAGCCTTCCCTTGCTGTCAAAGTGATAGTCGTTGCCGTCTATCGTCTGCCAGCCTGTGAGGGCAAAGCCGCTGCCGTCAAAGTAATAGATATATCCGCCGACGGTAACAAATTCGTTCTCGGCAAATCTTTCCTCATTGGTGTAGTAATACTTGTAGTCACCGTTCACCCTGACAAGCCCGTCAGCAAATACGCCGTCGGTCGAGAAGGTATACTTCGTGCCGTCAACGGTGAACTCACCCATCATAGCCGCGCCCGTCGCGCCGAAATAGTAGCGGTCTCCGTCAATGGTCTTCCAGGTGTCGTGAGCTTTCTTTCCTGTTGACTCATCAAAGTAGAAATAATACCCTGCTATATTATGCAGCCCCGTGCAGAGAGTATGATCGGAGTAGAAATAGTACTGATAGAACACCGAGCCGCCGAACTCCTCATATACCTTTCTGTCAAAGGCATTGAAGGTGTTGCTTGCATACTTTCTGTTAAGCTGATATATCCTGTCATAATCGGGGCTCTCGCCGTCCTTATAGCTGTTTTTCTCATACTTCGTGAGATCCGATATATCAGTCTTGAACTGCTTTATCTCATCTTTCTCTTCATCTGTATACTCGTTCGTATTCGTCCAGCCCACAGCTGCCGTGTGGTTTGTGTGGTGGAAGAAGTACGTGTCTCCATCTACATCTGTCCAGCCGTCAGCCACTATACCGCCTACGCCGAAATAATACAGTCCCGAAGCACCCTCCTGCCAGCCGTCGAGCAGTCTGTTCTTAGAATTGAAGAAGTAGTAATGATCGTCTATCTTCGTAAAGCCGAAGGCCGCGGCACCGTTCTCACCGAAATAATACTTGTACGGCGATTCCTGATACCAGCCCTTGTTCATCTTGCCCTCATCGGTGAAGTGGTATCTGTCACTGCCTATAGTTATCCAGCCCTTGACCATTTCGCAGCTGTCATTGAAGTAGTAGGTATCCTCGCCGATGACCTTGAAGCCCTGTGCAAGCTCTCCTGTCTGCTCGTCGGCGTAGTAATACTTCTTGTTCTGCTGCATCCAGCCCCTGTGCACTACACCGGTATCGCTGAAATAGTATCTCTTTCCCGATACCTCCTGCCAGCCGGTCATCATATGGCCTTCGGAATTGAAATAGTATATCTCTCCGTCTATCTCAACAAAGCCCACAGCCATTTTGCCGTCTCTGAGGAAGTAATACTGCTGATTGTTTATAGACACCCAGCCCGTGACTCTCTTGCCCTCGTCATCATAATAGTATCCGCCGGTATCGTCAAACCCTGTATCCGGGAAGCCGTGGTCATCAAAGTAATACTCGCCGCCGTTAAGGGTACAAAGGCCTGTCCTGAAAATGCCCGACTCCTCCGAGAAGTAGTAGTCCTCTCCGTCGATCTCTATTTTACCTCTCTGTATTATGCCGTCCCGAACGTAATACTTGTCTCCGCGGTAGGTATGCCAGCCGTCTTTCACAACAACTCCGCTGTTATCGAAAAGATAGCAGGTGTTGTCTATTATCTGGTATCCCTTTACGCGCTCCATAGTATCCGACTTTATATAGTAGGTCTTATTGTCATGAGTATGCCAGCCTGCGGCATAATAAGAGCCGTAATACAAATATCCGCCGAAGGCCCCTCCGAGCATAACGGTACACAAAGCACAGGCAAAGGCTATCTTCGCCTTGTCCCTCCTGAGCGTCTTTCTGTATCTGTAGTTTACGACCATTTCTTCGGTATCTGCACCAATACTCATAAAACCGTTTCAGCCCTCCGCTGTATGGATTGTCTGTCTGTCCGTTATTTCAGACAGACAGACTGATACATATACAGTATACCACAGTCACAGACAAAATGCAAGCACAAAACGTCAAATATCACCAAATATTCACACAGCCAGTGTTTTAAGCGCACTGACAAGCCTATCCACCTGCTTTTCGCTGTTGAACACCGACGGAGAGAACCTGACAGCTCCCTGTGAGAGGGTGCCTATAGTCTTATGTGCAAGCGGTGCGCACTGAAGGCCGCCCCTCAGTGCAAAGCCCTTTTCACTGAGCGCCGAGGCTATCTGCTCAGAGGGTATATCTCCGATATTGAAGGCGGCTATCGGCAGCCTGTTTGCGTGAGCGTCATAGAATTTTATCCCCCTGACCGTGCCCGCGCCCTCGATAAAGCGCCTGCAAAGCTTTTCCTCGTGCTGCCTTATCCTGTCGATGCCCTGCCTTTTCACAAACCTTATCCCCTCGCCCAGACCGATAATGCCGACCGTATTGACCGTGCCGCTCTCCAGCTTCTCGGGCATTGTGGGGGTCTGTACAAGCTCTGCCGAGGTAGCCCCCGTACCGCCCTCGATTATAGTTGAGAGGGGGAACTCACCGTCAGTGATGAGAAGGCCTGTTCCGCTGGGGCCGTAGAGGGATTTATGCCCTGCCGTACAGATAAAGTTTATCCCGTCGGATAGCTTCAGCTCCTGCACACCGCAGGCCTGGGCGCCGTCAACTATAAAGCAGAGGCCGTGCCTTTTGCAGAGGTCACCGAGCTTTTTTATAGGCAGCACCCTGCCCGTCACATTTGAGGCCGCAGTCACGCAGATACACTTTGTCTTATCAGTTATCAGCTTTTCAAACGCTTTTACGGTCTCGTCATCGTCATCATACACCCTGCCGATCGACACATTCACCTTTGAGGTCTCCGTCAGCCTGTGAACAGGTCTCGCAACGGAGTTATGCTCATACGGAGAAATGATCATATCTCCGCCGTACTGCATTATCCCCTTTATCGCCATATTGAGGGCGTAGGTGCAGTTTGCTGTAAAGGCAACGTTCTCGGGCTGCGCGCCGAACATCTGAGCGGCAAGGCTTCTTGTTTCATAGATCTTTTCGGCTGCCCTCACCGAGAGCCTGTGGCCGCTGCGCCCGGGGTTGCCGCCATAGCGTTCAAGTGCCTCGGCGCAGGCTCTTCTCACGCTTACGGGCTTCGGGAAGCTGGTAGCCGAATTATCAAAATTTATAATGGTCTGTTTCATTTATCACCTGTACCGAGCCTGCCGATCATCATGCAGGCTCCCCTATCCTTCTCTGAACCATATGCCGCGGTCTTTAAGGAGCTTTTTGATCTTTTCCTTTTCGGCATCCACCCTAATGGAGTAGCCGCAGCCCGAGCCCAGATCCTTCGGAGTTTTCTCTATCTCACAGTAGAAGCCGAGCTTATTGAGCAGCTCCTTAGCCTTTATGGCATAGGTTATTGATCTCATTGCTATCAGATATTTTTTCACGCTCTTCATCTCTTTCGTTATTCTCGCAGATATCCCGACCGATCATCCGCTGAGATATACTATGCAGCTTTGAAGATAAATGTTCAGGGCAGAACGCTTATACATTCTACCCTGTTTCATTACTATTTATCTGTCTGATTCTACGGATCACTGTTCTCACCGGGTGTTTTCTTTCTTTATAGAAGTGCTGGTAATCCTTCTGAGTTTTCCAGTGGCCGCCCCAGCGCCAGCCGCGCCTTGTGAATACCTTATAGCAAAGGTCGTTCTCATCTATCTTATAGGGGAATTGTTTTGACCTGTCGGCATAGGGGGCTCCGTTCGGGGGCATTATCTTATCCCCGACGATATAAGGGTTATAGAGAGGGTTTATGTCTATCGCCCTGCCATAGCCGTGCGCCGAGACCGTCTGCGTGCCTGATACAACGCGGTAATTAAAGGCTGAGCTGTTATTATCTGCCATAGAGAGGTCATCATCTGCGCCGTAATTATCGACGAGCCTTATCTTTTCTATCTCATACTCATTATCAAAAAGCTCCGCGAATATTTCAAGCACCTCTTCTGCAAGGCGCCTGTTCACTATAAGCTCGCCCTCACGCACCGTATGTGTGAGGTCATAATGCTTCACTCTCAGATAGCTGAGGTCGTGAAGCTTGATATTATCGTTTTCCTTATAGGACACTCCCGTTATCTGCTCTTTTATCTCAGAGGGTATATCCTGTGCCGTAAAGCCCTCGCGCAGTATCATCATTTTCACGCACCACCTCATTAGTGTACAGTTTATCAGGTGCGGCCGCTAAATTACCGCCAAAACAAAAGTACGGCGTGAATTAGCCGTGCGGCGAGCACCACCTCATTAGTGTACAGAGTGCTCGCCGCACGGCTGGGCACACGCCATTGTGAGCGCGGACTATTACTTTTGTTCCCGCTGATTTTCAATAGCTGTTTAAGAAAACCAAAGCGGACAGTTGCCTGCCCGCTTGTTTTTTAGGGCAACACCGCACGACCATTGTGTGCGTATTGCGCAGTCAGATTTTTTGTCAGAGTGCATAAATCCGACGCAGTAAGGCTGGCGCCT
>CACXFU010000031.1 GCA_902767035.1 uncultured Ruminococcus sp.
CGATCTTATGCTTGACAGTCGGGTCAAACTCGGGGTCGGGATACTGCCCGACTATGCCCTCATCGGTGCTTTCAGCCCACTGTGCTGCGACGACGTTGTTTTCATCATCGATCTCAAAGTAGATATATCCCTTCTCTGCATCGTTGTCTCTGAATGCGGAGCAGATACAGTAATCAATATATTCGGCTCCGTCAACATCAATGATCCTGCCGTTAAAGCCGTCAGCCAGCTCATTCAGACTGATGACTTTCCCATAATTGTCCGAATTCTTGTACTCTTGCACCGATACCTCGTTGCCGTCTGCTATCAGGTCAGTGATCGAGCTGTTCACAACTGTAAACAGCAGCTTTGCGTTTGAGTTGGCTTCCTTAAGCTTTTCGAGATCCTTTTCATTTGCCGTATCAGATGCACCCGGTGCTGTTTTGAGATCAGAACCTCTCAGCAGGAAGAAACCGCCTGTGCAGACAAGCACCAGTGCAGCTGCAACCGCAACAAAGGGCAGGAACCTGCTCCTGACCTTGGCTTTAGGCTCAGCTTTTGGCTCGGGCTGCTTTTCGCGAACGACTCTCTCGGGTATAAGCTCTGCCGGCGCCTGCTGTGTCTCTATTACAGGCTCCTCCGGAAGCTCATAGGTCTCGGCCTTGTTAAGCAGCTCTGTGATAACGCTCTGATCAGGAGTAAGCTTACTGTTGATGCTTTCAAAAATATCCGTTTTCATCGTCTTCCTCCAATCTCTCTTTCAAGAGCTTTCTTGCTCGGTTCAGTCTTACGCTCACAGTGTTGCTGCGCTCACTGAGCAGCTCGGCTATCTCACTGACAGACAGCCCCTGAAAATAATGCAGCACCACGGGGATCCTGTACTTTTCTTCCAGCTCCTTCACAGCTGTGAAGACCTCGCTCTCCTCGTTGGTGAAGGCAAATTCGCTGACGATATCGATCTCATCGGTCTTGTCTACCCTTGTGTTCCAGACGCTGTTATTGACCTGTCTGCACTTGTTCACGGCCGTTCTTATCAGCCATGAACGCCTTGCGCCTTCGCTCTCAAAGCTCAGGTTCTTCTTGTAGTAAAGCAAGAATACCTCCTGAAACACATCGTCGGCGTCAGCCTTGCTTCTCAGCATTGCAGCAGCTATGCCGTAGACTGTTTGCTTATATTTTTGTATTATCCGCTCGAGCTCTCGGATATCGGGACTATTGTTTCGCATATGCTCTGCACCTCCCTGTATACTGATCTGTTGGCAGACGCCGAATATTACATATTCCGGAAAAACTGTCGGAATGCACAAATTTTTCTTTCTCATTTTGTGAGATCATACATCACAAAAAGCTCCCCGCACCTCAGCGGGGAGCACCTGTTATTCATCTGTGTTTGCTATGCCGTCTTTCATTTTTGACTCAAATTCCGTGCCTGGCATAGGCTTTGCAAAATAGTAGCCCTGAATCATATCGCAGCCCTGATCCGCAAGAAAATCTACCTGCTCCTTGATCTCAACGCCCTCGGCAACGGTGCGCATATTAAGGCTCTTCGCAAGCTTTATAGCCTCGGAGACCACTATCTCACCTCTGTCAGTGCCGGCAGTCTCACCACGGAAGAACTCAGCATCGAGCTTCAGCACGTCAAGCGGCATATCCTTCAGCGAATTGAGTGACGAATAACCCGAACCGAAATCGTCCATCGAGACTGCAAAGCCATATTCCTTCAGCTTGCTGATAGTTCTTATCATCGCATTCTTATCATCGAAGAAAGCGCTCTCTGTAAGCTCTATCTCTATATACCTGTGAGGTGTACCTTCCTTGTCAACTATGTCCCTTATCTGCTCGGCAAGGTCGCTCTCAATGAAGTGCGCCCTTGACACATTGACTGACACCGGCACACACTTATAGCCCTGATCGAGCCACCTGCGCTGATCTCTTGCGACGTGTTCCAGCATATAGTGGTCTATCTCAGTGATAAAGCCGTTTTTCTCAAATATCGGTATGAACCTGTATGGTGTGATGAAGCCGTGCTCAGGTGACTGCCAGCGTATGAGGGCTTCCGCACCTCTCAGCTCATTGCTCCTCGGGTCATACTTCGGCTGATAGTATACGATGAATTCTTCGTTATCAAGCGCCCGCTGCTGCATCTCAGTGACGGTCTCGCTCCACCTCTGATCTTCGATGAGCTTGTCATCAAAGTAAGCGATCGCCGAGCCTGCGGTGTCATCGATCGAAGCCTTTGCAGCTGACGCATGGTTATAGTCTGTCTCAATGTCTACATTCTTGCGCCGCACGAACATTCCGCCGCTCTCGGCAGGGGGAATGAACGTTACACCGACATGGAACGGGAACGTATGCTCAGTATCAACGTTTTCAAGCGTTTTCAGGAGCTCTCCTATCCTGTTTCTGAGCTCGCCCTCATCTTCATACATAAGCAGCAGCGCATAGTTGCCGTCATTGAAATGAGCACAGAGCTCCTTTTTGCTTATCTTTGCCTTTATCGCGTCATATATCCTGCATATGAGATCCTCGCCCTCCTCGATAGAGTGGCAGGCACAGAATATACGGTAGTTCACAAGGGACAGATCAACAACTGCAAAGCTCTTTTTGGCGCTGCGTCTCTTTTGCAGCACCTGATCGCCTTTGAGCAGGAACCATATCCTGTTGTGACCCTTTGTCGCAAGATCGGTGAAGAACACTCTCGTCATCTTGCGGTGGCTCAGAAAACTGGAGACTGTGTAGATTATCATTACGATGATGACCAGCACCAGCAGCAGGTTTTCTAAAAACAGCAGCAGGAACAGATAGATTATATCGGAAAAA
>CACXFU010000032.1 GCA_902767035.1 uncultured Ruminococcus sp.
TCAAGGAGAATTTGTGTACTATGACGGAAAATATGCAAGCAGGACGTACACAAAGGCTTTAGCCGGTGGTTGTGCGGTGTTGCCTTAGTAGATAGTCATCCAGTCGTCGGTGTTGTCGCTCTTGTAGTACATTACTACAGGGGTGCCGATCTCAACGTTGTCGAAGATATACTTTGCGCTGTCATAGGTCATATTTATGCACCCGTGAGAGCCGTTCCACTTGTATATCTCGCCGCCGACGTTGTTGCCTCTCCAGGTACTGTCGTGCAGGCCTATGCCGCACAGTGAAACGTTGTTCCAGAAGTTGCACTTAACGTCCCATTCATCACCGTCGGCATTCCTGTCCTTCATACGGTGGTTCGCTTCCTTTGACCAGAGCTTATAAACTCCCGGGAAGGTCGTTCTTGCTCTTGAGGTCGTCTGGCCTGAAACTATGCCGCAGTCATATTCAAGCTTGCCCTTTACATAATACCACAGGTGCTGCGCCGTGAGGTCGATCTCGATGTAGGTATCGCCGATATCGTCCTCGGCAGTTCTTGCTTCCTCAACGCCGGTATAAACGTAGTATCCGTCCTGATAGTAGACAGGGTCAACACTGTCTACGCTTACGCCGTCATACAGCATCTGCACCAGCTCGTCACAGGTCTCCTGCTGATCTATCCACCAGCCGTACTTTGCATCTGTGCTGGGAGGTACGATTATGTCGCCCTGTTTTGTTGAATGGAACTTTCTGTGCTTGTTGAAGGTATCGTACTTCTCAGCAAGATACTCAACATACTTCATCGCCGCGTCCTCATCAACATCATATGTCAGATCCTCATTTATCGTGAGCATCTCAAGAAGCTTGTCGCCCGTGAGGGTCTCGGTGGTATAGTCAAAGTCATAGGTTATCGACATATTGAAAATGTTGTTTAGCCCGTCGCACTTTTCCTGAAGGTCAGCCGCCTTGATGTCAGGCTCTGCATAGCAGCCGCTGTCCTTATCTACCACAAGGGAGGTATCTCCGTTCGCAACAGCCGTATTCACCAGAGCTATCAGCCTGTCCATATCGGCTATCTTATCGCCCTGAGTCTCAGGAGTTATCGAATAGCCCGTGTTGTCATCATTGAGGACGAGAACAGCGTCAGTGGTCTCGGTGTCGCCCCAGTCGGTGCTCTTGATGATGTTGTCAAGCTTTGTTTTATTGTAGCTTATCGTGTCGATATATTCGTAGTTTTTCTTCCCCGAAAGTGCAAGGAACCATGTTCCTACCTTTCTCTGGTCATAGTAGCCCTTGATCGTCTTCTTCGAGCTCAGGGTATAGTCGATATCGCTCATCTCTATATCGAACTGCTTTCCGCTGACGGTCGTCACGGTCATCTTGTAAGGGATATCGTTCGCCCCGAGGATATCATATGCCTGCTCGAGAGTTTTTCCGCTTACGTCCTTGCCGTTTATGAAGGTTCCGCTCAGGAACTTATCGCTGTAATATGACCTTCCGATAAGATATGCAACAAGCGTTACCAGAACGATCGCTCCAAGTGCAGCCCCGCAGATAACTCCGGCTGCCAGCCCTTTCTTTTTCTTCTTTCTCTTTTTAGCCGCTGTACTCAATTTATATCATTCCTCACAAAAGTATAGAATCCTACAAGTACAAATATTATACCACAAAGCGAAGCATTGTGGTATAATTGCCCGATATGCAGGGAGTGCTGCGAGCAGCACGTATCTGCAAGGGCTTATAAATTTGCATAATATCAACTGTGTTGATATTATACCACAAAGCTTTCTGTTTGTCTACACATTTTTTAATTTTCAATATTTTGAACAAACTGTAAATTTTACCGGCTGAAAAAATAGTTATATTGATAAATTTGTCGATTTTTATCGCCCTGTTTACGTCTGAAGACTGCCCGTCAGACCCATCGGGTGTATCTCATTCTGAAGTCTCGCATCGAACCTGAAAAACTCGTGGTCTGCTGCCACGCGCCCGTTGTTTATGCAGTTATAGCCATAGCGCTCCCGCAGCTTATCAACGGCGGTGTTGAGCTTTTCTCTCTTCACTATCCTCTCCGCAGAGCTGAAAAAGTCGGTCTGTATGGCGGTATCCTCGCTGCACAGCCCGAAGCAGCCCACCGTTATCGAGCGTATAGGTATGCCGCGCGACCAGTCATACGACTGCTTATAAAGAGAGAAAGCCCTTTCAGCTATCTCAACGCCGTCATTTACGGGTCTTGAAAGGGCGCACTGCCTTGAATATACCGCAAGCTCTGCATTTCTCACCGAGAGCGACACCCCCGTGCCCCTGCAGCCGTGCTTTCTGAGCCTTGACGCAACGCTCTCCGAAAGGGCCGCCGTCAGTATCCTCACGTCATCATCGTTTTTAAGATCCCTGTAGGACGTCGTCCCGTTCGATACCGACTTTATCACTCTTTGCGTTCCCATAAGGTCTATCGGGGTGTTGTCAAGGCCGTTCGCGTATATCCAGAGGACCTTTCCCCATTTGCCGAGCCAGCTTATCAGGCTCTCGGCAGGGGTGCAGGCAAGCTGCCCTATGGTGAATATGCCGTGCGCTGCAAGCTTTGCCGTTGTTGCCCTGCCTATATACAAAAGGTCAGACGCCGGCAGCCCCCACACCAGCTCCCTGAAATCGTCATTTCTTATTACCGTGGTGCCGTCAGGCTTTTTCATATCGGAGCCGAGCTTTGCAAATATCTTGTTAAAGCTTGCCCCCACCGAAACCGTTATGCCAAGCTCTTTTTTTACTGTCTCCCTGATCTCGTCAGCTACCTCGGCCATATCTCTTCTCGTGCAGGTCACATCGAGCCAGCACTCATCAATACCGAACGGCTCTATCCTGTCGGTATACCTTTCATATATAAGGTGCGCCGCCTTTGAATATTTCAGATACTCATCATAATGCGGCGGCACCGTTATAAGCTCCGGACATTTCAGCTTTGCCTGCCATATGGCCTCTCCCGTTTTTACGCCCATAGCCTTTGCCTTTTCGTTCTTTGCAAGTATTATCCCGTGCCTTTCCTCGACACTTCCCGCAACGGCAACGAACTTCCCTCTCAGCTCAGGGTGCAGCTTCGTCTCGATAGAGGCATAGCAGTTATTTATATCTACGTGCAGTATGCTCCTCATCAGTTTTCCCTCCATACACGATACACTTTAGAACATTTGTTCTAAAACATTATATCACAGAACGTTTGTTCTGTCAAGAGGGGAAAATACAGCACCGCACATTTTTCAGTGCAGTGCTGCAAAACTATTCTTTGATGTAATTACCTGCGACCTCGGTATAGGTCTTGCAGAACCTTGCGTGAGATATCGCCGAAGCAGAAGACATATTGTCATCTACCTGAGGATCCATCACGTAGACCTGACCGTTAATTGTGACCTCTACCCACATATGGTAGCCGTAGCCGCCCCTTGCAAGAGCTGTCTGTCCCTCAGCAGTCTTGGCATCGAAGCCTATGTACCTGAGCATTGCCGCATAAACGCGGGAGTACTCCGTGCAGGTGCCGAAGCCGTTCACCAGGACTGACGTAAATGGCTGTGACCAGCCGCCGTATGCGTAATAGGTGTTCTTTATAAGGTAGTCATAAACTGCAAGCGCCTTCTGATAATTCGTCATAGAGTCATTGACTATCTTTGCAAGATAAGTTCTTACCAGCACATCATCGGTGCCTGTCAGGCAAACGTTAGGTGCAACAACTGCGTTATTAAGTCTCTGCTCGGGAGTTGCGCCGTTATCCTTTGTGACTACCGGTGCAGGCTTCTCAGCCTTTACAGTTGTTGTAGTGGTAGTTGCCGCAGCCGGCGCCTTTGCCGTTGTGGTAGTAGTTACTGTCGTAGTAACAGGCGCTGCCGTTGTAGTTGTGGTAACAGGCTCAGTCCCTGCCGGTGCAGCTGTTGTCGTTACGGTCGTCTCGGCAGGTGCCGCAGTGGTCGTGGTCGTCTGTACAGGCTCCGCAGTTGTAACAACAGAGGTCTGAGCAGACTCAGCCGGCTCAGCAGTCACGGCAGTCGTAGTCGTAACAGGCTCGGCAGGCTCATCATCAACATAAACATATGCAGGTGACTCAGCCCTCGGCAATGTCTGCTCCGGCTCCTCATTAACAGTCTCCTCTTCGGGAGCCTTAGCCGTCTCCGTAGTCTTCTTTGAAGCCGTCTCCTCAGGCCCTTCAAGCGTTACCTCCACAACTCCGACAGGCTCGCTCACCGTCGTAGTCTTCACAGTGGTCTTTGCAGGCTCGGCCTTATCATCAGTTGGAGCTTCCGGCTGCTTATCAGTTAAAGAAGCAGATGTCTGAACCTGAGTTACCGTTACTTCCTCGGGAACTGTTACATCACCCATAACTCCGGCATAGATCGTCTTCTCTTCCTCAACATATGACTGATCCGGCGGGAGAGTTCTTGACGGCTTGATAGCGGTACGGTCAACATTCGCAAATACAACGCCCGATACAGCCAGAACTCCGCACGCTGTCAGCACTGCCGCAGTACGCGAAAGCCCCGTCCTGAGATAACCCATTTCAAACACCTCCTTCCGTCAATTATGTAAAAAAATGTACAATTATCCCCTTTTAAGGCGACTGAACACATTATATAACAATCAGTTACGATTGTCAAGCGCGATTTGTAATCAAAATGTAATCGAAAACGTTTGAAACTTTACATTTAGACGGCATATTTTAACGATATGTGAACAAAATATTTCCCAGCTTGTGCGTTTTGCTCCCGAAGACAGAATTTCAACCGCATTTTTCGGCATTTTTCACAAAATATTTAAAACTTGTATTAATAATACAAAAAAAGGGACATCTAATTTACAAATTCCCCTTTTTCCGCGCTGTGTGACATCAACTAGGTAAAAAAGCGTACAAAATTTTATGCTCCCCGATAACTCGGAGAGCACAAAACCAAAGTATAGAATTATATGGAGAAAAAAGTATATGTGTCACCTTTCTTGAATACATTGTACCTGTCTTTTGTGATAGCTTGGTGTTAAACTTCTGAAAGATGACAAAAAAATAAGCGCCTGCCCGAAGACAGACGCCGTTTTCATCAGTATTACTGAGCAGAAGGTGCTCCAACAGGACAAGCAGCCTCGCAAGCTCCGCAGTCGATGCAAGCGGAATCATCGATAACATACTTTCCGTCGCCCTCAGAAATTGCTCCTACAGGACATCCCTCAGCGCAAGCGCCGCAGCTGATGCACTCATCAGAAATTACATATGCCATAATATTATCCTCCGTTTCATAAATTCGTATAACACAAATTGTTTGCCTATACACCTATATAATAGCACATTTTGTAAATATTTCAAGTGGTTGCGTTCACATTTAACGAAAAATTTATAATTAATTAGTTAAAGCTAACCAATTAGCAAGTTAGTTGCATCTAACCGCCTTTAAAACATAGGCTCCGCCCGCAAAACGCAGGCAGAGCCTTTCAGTTAACTGTTTTATCTATTACCTGTGCACTAGATCTCCAGCAGCTCTGCCTCAGATACAAGTGCGAAGCCTGCTTCCTCAAGTGCCGTTACGGCAGCGTCATTATTATCAACTCTGAGTATCAGGCAGGCGGTGTTCTTTGAAGGGTTTATAAATGCCGAGTACATATACTCAACGCTTATATTGTCCTTATAAAGAGTCTCCATTATCTTTGCCATACCGCCGGGAGTATCGTTTGCGGTAACAGCGATAACGTTTGTAAGTGTTACTGTGCAGTTATTTGCCTGAAGGACCTTCATTGCTTTTTCCGTATTGTCAACTATTAGTCTCATTATGCCGAAGTCTTTGGTGTCGGCAACGGAGATAGCTCTGATGTTGATGCCTGCATCACCGATAAAGCCTGTGATAGCTGAGATCCTGCCGGGTCTGTTCTCGGCAAATACCGAAAGCTGTTTTACTGTCATTACGGTACCCTCCTTATACGTTATAGACTTTTCTCTTGTCGATAACTCTTACTGCCTTGCCCTCGGAACGCGGTATCGACTTAGGCTCGCAGAGAGTGATCTTTGCTCTTATGCCGAGGATCTGCTGGATATCGGCGCTGAGCTTCTTTTCAAGTGCCTCTACCGACTTGATGGTATCGCTCACCATATTGTCGGAGAGCTCAACCTTGATCTCAAATGTATCGGTAGTGCCGACTCTGTCAACAACTATCTGATAGTTAGGTGCTGCGCCGAAGTCTTTGAGAAGAACGGTCTCGATCTGTGACGGGAATACGTTTACGCCCTTGATGATGAGCATATCGTCGCTTCTGCCCATAGGCTTTGTCATCTTTACGAGAGTTCTTCCGCAGGAGCACTTGCCCCTTGTGAGAACGCAGATGTCTCTTGTTCTGTATCTGAGCAGAGGGAACGCTTCCTTATCAAGGCTTGTGAACACGAGCTCGCCCTTTGAACCCTCAGGGAGAACCTCTCCCGTATCGGGATCGATTATCTCAGCGATGAAATGGTCTTCATTAATATGCATACCTGTCTGCTCGGAGCACTCAAACGACACACCAGGGCCGCTTGTCTCGGTCAGGCCATAGATATCATATGCCTTTATGCCGAGGCTCTTCTCGATCTCCTGACGCATCTCCTCTGTCCAGGGCTCAGCGCCGAAGATACCTGCTTTAAGGCTGATATCATCGGGGGTGTAGCCCATATCGCGCAGAGTTTCACCTATATAAGCTGCATAAGAAGGTGTGCAGCAAAGGATAGTTGCGTTAAGGTCTCTCATAAACTGGATCTGTCTCTCGGTGTTGCCTGAGGACATAGGCAGGGTCAGACAGCCTACCTTATGAGAGCCGCCGTGAATTCCTGCTCCTCCTGTGAACAGGCCGTAGCCGTAAGCTACCTGAACAACGTCTTCGCTCGTTCCGCCTGCTGCGGTTATGGCTCTTGCGCAGCAGTCCTCCCAGAGGTCTATATCATTCTGAGTATAGAAGGCTACGACTCTCTTGCCCGTAGTTCCGCTGGTAGACTGGATCCTTACGCAGTCCTTTAACGGCACAGCAAGCAATCCATAGGGGTAGCACTCCCGCAGATCGTCTTTTTTCAGGAACGGCAGCTTATAGAGATCATCGATCGACTTTATGTCATCGGGGGTCACGCCCTTTTCCTCCATAAGCTTTTTGTAGTAAGGCACATTGTCCCAAACGTGTCTTACCTGCTTGACAAGCTTCTCGTTCTGAAGCTCGATCATGTCCTCACGGGACATACATTCAACTTTTTCGTTCCAATATTTTGCCATCGGAACTTACACCTCCTTGTGTAATGGGAAATTAACGGAAAACCGTATATATAAGATCCTGCGTGGTCCTATTTTCATTCAGCGGCTGCCTCTCTGCCGAGAGCAAATGCCTTTTTGTTGAGCTCCAGGAACTTCGGCGGAACGCACTGCTCGAGAGCCCTCTGCCATACGGCCTCATCAAACTGCATCTTTGTTGACACAACGCCCATAAGCACAACGTTCGATGCCTTTGAAGTGCCTGCCTGCTCTGCAAGGGTGAGCGCATCGACCGCGATAACATCAACGCCCTTGGCCTGGAGCTTCGGGATGATGTCCTCGGGGTATTTTGCGGCACCTGTGATGACAGGCATAGGGTCTATCTGCTGGGTCGAGGTAACTATGTGACCTCCCTTTTTGAGGAACTGCACATATCTTGCAGCCTCCAGCTGTTCAAAGCTGATGATGATATCAGCCTCGCCCTTTTCAACTACGGGAGACGCAACATCATCGCCGTACTTTACATATGTAACGACTGAGCCGCCTCTCTGGCTCATTCCGTGTACTTCGGAGACCTTAACGTCATAGTTCTGTGAGAGCAGAACATTTCCGATTATACGTGACGCAAGCAGCGAACCCTGTCCGCCGACGCCCACTATCATTATTGATCTAGTTTCCATTTTTTCTAATTCCCCTTTCCCGCAAAAGAATATGCGGAACACTCATCAGCTCCGCCCTTCCCGGAGGGAAGGGGGAGTTTTTTGCTTTTAGCTTTTCAAGAGTAGCGCTGCGCGAACCTTGAAACAATAGTAATTAGCTTAATATGCGGCAGTTTCTGAAAACCGCAGAAACTTATTCGCCCTTGTCTTTTTTATCTTCTTTATCCCTGAAATCGCCCCTCAGGTATCTTACAAGTATTATCGGCAGAGTGAACGCCGCTACTATAAGAAAGGGACAGACTATCAGCAGGGTAACTATAAAAGAGCCGCCCAGCATTATTCGACTATCGCATTAAGCTTGCACATCTCTGTGCAGATGCCGCAGCCTACGCACTGAGTATGGTCGATGACGCTCTTGCCGTCCTTCATCGAGATAGCAGGACATCCTACTTTCAGGCACTGCTTGCAGCCTACGCACTTGTCGGTGTCTACCTTGAGGGCAGGCTTATGCTTTACATATTTCAGGAGAGCGCAGGGACGTCTTGAAATGATGACGCTTGGTTCCTCTTTTGCGAGCTCCTCTTTGATAACAGCCTCTGTCTCAGCCATGTGATATGGGTCTACCACCCTTACGCTCTTTATTCCGAGAGCATGGCAAAGCGCTTCGAGGTCAACTGCGTATGCAGGGTCGCCTTTAAGGTTCTTTCCTGTTGTGGGGTTCTGCTGGTGACCGGTCATTCCGGTGATGGAGTTATCAAGAATGATGACTGTAGAGTTCGATGCGTTGTATGCAACGTTCACAAGGCCTGTCATTCCGCTGTGCATAAAGGTAGAGTCACCGATAACGGCAACGCTCTTCTTTTCACTCTCTGCTCCCCTTGCCTTGTTGAAGCCGTGCAGACCGCTGATAGATGCGCCCATACAGATAGTAGTATCCATAGCGCAAAGCGGCGGTGTTGCACCGAGCGTATAGCAGCCGATGTCTCCCGATACGGTAACGCCGAGCTTTGAGAGGCAGTAGAACAGGCCTCTGTGGGGACATCCTGCGCACATTACAGGGGGTCTTACGGGTACGGGCTCGTCAAAGGTCTCATACTCAGGCTTTACGCCGAGGATCTTCTCTGCAACGATAGTCTGAGAGATCTCACCTATGTATCCGAAGAGCTCCTTGCCGATGACCTTGACGCCGATGCTGTTGCAGTGAGCTTCGATAATGCCGTCAAGCTCCTCTATTACATATACCTTGTCGCACTTTTCAGCAAAGTCTTTTATTATCTGTGAAGGCATAGGGTTCACCCAGCCGAGCTTTAAGTAAGACGCTTTAGTTCCGAGAGCCTCTTTAGCATACTGGTATGAGATACCGGAAGTGATAACACCGATAGAGGTGTCGTTTATCTCAAGCTTATTGAGAGGTGAGGTCTCAGCATACTCGGCAGCGGCAGCAAGCTTGTCCTCAACAACGGGGTGGCGCTTGATTGCATTGCCGGGCATCATTACATATTTAGCTGCCTTCTTCTCATAGGGTACAAGGTCATGCTCTTCTCTGTCACAGAGCTCAACTGCCGACTGTGAGTGAGAAACTCTGGTAGAGAGCCTTACTATAACGGGAGAATCGAACTTCTCCGAGAGGTCAAAGGCTGCCTTTGCGAACTCCTTGCACTCGCCGGAATCGGAAGGCTCTATCATAAGGGTCTTTGATGCTATAGCGTGGTGACGGGAATCCTGCTCGTTCTGAGAGGAGTGCATTCCGGGGTCATCGGCAACGGCAATCACCATTCCGCCGGTAACACCGGTATAGCCGGCAGTATACAGCGGATCGGCAGCAACGTTAAGGCCGACGTGCTTCATACCGCAGAACGATCTTGCTCCGCCGATAGATGCACCGAGTGCTACCTCCATAGCTACCTTCTCGTTGGGTGCCCACTCGGCATAGACCTCATCGTACTTAGCGATCTCCTCGGTTATCTCCGTTGAGGGAGTTCCCGGATAAGAGGATACGATCTTACAGCCTGCCTCATAAAGTCCTCTTGCGAAGGCTTCGTTTCCAAGCATTAGTTTTTTCATAAATCTTATCTTTCCTTTCGGTTTGGTATAGCAGGAACGCTCATTCCTGTAGAAATGATCTGTGCATACACATTAAGTATAACACATAATCTCAAAATTGTAAAGATGCGCACGAAAAAAATAGCTAAATTCTTCAAAACTATACAAAAAGACGCTCCACAAAAAAGCGGAGCGTCCTGAGCATAAAATATATTAAGGAGCGGTTATCTCAATTACGTCAGTTGATGTGTTCACATATGTCAGAGTGTCAAAATTGTCTGTGTCTGGGAAAATTGGGTCTGCTGAGCAGTAATACGTCGCAAATGCTTCAGATTCATCGCTGAACCTGAGCGTTACGGTCTCGCCCGAGGGCGTGGTGCTCAGATCATCGAGCAGCGCGTCCAGATCGCTCGTCAGGGGCTCTCCGTTTTTGAATACCTCTATCGAATCGCTGCCTGCGTTGATGCAGTAGTCAAAAACTGCATTTGCAGGTGATCCTGCGGTCAGCTCCGAAGATGTCGGCGGTGCCAGCATATAGCTGTTATCGGTCAGAGAGTATAGCTCAAGCTTTGCAGACCTTGATACGCCGAACCATTCATAATAGCCTATGTCGTCAAGCTCGGTTATCTCGTCGGAATCACTTTCATAAAACCGCCTGATGTCCCACGTTGCGTCAAAGTCCCAGACCTCACCGTCTATCACGGCAACGTTCCAGACATGGCCTGAATATTCATCGAGAGCATTTGCATCTATCCTTGCGCAGTCGATGCCTGCCATATTGAACAGCAGCTGTATGCCGCCGGCTATGCCGTCACAGACCGCTCTCTTGTCAACAAGGGCGCCGTATGCCGACTGCGGTGCTGCATTAACTATACCGATGTTGTTCTCAGCATGGTATTGGTCATAGGCAACGTTTTTACATACCCAGTCATAGAGGTAATACGCTTTCTCAACGTCCGTGTCACAGTCCTCCGGCATTGAGGCGATGATCTCTTTAGCCGCCTCTAACGTCTCGGGAGCCGACGCGCACTTTCTGACCGAATCAGAAAGCTCTATCCTGGTGTAGCCGTCATCTGTATACGCGCTGGTCGACATCGTTACCGCATCGGGAATGTTCGGAAAGCTCAGAGACGCATAGTCCCACGCATAGGAGATAGTCTCGTCATTGTATTCCAGCGGCAGATCAAGATACTCGATATCATTCTCATAAGCATATCTTATGGCAAAGGCTGTTGTCTGAAAGATATTATAAAAGCCTGAGCCGTCATCATAATAAAGCTCAATATACTCATCATAGGGGCTTTCATAGGCAAGCCACTCTTCATAGGGTATCTCTTTGAAATTGAAGCGGATCGGTCTGTTCACGTAGGCCTCATACTTTTCCCCGTTCACCTCTACAGACTTTATGGTGCGGTCAAACGAATAGGTGAGCTTTTCGGCAGAGCCCTCTGTTTTCTCGCTCTGTGCCGAGCCCGCTGCGGTCTCCTTCGCAGATGATGAGCTGTTGTCATTGCTGCACGCTGCCAGCGATACCGCCATAACGGCAGCCATAAAAGCAGCTGCATATCTTTTTGTTGTCATAGTTTTTACCTCGCACAAATGCCCCGCCCGAACGGACAGGGCATTTATTTTACTGCTCGATTATCTCAACGTCCTTGGGGTCGATAGGCTCTGCGTCCTCGGCAGCTCTCTTCACCGCTTCCTCGCCTGACTTCTTCAAAGCGTCCTGAATGTCCTCTCCGAGAAAATCAGGGAGAGACATTCCTGCCTGCTTGAAGAGGTCATTGAGTGGAGGAACTGACTGCATAAGTCCACTCAGAAAGTTGGCGGTGCTGCCCTTTCCGTCTCCGTTTGCGCCAGAATCCCAGACCGTGATCTTGTCGATCTTGATATTCTTGATAGCTTCTACCTGAATCTGAACAAGGGTCTCCAGCTTGTCGGCAACGATGAGCTTAACTGCTGCATCGGCGTCTCCGCCGGCTGCCTCAACAAGCTTCTTCATACCTTCTGCCTGCTTGGTAAGTATCTCCTGATTACCCTTAGCCTCAGCCTCCATCTTAGCGAAGATAGCGTCAGCCTCACCCTTTGCCTTGCGCCTTACTACCTCAGCCTGAGCCTCAGCCTCGATCTCAGCCTGCTGCTTTGAGATCTCTGCCTTTACGATGATGTCTGCGGTCTGTGTTGCCTTTTCGAGCTCGGCTCTTGTCATCTCGGCATTCTGCTGAGCAACATAAGCCTCCTGCTTTGCCTTTGCAGCCTGAACTGCCTCGGCAGCGGTAGCCTGCTTGAGAGCTTCCGCCTCACGCTCACGCCTGAGAGCCTCAGACTGTGCTACCTCGATCTTAGCCTGGTTCTCACCGTCGATAGCCTTAGCGTTAGCAGCAGCGACCTGAATACGCTGATCCTGCTGA
>CACXFU010000033.1 GCA_902767035.1 uncultured Ruminococcus sp.
ATCTGGGTTATACGCATAGTGAGCGATATTTACAAATATCTCCTCAACGGCAATATCTATCTGCATTTGTATCTTCATAGGGCAGTCTGCCGCTTCAAGCTGCTCGTCCACAAAACTTATCACCTGCGGCAGGTTGTCCGTTAAAGCCTCTAATTCAAGCTCCTTCATTGCTGCTCCTTACTCTATCGTGAGAATATCCGAAAAACCTGTTACCTCGAATATCTCCATTATATCCTCGGAAACGTTTATGAGCTTCATGCCGCCCTTCTTGCTCATTACCTTCTGCGCTGAAAGCAAAACTCGCAGTCCTGCCGATGAGATGTACTCTACCTCTGCAAAATCGAGAACCAGGGACTCGCAGCTGTCAAAGCTGCCCTTAAGCTCTGTCTCAAGTGCGGGGGCGGTAGTTGTGTCGATCCTGCCGCTTATTGCAACGTTCAGTGTGCTTTCGTTAGTTACCTTTTTGATTTCCATAATTCATTATCCTTTCTAAAATAATTATTCCATAGAGTTTCCTCTATAAGTACCATTTAAGTATACCACATCGGGTGCAACAGATCTGCAACAAACAGTGCAAATTCACCACCGTGATTTTCTACGAACTTTCAGGCGAAAATCTGTGCATTCCTACAAATCAATCGTCTTTGTGTTCATCAAAGTATCTCCTCTCCAGAAAAGCCCTCGTTTCCTCGGCGAAGCTGTACTGGGTCATGTATTCGCCTGTGTAGCGTGAGATAGCGTATGGGTCACCGTCAAGATAGCGGTAGTAATCGCAGTCCAGCAGTTTTGGGTTCACACCAAACGTCCCCGAGGATTTTACTATGATCCCCTCTATGCCCAAGGCCAGAAAGCTTACGATGATATCGCCGATATATACTCGTATCTTGCTTTTTGAGGGATCATCCAGCGGCTTGTCAGGCTCTATATTTCCGATGAGCATATCCATATTGCAAAGCGCACCTTTGCGGTCGATAAGATATGCCAGAGTATCCTTGCTTTTATGCCGCTTGAACTTCACCGGCTCCTCATTCACAAACACCTCAAAGCTGCCGAAGCACTGCACCCGTACAGGCTTATGGCTTATGCTGAACGGTTTATGGCGCAGGTGCTGCAGGGCATCTCTTACCTTTTTCTCGGAAAACGGCTTCAGCAGATAGCCACTGACGTGCATATCGAATGCCGTTTCCATGTATTCAGAAAAGCCTGTGAGAAAAATTATGTTGCAAAGGGGATAGCGCTTTACTATTCTTTTTGCAAGCTCTATCCCGTCCATACCTGGCATTTCAACGTCAAGGAAAGCCACCTCTATCGGCTTGTCAAGCTCCTCCACAGCCCTGAGCGGATCAGTGTAGAACCGGTGCTCGCCTCCCGTGTCTATCTTCTCAAGTATATGCTCAAGCGTATTGATGACGGATATCCTGTCATCAACTCCGATAATGTACATCAGCTGTCCTCCGTTTCGGTGTTCTTAGGTATCACGATGACCGCTCTCGCTCCGCTGTCGGATATTTCGACCTCAAGCGTTCCTCCGCATTGCATTGCCAGCCGCTGACGGGCGTTTTCTATGCCCACGCTACGGTGTTCCTTCTGCTTTTCGGTGAGAGCTGCATTTTTCCCGGCTCCGTTGTCGGTGACGGTTATTATTATGTTTCCGTCCTGCTCCTCTGTCCTGATCTTTACCACTCCAGAACCGTCGCGCCTTGTGAGAGCACCGTGCTTGATAGCGTTCTCGACGATCGGCTGTATAGTAAGCGGCGGTATGTTGAAATTTCTTACGTGCAGCTCATATATCATAGTAAAGTCCACATCGGTGCTGGCTTTCTCCAAGGTCACATAGTGGTTGATATGGTCGAGCTCCGACTCAAACCTTATGGGCTTGTCTGATGAAAGCGAATCTATATTTGCCCTGAGATAATCTCCGAAAACATCGATATAGTCAGCGGCAGCATCACCGTCGGTGTAGCAAAGCGACTGAATGGTAACAAGCGAATTGAAGATAAAGTGCGGCTGTATCTGCGCCACAAGGAGCTTGTTTCGCTCCTGCTCCAGTTCGATGCGGCTCTCGTAAAGTTTAGTCTGTGTCTCGCTGTAATTTATGGCAGCCAGGAAAAAATAGTAGACTATAAGCTCCATGACGGTTACAGTTTCAGAATGTCCAGCTGCAAAGGCCTTCGATTCGCCGATGGCAGTCACCTCAGAGGTGACGGTCATGAAGATGGCGATAACACCCTTTGAGCGGTAGCCGCTTTTCAGGATAAGCACAGAGTAAAACCCAAGCGCGGTAATATAAAAGCTGAGCACGGCTATCGGCAGCATTCTGAGCGGACCGGTCTGAAAGCCGTGATCGGGTCTGAAATAATAGATCATTCTCGTATCGAAGATATCGATAAACACCAGAACGAAATTCACCAAATAGGGTATAGACCATAACAGCTTGTACCTCAGCGGTACAACGAGATACAGTCCCAGCATAGCAGTGAGCGGGTATAGCCAGTAGACAAATGCCGACTTGACGTAGAGTATCCTGACATCGAGCATATACGCATCGCAGATATCCTCTGCCGCCTCAGCGACGGTGAGACCTAAGACTATAAGCATCAGAGCACCGTAGTATTGAAGACCGTTTATCTTCATTCTGCGGTTGACAATAAGCAGCATAGTGAGAGCCGCAAGCATCAGCAGGGTCATGTAGTTATTTGAGATATAATCCAAAATGGTATATTTTTCCGTAGTGCTCACCCTCTTTTGCGATAACTATGTACATTTTCATTATATCACACTGCCTGCAACAAATCTGCAACAAAACAGGAAAACTGAATCGGCAGATTTAACAAAGTTTCAAAATGATTTTTGTGACATACGGCGTTTTGTACATAGTTTTCGTTAAAATTTCGTCGTTTTGACCAGCTGAAAAACGACAGATCTGCTGCGAACCGGCTTCTTTTTTTGTGTGTAAATATTGACGGGCGGCATCTGATGTGCTATAATGTAGTTAGTTATAGCTAACAGGAGATGTGAATATGATAGCTAAAATATACAGACCGAACGGCAACTTCAAGCCCACCTTTATGGCTCTGCGTTCAAGGAGCAGCGCTGCTGAGGTCAGACACATTGCCGAAGAAGCTTCAGCTCTTTATACTGAGCTTATGACGCGTCATAAGGAGCTCAACACCCTCACCCGTATGCACTATCAGCAGTGCTGCAAGAGGGCTGCGCTTTATCTCACCGTAAAGAGATACTATCCCGACAGCGCAATATAGCTCATCGACCTTTCGGTCAAAGAGTATTGCGGTAAGAACATGAACAACACACTTGCGGTTTTCAAGTGGAAGTATTTTAATGAATATAGGTGGATAGAATGAAAACGCTGACAGTTTACCGAAAAAGCGGGCAGCCGCATTTTTATGAAAAATGCCGTTTAATGCTTGACGTACAGGACTGTATATGGTATAATCCGAATTGTGGAAGTTCTTCGTTAAAAGTATGAAGAGGTAATGCTGATGGAAATGATCACCATAAACTGTCCTTACTGCGGCGGACAGGTGACGCGCAACAGATATGATTATTTTGCAAACTGCCCTTACTGCGGACGAGAGATCGCCTTTGACGAGATCAAGGAAGAGGCCGAGCTTGACCTTTACCGTGACAGGATAGTTGAGCTACAGCATAACAACAGCGCCTTTGAGCAGAACAGGCGGCAGGAGGAAGAATCGAGACAGAAGCTGCGCAGGTGGATAAAGCGCCGCAATATAGCTTTCACTGTGATGACGCTGATGCACGGCCTTGGATTTGCGATAGTGGGCGGCGTGCAAGATGAAGACAGTGATCTGATGGTTATAGGTGTGACGCTCCTGATGGCAGCGTGGGGAACGCTTATAGCATCAGTGATACTATTGCCGCTTGCATATCCCTCCTATAACTATCTGACAGGAGAGAACAGACCTGTCAACAGGTTCTCTCTGTTCCTGAAGCTGACGGTCACAGCCATTGCTCTCTGCACACTCAGCTTACTTGTCGGGTTTATAGTACTGGCGATATTAGGGCTGATATGATAAATTAAATACATAAAGGCCGGCATTGTCTGCGTGCAGTGCCGGCCCTTTTTATCTTATGTTTTATGTTCATCTTTGTCTTCTGTCATGCCCTTTTTGCCTGTAGAAAGCGGATTTGTCCTCATACATCAGCTAGTCTGCCGTATGATACAGCCCCTCGGGAAAGATCCTTGTATTCCGACAGGCAGGCTATACCTGCGGACAGGTACACCTCATGTACATATATGCCCTTGTACTTCAAAGCATGGCCTTTCATTGCCTTGACCTTTTCAGACACCTCATCAAAGGTGCCGTATGTAAGGATAGCAAATTCGTCTCCGCCAGAGATAGGGAACACAGTGAACACGCCCGTGAGTATGAACGCCATAATAATAGTATAAATTACCAGGCCTGAACACAGCACAATGTGAAAAAACACTTGCTTTTAGTTTGAAAATGTGATATATTGGTATTGAACTGATTTTTATGAAAGGATGTTTTTTATGAAAAAGAGAATTCTAAGTGTTGTTTGTGCGCTGACACTGGCTTTCGGTTCGGCAGCTGCGTTGCCGCTTGGGCACTTTGAACAGACTGTTCTTACCGCTGCGGCGCAGGAGCTCGATCTGTCAGAAGAGGCGGTATATAAGGCAATGATCGCCTTTATGGACGAATATCCCGAGGGGACACCGTGGACCAATGAGAATTATTACGCTTGGAAGGGCGGTACCTATTCGGGCGGCTATGGCTGTGCAGGCTTTGCGTTTATGCTGAGTGATGCTGCTTTCGGCGATCTGAAGGCAAGACAGTTCAGCGATGTCGATGAGATACGTGTCGGAGATATCCTGAGGATAAATAACAACACCCATTCCGTTATCGTGCTGGAAGTGTCAGACGGCTATGTTACAGTTGCAGAGGGAAATTTTAACTATTCCGTACACTGGGGCAGGAGGTTCTCATTTGACACTCTCAGGAACAAAATGGACTATGGTATGACCAGATATCCTGAAGAAGTAAGTACCCGCAAAAAAGGCGACCTCAACAACAACGGAAAGATCGACGCGAGCGACCTCTTGCAGGTGAAGAGCCACATAAAGAAAGTACAGCTCTTGGAGGGCGATGACTTCAAGGCAGCCGATGTTGACGGAAACGGCACGATAAACGCCGCAGACCTTCTGAAAATGAAAGCGCATATGAAAGGCGTTACACCTATTTGGGAATAATGATCAAGGCAGCTGCGGCGTGGCGGCTGCCTTGAATTTTGCATTCAGACAAAGAAAACCGGCAGGCAGATGTTGATATCTGCCTGCCGGTAAAGCTTTGGATCAAAGATTAACCGATAGGGAGCTGAGGATCGCTTTCAGTAATGATGTCCTCACTCTCGAATCTGATAACTTTTAATTCAAGATCAACATATTTTTCCATTGTCCTTTCCTCCAATCCATAATTAATCCATATTTGCATAGGCTCTAACTACCTTGTAATATGCGTACATTGCCTTCACCGTGGTAGCGTTAGAGGTATCCAGTGTAGACTGTGACTGTGCATAATTAAGAGCGGTGTGATCGAATGACATTTCACCGTCAGCTGTTGTAACAACGACCTCATTTACGCTGTCAAGATTATAAGACTTGATCGGATCAGCTTCGATGTAGTACATTCCGCTTGCAGTTTCAGGTGTTTTCTCAATGCCATTGATGGTGAATACTACATTATCAAGAGACTCAGCTCTGAAATAATATCTCACGCTGATAGAATCTCTGAGCATCAAGCTTGCACCAACGTATTCAACCCCGCCGACAGTCTCTGTAGGCTTGATGAACTCATTTGCAGATTCTACAACAACATCGGAAACGTCCTGAAGTTCAGGATCAAGATCTTTATTTGCATACAGATCTGCATCGTTGTTCTTGTTAGTGGTTATCTGAGAGTAACCGCCGAAATTCAAAGTTGCAATAATAGCATCTTTTGTCTTCTGACTGGTCGTATCTCTTGCGAGCATTCTCTCACAATAATCCTTAATGCTTGTTTCTGCCTCAGATACAGGCATATCGTAACCGTTAACATAAAGCTCTGCTTTTACTTTAACTGCCATTTCAGGGAACTGCAGAGGGCAAGTAAACTGATAGAAATTAGTGCCGGTGAACTTATTTGCCGGTATATCTGCGGTTACAGTTTTTTCTTCGCCGTAATGATCATATGTGAATACGACATACGCGCCGTCTGTATACTCGTCAGCTATCTCTGCAAAGAAGTTGAGTGTAATGCTCTCAGCAAATGTAACGTTGTTACCGGAATAGAATTTAGCATCCGGAGCATCAACTATCTCCCAATTAAGCTCGATAGATGGGCAGCCGTCGTAGGTGTCGCCCCAGCCTTGAACAATTATTGTGTATACGCCTTTTTCAGAAGCCTTTTTGTCGCCTCTAAGCACATAATCCTGACCGAGAACGAGCTCGTTTCCGTCATCGTCGTAAACCTTTACGTCAGGGCTGAGCCATTCGCCGTTTGCGATCTGCTTAGCGGTGTATGTGATATTCTCTTCCTTGATCTCAGCACTGCCTGTGATTCTGATATCACCGATGTACTCGTCAGTGTATACATCTGTGTCGGACTCATTATCGTAGTTGCTGAATGAGTAGCCAAGGCTATAGTTATCATTGCCAAGGTCATAGCTGTCTGTGATGTAAACACGGATCCTCTCACCGAGAGCAAGCTCTGCGAGCTGATCATCGTTTTCTACCAGATAATCCGTATTTGATTCATCATCGTGTCTGTAGAACCTGAACACAAAGTTTGCATTATCAATATCAACAGGAACCTCTGTGCCGTTTTCATCATAAGCATAAATCGTTACGAGATCTGCAGCTGCCTGTTCCAAAGCACCTAAGCTGCTATCGACGTCGTTCTTGCTTACGCCAGCATCATCGGTCTTTACCCAAAGGTTTCTAGGTGTGATGTTGATATTGCCGGCATTGGTGCTTACGCCGGAATTGAAGTACTTGTTTTCTTCTCCGTTGAATACAGCCCTTATCTGATAATTGCCAACAGGGATCACAGTATCATCTTCACCAAAGTCAACCCACTCATTTTCATCGGTGTTGAAATACTGATAATTGATATCATCATCGCTCAGGCGCTCAGGAGAACCGTCATATCCGGTGTCATAGTCTGTATTATCATTGAATCCTAGAGTATCGAGAAGCTCGCCCCATGTATAGCCGTATTCCTGTTCCTGATCAAAATTGTTATCACCAAATCTGTTGACCTCAAAATCAGGATCAAGCTTATCAGGCAGTTCAACGTCCTAGTTAACAGTGATCTCGCCCTTGAAGTTGCCCATCATTCTGATGACTGTGCTGTTAGCGCCGAAGCCCTTAGCTATCGTTCTTCCGAGAATTTCGTAGTCAATATCCTCCTGGAGCCAGTACTTGTTCTCGCCCCAGTCGATCATGCCGTTTACATTGAGCTGTACGCCGTCAGCGTTATAAGTAGAATATGTGCCGCTTATGGTATAAGCATCATCTTCGTTCAGGCGGTTGTTGTCATTGACGAAAGATGTGTAAGGCTCATAAGCTGTGAAGTTATAAGCGAAAATATCAAACGGTGTTACGGTGAATTCAAGAGTAGGCTCATAGTACTCTCCGTCAGGAGCAAGATAATGAGCTACAGCCTTATACTTGCCGACAGGTGTTCTGTCATGATCATAATAATCAAAAGGCGTCTCATTGCCGTCTTCATCGACCTGATAGAAATCTATCCAGCTGCCGTCGGGCCAGTCAGTCAGCCATACGCCAACAGTACCCATTGGATTGAATACTACGCTTTCGCTTGCAATAGGTCCGTTATCCCAGTCATTTGAGATGAGGGTCATTACGGCAGGCTCACAATCACCATTCCGTTCGCCATCTTCAAGGGTACAAGTCCTGATGACCTGTGCTCCGTCTACAGTATACTCATACTGGTGCTCGTGCGCATAACCTCTTACAGTAATGTCACATCTGGGCATTACTACCGTGTATGTATATTTACCGGTCTCAGCATCATAAACCGAGCTGTCAAGAGGATCTGTCAACTCTACCCAGTTGCCGTCCTCGTCCCAGAAGCCGATATTATCCTTTTCATTTGCCGTGATCGTGATCTCGTCGCCGGGGTAATATCTGCCGTTGTCGCTCTCAGCTTCTATCTCTGCACCGACCCAGTTGTTGATATCATACGTCTCATACTCAATATTAACGTCCCAGCCGGGCATTATGAACGTATACTCGTAAACGTGGTTCGTATCGTCCTCTGTTATGCTCTCCAGAGCTATATCGTTCCATGCCGGGTTCTTGAATCTGATAGGAGCTTTTGTAATGACCGTAACGGTCTCACCCGCATTGACCGCTGTTTCGGAATAACGTTTAAGATTTACCTTATCTTCATAAGGCTCATTGTCCTCGTCAATACCGGAAATAACGATTGAGCTTATGCGCGACTTGTTGCTGAAGTAGAACGTTCCGCCTTCGCCCTGACGATCAAGGATAGTACCGTCATTGTAGTTAAGGTTATCCTCATCAGCAATATCAACTGTACCAACAGCACCGCCGTTGACCTGAACAGTAGTATCACCATTTGCGGTTATCGAACCGATATTGCCGTTATCTACCTGAACAGTAGCGGTATCTGTTACTGTCACAGAACCGATCTCACCGCCTGTAATGTTTAGAGAATCACCGCTGGTTTCAACGGTTGAAACGGTTCCGCCGCTGATCTGAGCATCGCCGTCCTTAACGGTTAATGTATCAACGTTTCCTCCCTGAATAGAGACATCGCCTTCCTGCTCAACTGTAATTGAAGAAACATTTGCTTCGTTATCAATTGTCAGGTTTGCAGTCTTGTCTATTTCCTCTGAAACATTCGCAGTCTCAGGAATGTACTGATAAACGGAAACTGCGCTCGTGTTCTCACCTTCAGATGTTATATTACCACCTGAAATATTTACGACTGGAGCATTTCCATATGCACTTGGATAAGCCTGAACAGCAATAGCATCACCAGTAGCCTCGGCACCATTTGCAGTGAGATACTGTTCGCTTGAATCGCCGGTTGCGATCAGCTCGCCTCCGCTGATGTTAAGAGTACCTGTTCTGATGTAAACAGCAGTCTCTCCGGTAACAGTACCGCCATAAATATTGATTGTTCCATCCTGCGGGTGATAGATGGCAATACCGTTGGCAGCTTCAACTAAGGCTCCATCATAAATGTTCAGTACAGAGCCAGCCGATTGATTGTGGTTGCCGCTGATTGCGTAACCGCCTTCTTTATCTGTAATAACGGAACCGTAAATATTGACCTCTGAATTAGCAAAATAAGCGATTTCGCCGTTTACAGTTACATCTTCACCGATAGTCAGTGATGCATTGTTGATATCTGCATAAAGCCCTTGCAGATTAACGCTGGCATCTTTGTTTTCGCCAGTATTTATAACTGTGATTCCGTGTCCGGATCTTGGTAAGATACCTGCGCGTGAAGCAGCTGTGCAAGTGACGTTAAAACCGTTAAGATCCAGAGTAGAGGTGCTATTTCCGTACACAGACGTAATAATGTTTGATACCGTCACATCTTTCCAGAGCTTTACGGTTGCATTACCAATCTGTATCTGAGTTGTTGACGTAGAATAAGTAGTTTTTCCGGTAGAATGATCAGTTATTTCCCAATATATTGCTGAAATATCATACAGCTTACCGTTGTCATCGAAGACTCTTTCTACACCATCATCTGCATAAAATGCACTGACATCGCAAGCACCACCATTGTTTTGGAATGTGCCCCAACTTACAGTGATATCTGCACCGTTGTTTTCAATTGCTTGTCCGCCCTTGCCGTTTAGAGTACCTCCCGTGATTGTGACCGTACCGCCATTTGCCTGAAGAGCAGTTTCTCCGGTAATAGTGCCAGAGGTGATAGTCAAATTGCCATCACTGATGATTGCAGGTGCATCAACGGAAGTTATTGTACCCTTGGCCAAAAATGTTCCGCTTGTAATGACAGCTGAACCTGTAGCAGGAACATACTGTGCAGGATATGAAGAATCAATAGTATTATCTATCGTAGAACCTTCTTCACCTGTAACAGTTCCAACAATTTTGGTTTTTGCTGTTTTTAAACTTGCTCCGCTCTTAACTGTAATATTTCCTGTAAAAACATTTTTGCTTGCATAACCGCTTGAAGGCTGTAGAGTAAGGGTCGCGCCTTCGTTTACTACGATTTCAGTAGCAGACAATGCTTTTTGGTTTAAGTCAATCGTTACATTGGCATTTGCTGGGATTACGATCTGGCCGTCAACTGCAACTGCTTCAGTGAGTTTGACCGTATTTCCGTCGACAAGTGCATCGTTAAAGCTATCAACATCTGCAACTTCAACATTTTCTGCGCTCGCAGCTATCGTGCTCCCTCCGAATAAACCTCCTGTTCCAACGTTTGCCGGTATTGAGCCGGCTACGGTGAGCACAGCTAGAACGCCTGCGAGAGTTCTCTTCAAAACGTTTTGACTTTTCATTTGCTCTTTTCCTCCTGCTTAAAATTTTTATACAAAAAGACCTATGATCAGCCGACAGACAGCCTTCTGACGATATGTCTTTTGGTAACAAAACCGTGTCCGAACAGGAATATCGGTATACTTAACGCCAATAATAGAATGATAAGGGCATACCGCACCTATTCTCTATCATTGATATAATAATCCGCCATATTTGAACGGAGCATAAAGCCCTTGATTTTCGGACAGAAATGTGATATACTGATATTGACCACATTTTTGAGAAAGGAAGTTTGCTATGAAAAAACAGTTTTTAAGTGCAGTGCTGGCACTGGCACTGGCGGTCGGTCCTGCGGCGGCGCTGCCCGAGGGCGCCTTTTCAGGCGCAGGGTCTGCGATCACTGCCGAAGCGGCATCAGTCTCGATCAACAGCACAGATGTAACGCTCTATTTTCTGAGCCCGAGTTACGAGGACGTGCTCACTATGCCCTCTTCGTTGCTTACACAGTTTCAGCTCAATGTTACTGGCGCATCAAAGGTAAAGTATTCTGTGGGTACCGGTAATGCTTCTGTAAAAGTGTCTGATACGGGACTTATCGAGGTAGATCCTGATGTGACCTATTGGTACTCCTCAGGCGGAGGCTTCAGCTGGGGATCTTCGACCCCGCAAGAGGGGCAGGAGCCGTCAAGTATCTCGTATGATATCGATGAGGGAACAAGGAGCATTATTGTAAATGCTGACGGAACTAATTATACCGTCAATGTGACGCTTATCGAGTATTCAAATTATTGGTATAAGGAGCAGCTTAAGCAGTATGCCAAGGAAAATATCAAGGACTCAATGACAGATCTTGAAAAGCTCAGGGCTATTGCCGCATATCCTGCAAGCTTTGATTACGATTACCACTATCAGGGCGGAAAGAGTATGCTTCTTTACGGCGGCGGTGACTGCTGGGCGAGCACAAATCTTATTATTGATCTGTGTGAGGTCTTAGGTATAAAGGCCTGGGGCAGAAACGCAAACAAGGACGGCGGTGCAGGCAGCGGCCACATGAATGCAGTCGCTGAGCTCAACGGAAAGCTCTATATCCTTGAGGCAGGTTACAGCGGTTCTGCACCAAGATCATACAATGTCTATGAAAAAAGCTCTTCTTTCAGCTACACCAGCGTTACGGGCGGTGTCGAGATATATCAGTATGACGGTGATCCCGATATCACAGAGCTTGAGATACCCTCAATGATAGACGGTAAGAAGGTCGTATCTGTCGGAGAACAGTGCTTCTGGCGCTCAGCATCTATCAGAGACAATCTCACCTCCGTGAAGCTTCCTGATACAGTCACAAAAATCGGAGACAGTGCATTTTTCTATTGCGAAAACCTTGAATATGTGTATCTTCCGTATGCTCTCAGCACTATAGGCAACAACGCTTTCAATAGTTGTACTAAGCTTAAAAGTGTTGACATCAGCGAGCTCAACCCGTTTTTCACCTGCAAGGACGGCGTGATATATGACAAAGACTTTACAAAGGCAGTTGTAGGACTGGCTGTTTCCGAGGTTTCTTTACCTTCGACTGTGAAGGTGATCGGCAATCAGTCGTTCAGAGACAATTCTACTCTCAAAACAATAAATGTTCCTGCATCTGTAGAAGAGATAGAAGAGGGTGCATTTTACGGAAGCGGTCTTGAGGAGTTCAATATATCGGGAGATAATCTCAAGACGATCGGTCAGTATGCATTTGCAAGATGCTACAGCTTACCCAGCATAAGGCTCGGAAAAGCAGTTGAGAGCATAGACGAAGGACTCACTTCAACAGGAAGCGAGGGTCAGCACACAAATACCGTTATCCGCTGCTATGAGAACTCTGCTGCTCACAAATATGCAACGGACAATGATCTTCCGTTTGAGTTCATAAGCGAGAACGTGCTTTCCGGAAAGATCTTTGAAGGCGCTGACAAAAAAGCCCTTGAAAACGGCATAGTTACCCTCAAAGGACCCAAGACCTATATTGCTTCAGTCACCGGCAATACCTTCTCAGTTGAGACTGAGCCCGGTACATATACGGTAACGGTCGGTAAAACGGGTTATGCGACAAGAACATACACGGTAAATGTAAAGGGAGAGACCGCACAGGATCTCCAGATAAACAGAAAGGGCGACCTTAACGGCAACGGCAAGATCGACGCTTCCGACCTTCTTACCGCTAAGAGCCATATCAAATCCATAAACACCCTGACCGGTTACGATCAGACGATCGCAGATATAGACGGCAACGGCTCAATAAACGCAGCCGACCTCTTGAAAATGAAAGCTCATATGAAGGGTGTTACACCTATCTGGCAATAAAAAACAGCCCCGCTCTCCGAAACGGAAAGCGGGGCTTATCATATGGTGCGTATTCGATCTGGCGTGTCGGTCTTTTGGTTTTTTCGTTCAGAGTATCCCTCCGATATACAGCTTATCTCTGCGGGGCAAAAAAATCACTTATTGACTTTGTTGAAAAAATGATGTATAATAACAGTGCATTTGTGCCTGTTAGGCATAAAAAACTATCGGAAAGCAAACGGGAGAACACTATGACGAACACCTATAAATTCGCGGACAAGCTAATTAAGATCACCTCACTGCACGATCAGGTGCATGAATACTGCAAGGATTATCTTGCAGAGGGCGAGGCCGATCTCGATGTTGTGATAACTCAGGCGGATATAGATTTTGAACGTCAGAGATTTGCCAGAACAGCTGAGCTGGACGGCCTGCCGCAGTATGAGTCTCCCGACAGTTATCTCGAGGAGCTTGCCGTATACCGTAAGATCGCGGAGCAGATGCCGCTTTATGACACGTTCCTGTTTCACGGCTCATGTGTTGCGGTAGGGGGAGAGGGATATCTCTTCACTGCAAAGTCAGGCACGGGCAAATCTACCCACACACGCCTCTGGAGAGAGCTTTTCGGAGATAAGGCGGTAATGGTCAACGATGACAAGCCCCTGATAAAATGCACGGATAAGTCGGTCACCGTCTACGGTACGCCCTATAACGGTAAACACAGGCTCGGGAGCGATATCTCGGTGCCGCTGAAGGCCGTGTGCATAATCGAAAGAGCCGAACAAAACACTATCCGCAGGATAACAAGGGAGGAAGCTTACCCGATGCTTATCCAGCAGATGTACCGTCCGTCAGATCCTGTGTCTCTTGCAAGGTCGATGTCTCTGATCGACAGGCTGGCAGGGCAGACAGGGCTTTACCGGCTGGGAGCAAATATGGATATCTCGGCGGCCGAGACCGCCTACAATGCAATGAAAGGATAAATATTATGAAGCTGAAAAAAGAATTTATCGTTCACGACACAGGCAGTGAGACAATGCTCGTTGCAACGGGAAAGGCAAAATTCTCGGGGATCGTCAAGGGAAACAAGACGGCAGGAGAGGTGCTAGAGCTGCTCAAGAGCGACACCACCGAGGCGGAGATCGTCAGAAAAATGCGCGAGAAGTACGATGCTCCCGAGGGTGCCGTTGAGCGCGATGTGAAAAAGATCGTTGATGAGCTCAGAAAGATCGGTGCGATAGATGACTGACGGCATAAGCTATGAGGAGTATCTTGAAAAGAACGGTACTCTTACATATTCAAATGTCGGCGTCAGCATGATGCCGCTGCTGAGACAGGGCAAAGACCTTTTCACGGTAAGGAAAAAGGGAAAGCGCCGCTGCAGAAGGGGAGATGTGGTCCTCTACCGCAGGCCGCCCGATAAGTATGTTCTTCACCGTGTGATAGAGGTGCGCCCTGATGATTATGTAATTCTTGGCGACAACTGTATCGCGAAGGAATACGGCATCAGGGACAGCGACATCATCGGAGTGATGACGGGCTATGTCCGCGGCGGAAAGACCCACACCGTGAAGGAGCGCGGCTACAGGCTCTACACCGCCGTGATACTTGACACGATACCCGTCAGAGTTTTTTTCAAGAAGGCAAAGCTCAGGCTCAGAAAGATCATAAAGAGGATATTGAAAACAAATGGCTAGATTTCTTTATAAGCAAAAATTTTACAGGAACTGGTTTGTTCGCAAGTTTATAAGGATATCGAGAAAGTCGGTAGATTTTTTCGATTCGTTCACTGATAAGCGCATCTGCGGAGAGTCTCTTTCAAAGTTTGTTCCCTCTATCGCAGAGGGCTCAACGGGCAGCCAGTCAACGCCCTATCTCGTTCTTGAAACTATCTTTAAGGACGCTGAGTTTTCCGAGGACGATTCGTTCATCGACGTAGGCTGCGGCAAGGGGCGCATACTTGCTTTTATGATAAAGAAAAAGTACCCATGCAGCCTCCACGGAATAGAGCACAATGAAGAGGTAGCCGCATACGCACAGAAGTGGACACGAAAATATCCTCAGATAGATCTGATGTGCGGCGATGCCTTCAAGCTTGACTATAATGATTATACCGTGATATATATGGGAAGGCCGTTTGAGCCTGAGATGTTTTACAGGTTCATCGATCTTATAGAGTCTCAGCTCACCCACCCGATAAAGCTTTATTACTGGGTCGATCAGCAAAGCGGCGGCTATCTCAATGGCAGGCCGGGCTGGGAGATGCATTTAAGAAAAACGCTCTTTGTCAGAAGAGGACTGTTCATAGCTATGACGCCTCAGGGATATTCGATATGGACGTACACCCCGAAAAAATGAAAAACAACAATGCAATAAAATGGCTTTATGCCGTGCCGGGAAGAAAAAAACTGTATATCGCAGCCCTTATGCTGGTCCAGTCCCTGAACGGGGCCAGCGGTGTGCTTTATGCGCTTTTTCTGAGGAACATAGTTGACAGCGCGGCAGCTCACGATAAGCCTTCCTTCTGGCTGAACGTTACGATGATAATCGTGCTGGTCCTTTTCCAGATAACGATGCACGCCGTTATCCGCTGGCTTAATGAGCTTTCAAAGGCGACCTTTGAGAATATCTTCAAGCAGCGGCTCATGAAAAATATCCTGAGAAAAGACTTTTCAAGCGTGAGCGCGGTGCATTCGGGCGAGTGGCTCAACAGGCTCACCAATGATACGGTAGTTGTCTCCGACAGCTATGTTGAGATACTGCCTGGCCTTGTGGGAATGGTGGTAAAGCTCATAAGCGCACTTGTTATGATAATTGCCCTTGATAAGCGCTTTGCCATGATAATAATACCACTGGGTCTGATACTTGTGGTAATGACCTACGCATTCAGGAAAGTTTTAAAAGCGCTCCATAAAAACGTTCAGGAAAAGGACGGCAAGCTGAGGATATATTTGCAGGAGCGCATAGGCAGCCTTATGATGATACGCTCCTTTGCCGCTGAAAAGCAGACCGAGAACGAAGCCTTTGAAAAAATGAATGCTCACAAGTCTGCCAGAATGAGAAAGCTGCGCTTTTCAAATCTGTGCAATATTGGCTTCGGCACGGCTATGAACGGAATGTATCTTTTTGGCGCGATATACTGCGGCGTGGGTATCCTTACAGACACCATAACCTACGGCACTCTCACAGCGATAACCCAGCTGATCTCTCAGATACAGGCTCCTTTTGCGAACATTACGGGCTATCTGCCGAAGTTCTACGCTATGACGGCCAGCGCCGAAAGGCTTATGGAGATAGAGACCTTTGAGGACGAGAGCGATGAGCCGTATCTTGAGCTTGAACAGATAATGACTTATTACAACGATGAGCTCAGAAGCATCGGCCTTAAAAATGCTGATTTTACTTATTATCCGAATGTTGAGGATATCAAGTCGCTCACAAAGGACGACCAGCCGACGGTTCTAAAGGGGATATCAGTCGAGATCTCAAAGGGAGAGTATGTTGCTTTCACAGGGCACAGCGGCTGCGGCAAATCGACCGTGCTGAAGCTCCTGATGAGCATTTACAGACTGGACGGCGGCGAACGCTTCATCTCGGACAAAGACGGGAACTTGCAGCCTCTTTCGGCAAAATGGCACAGGCTTTTCGCCTATGTGCCGCAGGGCAATCAGCTTATGTCAGGCACTATCAGAGATGTTGTGGCCTTTGCCGACAGAGCCCACGCCGATGACGATGAAAGAATAAACCGTGCGCTGAAGATCGCCTGCGCAGACGGCTTTGTAAATGAGCTGGACAGCGGGCTGGATACTCTTCTGGGTGAACGCGGCACGGGCCTTTCAGAGGGGCAGATGCAGAGGATAGCCGTAGCAAGAGCTCTTTTCAGCGAAAACCCGATACTTCTGCTTGACGAGGCTACCTCGGCACTTGATGAGAACACTGAAAGACAGCTGCTTGACAATCTCAGGAGCATGACCGATAAGACGGTAGTTATCGTTACGCACAGGCCGGCAGCTCTTGATATCTGCGACAGGGTGTTAGAATTTACAGAGAATGGGATCGAGGAAAAATGAACAGACAGGAATATGTAAAAGCTATCAAGGACGTTATCTACCTTTCGTATTGTGCCGTGAACGGCAAGAAACCCTCAGCCTCAAGAACTGATACTATGGTGCTTGACAACGTTTATATTGCAGCAAAGCAGCATCTTCTCACGGCTATCTGCGCCTTTTCTCTTGAAGCGGCAGGCATCAGTGATGAGCGCTTTACTCAGGAAAAGGCAAAGGCAATGCGCAAGGTCGCTCTCATGGATATAGAGATGAACACCTTGTTTGCCACCTTTGAGAATGAAGGCATATGGTATATGCCTTTGAAGGGCACGATCCTTAAAGACTATTATCCTGCCTTTGGTATGCGCCAGATGTCAGACCACGATATCCTTTTTGACAGCAGCAGGGCAGAGGACGTAAAGCGTATAATGGAAGAGCAGGGCTTCACCACGGAGGAGTTCATGTCAGGGAACCATGATGTATACCATAAGCTCCCTGTATGCAATTTTGAGATGCACCGCGGTCTGTTCAGTGAGGTCTTCGATGAGAAGATGTACAGCTATTATAAAGACGTAAAGCAGCTCCTTGTTAAAGACGATGACAACGGCTTTGGTTATCATTTCAGTGATGAGGATTTTTATATATTTATGACTGCTCACGAATACAAGCATTACTCAGGTGGCGGAACAGGCTTGCGCTCGGTGCTTGATACATATGTGTATCTTACAAAGTTTGAGGACACCCTTGATATGTCCTATATCGAAAGAGAGTGTGAAAAGCTCGGTATAGCTGAGTTTGAAAAGCAGAGCAGGACCCTTGCGCTTGACCTTTTCGGCTGTAAAAAGCTTACCGATGAGGATAAACAGATGCTTAAATACATCGTATATTCCGGCACCTACGGCACTTTGGAGAACAGCGTGAACAACAAGATCAAAAAAGCCGGAGGCAAGTTCAGATACGTTATAAGCAGGATATTCCCGCCGATGACGCTGGTAAAGGAGTACTATCCGGTCTTCTACAAGTATAAGATACTTCTGCCGATACTGCCATTTTACAGATTTATAAAAAACATCACTACACGGGATATGAGCGTGAAAACGGAGGTAAAGTATCTTCTCAAAAAGTAAGAGCAGTCAAAGCTAAAAAGCGGAGCATTTCTTCGGTGAAAATGCTCCGCTTTTTTAAAATTATACTTTTGTTATACGCCCGTCTTTTAGATTGGAAAAATATAAGCTTTACGCCCTGCCAAAGGGCTTTCCGGTCGCCCTCTGGACACCTTCGGTTAAATATTTAAATTTGAACTTGTTGATATAAAAGCGGAGCACTTCATTTGTGAAATGCTCCGCTTGATGTTTATTGTTCTGCGCTGCAAACTCTGTTTCTTCCTGAGTTCTTAGCAGCATAAAGCGCGTGATCTGCTCGTGAGAACAGACTGTCGGCGCTCTCGCCTTCGTGTGCTTCGGCAGTGCCGAGGCTTATCGTCTGGTGAGGACAGCCGTCAAAATCAAGCTCAGAAAATGCCTTTCTTATCATCTCTGCGGCGTCGTCAGCGTAACCCGGAGGGCAGTTTGACAAAAGTATCATAAATTCCTCTCCGCCCCAGCGCCCTGCAACAGCGTTGCAGCGCACACGGTCGAGTACCTCCTTCAGCATAGCTGAAAGCCCCTGCAGCACCTTGTCACCGACCTTATGGCCGTAGGTATCGTTCACCGCCTTGAAGTAGTCTATATCAAGCATTATCAGCGATACGCTTGCGTCCTCTTCTTTAAGGGCAGCCTTTATCCTGTGCTGTATCTCACGCCTGTTATAAAGCTGGGTGAGCTCGTCCGTTATCGCCATCACTTCGAGTCTGCGGTTGGCCTCTTCAAGCTCTTTGGTGGAGATCTCTATGAAGTTGGCAAGTCTGTTTATAAGTGAATACTTGCCCGTGTTATCCTCATCACCGAAGGAATAGTCCTCGGTCTTCAGGTCGGGCGCTTTTCCCTCTCGCATTCCTGCGATGACAAGCGTCACATTGTGCTGATTTACAAACTGTCCCGTCCTCATAAATTCACCTGAGGTGAAAAAGCCCGAGGTCGGTGCCAGTGATTCTAAAGGCAGCGTTTCAGTGGAAACCTCAGTGTCTCCCCAGAAGGTACGCCTTGCTGCACAGGAATATATCCTCACAGCCTCAGGCCTGAACGCTGCAAGCTTGTTTCTCTCTTCCTTTATGCTTGAGATTATCGTCTCAGGGTCGCCGTAAGCAAGACGCGCCTTAACGTCCTCATTTATGTCTGCCGTCATTATCAGTGACTCATCAGGCAGGCAAGCTGTCGGCGCTCTCAGGATATTTATACCGTTGTAGAAATAAAACAGCGGAAATTCAAGAGTGTTTTTGAAAAAGTATTCATCATTGCCGATCTTGAGGTATTTCTCATAGGCGCGGAAAGCAGGCTCGTTGTCGATCTCAATAAGGCGGCTGCCCTCAGCTCTGGTTATGTGAAGCTCTTTGCCCAGTGGCTTCCAGCCGGTGATGTAGTTCGTGGTGATGTTCAGGTCCTCTCCGCCGATAAGGAGGAATGCGGCACTGTGATTGCTGATATTGCCGCTGCTTGAAAATACATAGGCCTCCTCTTTGTTAAGGTCATCCGAGAACGCACCTCCGCCGAATACCTGTACTCCTGACTTTATCTTTGAAAGCTCATTGCAGAAGCCCGTCATTGACATTCCCCTGATAGTCAGCAGCATCTCAACGGCCTTTACCCAGTCTCTTTCATTTACTTTCTTTATGAGGTCGGAAGTAACTTCGATATAGTTTTCGTTAGTCAGCTCATACTGGAACACCTCGATCTTAGTGGTCGGGTATTCAAGAACAGTACACACAACTATTATGTCAGACTTTGACTTTGCTCCGTTGATGATATTACCGTTTGTAGAGCAGCCTATGTAGAGCGCATCCGGCATAGATTCCTTTACCGCCCCGACAACAGCCTCTATCCTTTGAAGGTCCATCGTCTCAGCAAATATCTGAAAGCAGACCCCTGAGGTCATAGTGCGGCTCACCCACATAGCTATCCTGTCAAGCTCGATGTTGAGCTGCTCGTTATTGATATATTCAAACTGGAACTGTTTCATAAAGCACCCGCCCTTCTTACAAGGTATTATTAATAATATACCATATAATCGGCCTTACGTCAAGGACAATTAATTGTTGAAAAATTGAAATAATAATTGTTAATAAATTGTAAAAAGGCAGCCCTTAAAAAATAAGCTTCTTGACTTTATCTGTATGCTGTGATATAATATCATAGTTGATGATGCGCCGGTAGCTCAGCTGGATAGAGTGACTGGCTACGAACCAGTAGGTCGGGGGTTCGAGTCCCTTCTGGCGCACGTTTCAAAACCGCTCTGA
>CACXFU010000034.1 GCA_902767035.1 uncultured Ruminococcus sp.
CAAGGAGAATTTGTGTACTATGACGGAAAATATGCAAGCAGGACGTACACAAAGGCTTTAGCCGGTGGTTGTGCGGTGTTGCCTTAAACATCTTTGTTGATATTTTAACATAAATTACAAAATATTAATATAAAATAACCGCCAGAAAATCGCACAAATTCGTCATTTTTGCTGGCACGATCACTGCCGGGAGGTCACGCAGATGCAGGAAATGGAACCTATGAAAATGTATTATTTCTCTCAGGACGAGAATTTCCCCTTTTTCATACAAATGGGAGATCAGCAGGGAGATTTCAATATGCACAGGCACGAGGACTTTTTTGAAATGGTCGTTGTGACTGACGGCACAGCTATGCATATTGTTGAGAACGAGAGCTATCCTATCAGCATGGGTGACGTTTTTATCATCAGCGGCAACACATCTCACGGCTTTAAGGACGCGGTCGATTTCAAGCCGTGCAACATTATGTTTGACCCTGACATTTTTTTTGCGTGCGCCCAGGACCTTATGAAGACCCCGGGCTTTCAGGCGCTTTTCGTGGTCGAGCCTAACCTCTCAAAGACGGGCGGCTTCAAGGCAAGGCTGAAGCTCAGCCTTGACGATTACCGCAGGATATCAACGATCACCACAGATATGCTCTCTGAGCAGGAGAAAAAGCCAAGCGGCTGGCAGACGAAGTTCAAGGCTGATTTTCTTCTGCTGTGCACTATGCTTTCAAGGGCATATGAGGCCAGGAACAAGCATAAGGAAAACGGGCTGTATTCTATAGCCGAATCCCTTGCCTACATTGAAAAGAGCTACCTGACAGACATATCCGTCAGTGAGCTTGCGAAGATATCGAACTATTCTGAAAGGCAGTTCCTGCGCCTTTTCAGAAAGACGAGCGGCTGCACGCCTACCGAGTACATAAGAAGGCTCAGGATAAGAAACGCCTGCCGTCTGTTGACGTCGAGCCCGGGCAGCATCACGGAGATATCCTCACAGTGCGGATACAGTGACAGCAACTATTTCACGCGCGCCTTCAAAGCCGAGACCGGAATGACCCCGAGACAATTCCGCGCTTCTTTTCTCAATTCCCCCACCCCGTTTTCAGTAGTTGGGGACTATTAATCCGTTTGCCGGCGTGAGATAGCCGTGCGGCGAGCACTATGCAAACAAAAAAACCGACCGCTTTCATATCGTGCAAGGTTCGCGCAGCGTTACAGTGTAATAGCTAATAACAAAACCAAAACCCTCCCCTCCGGGGAGGGCAAACGGTTTAGTAGTTCTCAACTACTTCCGTGGGGTGGGGGCGCCCGCCCCGCCCGGGCTAGGGCTTGACAAAATTTTAAGATGTGGTATAATATTAAACTGTATAGGTTTAATCGATTAAGGGGCGTATTTACGAGCCCTGAACCCGACCATATTCAAAAGATAAAAGCATATTGAACGGAGAACAATGATGGAAAAGCTGCTTTTTGTTTACAACAGTAAAGCCGGCAAGGGGCACCTGAAAACCAACCTTTGTGACATTATCGACATTTTTACCAAAGGCGGATACAGCGTGACCGCTTACCCAACTCAGGCAAAGCTTGACGGCTACAGAAAAATAATGGAGGAAGGCAGAGATTATGACCTTATAGTTACCTCCGGGGGTGACGGCACCCTTTCGGAGGCTGTTAAGGCTCTGCTCACTTTTGAAGAAAAAAAGCCCCTGGGCTATATCCCTGCAGGCTCTACGAATGACTGCGGCAACTCTCTTAACATCTCAAAAAAGCTGATAGACGCAGCTCAGGAGATAGTTGACGGCATCTATTTTGATTATGATATCGGCCTTTTCAACGGTGAAAGCTTTGTCTATGTTGCAGGCTTCGGCGCATTTACCGATGTTTCCTACGAGACAAAGCAGAATATAAAGAACATTTTCGGCCACGCGGCATATGTAGCGGAGGGTCTCAGGCGCGTGCCTACCTACCGCGGCCACAAAATGTCCGTCTGGCATGACGGCGAAGTGACCGAGGGAGACTTTATCCTAGGGCTGGTATCGAATGCGTTCTCTATCGGCGGAATGAAAAACCTTGTCTCTGACAATGTAGTGCTTGATGACGGCCTTTTTGAGGTAGTTCTCTGCAAAACACCGCGCAACCCTATTGATTTCAGCACCACCGTTTCAAACGCCGCCTTCAACAACCTTTCGGAGAGGAATTTTGTTACCTTCAAGGCCTCTCACATCGTTTTCAAGTGTGAAGACGAGATAGCGTGGACCCTTGACGGTGAAGCCGGCGGAACTCACAAGGTGGTAGATATCCAGAACCTGAAGCAGGCCATTCGCCTGAAGCTGAAGAGCACTGGCGTTACCGAAGAGCAGGAGGAGTTCAACAAGGCGCTGGCTGACGCGCTAAACTATTCACTCTCGGTAAACATTGACGGGCGTTATGAAGACGCTGCCGCCGAAGCCGAACAATAGAACAGACACAAAAAAGCCCGGGGCAGCAGCCTCGGGCTTAGATTATTTAAAGAGTTCAATATGAAAAGATAGAATTACTAGGAAAATAAGAATAGAAAAACAACGGCCTGCTCTTATTAAAGGCTCCCTCCTCACGCACCCCGTCGCTTTGCTCAGGAGTGCATTCCTCGGTCGCGGCGAGAAGATAGCGGTTTTATCTGTAGTAGAGGTCGCCTGTCAATGGGCGAGAGCCCGGCGAGACCAGATGCCGCCCCGTAGGGGTGGTTGAATGGTCTCGCTTTAATAAGAAGCAGGCAGTTGTTTTTTATGCTGATCTATCCTGGCAATTCTACCTTTTTCGGCTTGAAATAAATAATTAAAGCTTCGCCTAAGCGGTGATTTGCTTTTAGTAATACGCTCGAAGTCCGTGCTGAATTATTTATAAGCTTTACGCCTAACTATAGGGCTTTCCGGTCGCCCCCTAGAACCCCTTCGGCTACACAGCTCTGTGCTGATCTTCGCGGTGCGACTGTTTAATATAAAGTCAGCGCTAATGAATTCTTGTGCTCCACGCCTATTGAACCGCCCACTTTGTGCGTACAGACACAAAAAAGCCCGGGGCAGCAGCCTCGGGCTTGAATATTACTTGGTGTTTGCCAGGTTCCATCTCATCGGAGCTATCCTCTTGGCCTTTGTGTTGTCAAGAGTCCAGTTGTTAAAGGTCATCGATGGATCGAAATAACGGTAATCCGTTCTCATCTTGCCCTTGTTCAAGCTAAGTCCGCTGGCGCCCGACTTCTGGATAACGGCACCTATACGGTGGTGCTCCTTCTCATAGTCGATGATCTCCTTAGCGGTCGTGATCCTTGAATCGCATACATTATAAATGCCCTCATATCTTCCCGTAGGAACATTGATGATGCCGTTTATAAAGTCGATAAGATTGAAAACGCAGCAGAAAGTAAAGCCATATTCTCCCTCCTGGAAAATATATGCCACGCTCTCCTTGGTATCAAACACTCTGTCGTGCAGATTCTGTGTGTACTCGGAATCGTAGATCGGCGCAACTCTTGCGATGACAGGTATAGTGTCAGACTTCTTGAACGCCTTCTGCATGAGCTTCTCACTTGTCAGCTTCATATCTGCATAGTTCGTGAAGCCCTTCTCAGGCGCTGTCTCTCTGATAGGCTCTCTGCCCTTCTGTATACCGTATATCTGTGTAGTACTCAGAAGAATGAAAGACCTTACTCCTGCCTTGTCCGCAGCTGCGTAAATGAACTTGTCACAGGCCTTGCTGCTCTTCATCTCCGTATCTGTGATGTAGGGGTCAAGATCATTATCCACCGAGCAGGCCAGATGTACCACTACATCTATCTTGTTGCTCGTAATTACAGAGGTGATCGAATCTTTATCTGTGATGTCACTCTGTATGAACGTGTAATTAGGATCCTGTCCTATATACTCGTTAGACTTCGAGTCAATTCCGTATACACGGTGCTTCTTGTGCAGAAGGCTGGACGTAAGATAAAGTCCTATCATTCCGCTTGCTCCTGTTACCAAAACTGATGCCACGAAAGTCACTCCTCTCCCAAAAGTGATAATTACTTAATCTATATTATAACACATATTTTGATTTTTGCAAACACTTTTTGAAAAAAAAAGAAAAATTTAGATTTTCTTTATAAATTGACTTGCTATATTTAGTGAATTGTGATAAAATTATATTGTGGTTCTTTGTTTATCACGGGGTTTGGATAAATATTTTAACATTTATGGGCGGTTTTTCCCGATATTTTTCCACATTTCGGGCGCCCTGCTGTACAGTGTTCCGGACTCATTATCAATATATTATCATAAGGAGACGTTTTTACATTGCTTTACTACGATCTGATCTTTCTTCTGGGGCTTTTCCCGATCGCCGCTATACTGTCCTTCCTTGACAGGAGCGCCGAATATAAGAATCTTATCCTGATACTTACATCGGTGCTGTTCTTCTCATGGGGGCGGCCGTTTGCGGTGTGTCTGATATTCCTTTCGTGCATATTTGACTGGCTCATCGGTATGATAGTGTCAAAAAATGTCGAAAGAAGGGCGCTCTGTACACTTCTGCTGATACTTGACGCTGCTTTCAACATTGCACTGTTCATGGTTTTCGGCCACAACTATCTGTTCGACGGCGTAAAGAAGCTCTCCTTCGAGAGCACCGTGCTGCCCCTCGGAATGGGATATTACTGCGTCAGGGGCTTTTCCTACGTGTTCGATATCTACAAGGGCAGGGCAGAGTATGAGAAAAACATCTTCTGTCTGCTCACCTATATGGTGTCCTTCCATTTTATGCTGGCAGGCCCCCACATAAGCTACAGCAAGCTTGAACCCTCCATCAGGAACCGTGAGATGGACGGCAGAAAGCTCAATGACGGCTTTGTTTCGCTCGTTCTGGGGCTTGGCAAGATAGTCATACTGGCGCCTGTTTTTGAAAGGATAAAGCTGAGCGGCCTGAACGGCCAGGAGATCACCACTCTGGGCTGCTGGCTGGGTATGATGGCCTTTTTTGCAGAGGGCTACTTCATGCTGACGGGGCTGAGCGATATGGCTAAGGGCTTCGGCATGATAAACGGGTTCGAGTACCCCTCGAACTACACCGATATCAAGGCGGATAACCTCTTTACCGGCCTTGTGAGAAGCTTCAACACAACGATAGTTGACTTTTTCTCGGATGTTTTTGCGTGCAGAAGAGTGAACAATGCTGTGCTGAAGTCTCTGCTGATAGTTCTGTGCGGCGCGGCACTCTCTGTGTGGTACGAGGCAAAGCTTACGTATCTTCTGGTGGGGCTGGCAGCGGCGCTGCTCATAGTTATCGAGAAGCTGTTTCTCGGCAAGGCTATGAAAAAGCTGCCTGCGGCGCTGAAATATCTCTACCTGGTTATATTTGCTATGCTGATCTTCGGCGGCCTTTATTTTGACAGCCTTTACGGCTATAAGAAATGGCTGCTGGCGCTGGTCAACGTAAATACTAAATATATGCTTTCTGTCTCCGTTAAGGACGCAGTGCTCAAAAATATAACTCTTATAGTTATCGCGTTCTTCATAGTTTTTTACCCTGCGAAAAAGCTCGTGCTGGATCTGTGGAAGAACCTTTCACGCCGTTCGAGACGCGCCTACGGCTTTACCAAGATAACTCAGACCATACTGACCGCGTTCATTTTTGTGCTTAGCATAATAACGCTGGCAGTTCAGACAGCTGCGTAAGGAGGGCGGAAAATGAATGATCTCAAGAATTTCAGCATTGTTGAGGAGGAGGGCGAATACGAGTCCCCCAAGGAATGTGAGCTCGCGGAGCTTGCCTCGCAGAAGCTTGAAAAGGACAATACCGAGGCGCATTACCGCTTTATAAATATCCTTACGCTCACTCTTATCCTTATTTTTTCATCAGTTCTTTTCCTGACCGTTTCGGGCAGCGATATAGTTGACAACAACAACGTTCTTACCTGGAAGTCATTCTCCTCGGGCGATTATACGCGCTCGCTCAAACGCTCATATGACAGCGACCTGCCCTTCCCGGAGGAGATGAAGATGCTGGAGGAAAGGATATCGCTGATATACGGCATCGGGAACAAGGTGTCTGACCCTGTGAAGGAGATAGATGAATACACCGATACCCAGCATAACAGCTTCGATCAGCCCGATGAGCCCGAGCCGGCAGCTGACAACAACGACGAAAAGATAGTTACCTCGGTCGTAACCGACGAAATGGGCATAACCGTTACCACAGAGGCCGAAAAGGACGATGATGGCAAGGTGACGACCACTACCACCGCTATCGACCGCCCCGATGACGAAGACGAGACCTCTACCACCACGACCACAACGGCGGCGACCACCACGAATACCGATCCGCCTGAGTTCACCGTGACGGAGACCTATCCCGTTGAGCAGCCCGGCCCGACTACCACTACCACTACCACCACCGCCGAGACCACCACGCCGACGGAGACCGATACTGAGCCCGTTATCACTGATGAGCCTGAACAGTAGCTCTGCTGACGCCGGCAGGTTTGAGTTCTCTGACGACAACAAGAGGTACCACACCTATAACTATTATCTGAGGCACCGCTTCGGGAAAAAGGTGTTCAAGGTGCCGCTGAATGTTGATCTCGGCTGCCCCAACAGGGACGGCACAAAGGGTGTGGGCGGCTGTGCGTTCTGCTCCGCCAGAAGGAGCGGAGACTTTGCCGGCGACCCCCGTGACGATATCAGGACGCAGTTTGAAGAGATGTCCGCGGTGATGCGCACCAAATGGGCAGACGCCCTGTGCATACCGTATTTTCAGGCAGGCTCCAACACCTATGCCGATACCGGCACCCTGAAATCTATGTATGAAACTGCGCTCTCGCTTGAAAACTGCGTAGGGCTCTCTATAGCCACAAGGGCTGACTGCATAGACCGTGAAAAGGCACGGCTTCTCGGAGATATCGCCGAGAGGACTTACCTGACGGTAGAGCTGGGGCTGCAGAGCGTTCACGACGAGACTGCGCTGAAAATGAACCGCTGCCACACCTATGCTGATTTTCTGGCAGGGTATGAGCTTCTGAGGGAATACGGCGTAAATGTCTGCGTGCATATAATAAACGGGCTGCCCGGCGAGAGCCGTGAGATGATGCTTGAAACCGCCGGAGCGATAGCAAAGCTTGATCTTCACGCGGTAAAGGTACATCTTCTCCATATCCTGAGAGGAACACAGCTCGGAGACCTTTACGAACAGGGCAGGATAGAGCCTATGACGCAGGAGAACTATGTGAACATCGTCTGCGACCAGCTGGAAAGGCTGCCTGCACGTTTTATAATAGAGCGTCTCACCGGCGACGGCGCCAGAGCCGATCTGCTGGCACCCCTGTGGAGCCTAAGAAAAAGAAATGTACTAAACAGTATAGATAAAGAACTTGCAAAGAGAAACACATATCAGGGATCAGCCCTTGATAAATAAAAAAGAAGGTAAAGTAAAATGAAAAAAGCAATGACGATCTCCTATGAGATAGAGGACAAGCTCTATCTGAATATCACCAATAAATGCCCGTGCAACTGCACTTTCTGCATAAGAAACAACGGCGATACCGCCTATGGCTCCGATCCGCTCTGGCTCGATCACCAGCCCGATGAGCAGGAGATAACTGAAAACCTAAAAGGCAGAGATCTCGACAGCTACAGGGAGATCATCTTCTGCGGCTACGGCGAGCCGACCTGCGAGTTTGAGCTTATGAAAAAGACCGCTGAGTATATCCGCTCAGTGTCAAAAACACCGATAAGAGTGAACACCAACGGCCTCGGCAGCGTGATAAACAAGCGCGATATAGCTCCCGAGTTCAAAGGCCTTTTTGATACAGTCTCCATAAGCCTTAACGCCTCGGACGCTGAAGCCTATGACAAGGTTACAAGACCTTCGTTCAAAAACGTCAACTCGTTTGAGGAGATGCTCTCGTTCGCAAAAGAGGTCTCGGCATATGTGCCCGATACTATGCTGACGGTAGTCGATATCATCGGCGAGGAGGAGATCAGAAAGTCTCAGGCTATCGCTGACAGCATAGGGATAAAGCTGAGAGTAAGAGAGTATATTGATGAGGAGTGAACCGCAATGCAGGAATGGGAGAAAAACCTTCTTGATATAGCACCTTATGTGGCTGGAGAACAGCCCGATAACGATAAGATAATAAAGCTCAACGCAAATGAGAACCCCTATCCGCCCTCGCCTATGGTGGAAAAGGCACTGGCGGAGCTCGATGCGAAGGAGCTCAAAAAATACCCCGATGCCAACGGCTCTGAGCTGGTAAAGCTGCTGGCTGAGAAAAACGGCCTCGGGACGGGGAACGTGTTCGTCGGCAACGGCTCTGACGACGTGCTGGCGCTGTCATTCCGTGCGTTTTTCAATTCAGAGAAGCCTATCCTCTATCCCGATATAACCTACTCGTTCTATCCGGTGTGGTGCGATCTGCTGAAAATACCGTATAAGCTCTGCCCCGTTGATGAGGATTTCAGGATAGACCCTGAGGACTACTATGAGGAAAACGGCGGCGTGGTCATCGCGAACCCGAACGCCCCCACAAGCATCTGCGAGGGAAAGGAGTTCATACTTGATATCCTTGAGCACAACAGGGACTGCGTAGTTATCATTGATGAAGCTTATGTTGATTTCGGCACTTATTCGGCGATAGAGCTTATCTCAAAGTATGATAATCTTCTTGTAACGCAGACTTTCTCAAAATCGCGTTCCCTTGCAGGAATGAGGATAGGAATGGCATTCGGCAGCGAAAAGCTCATATCCTGCCTTAAAGCCGTAAAGGATTCCTACAATTCCTATCCGCTCGATACGGCAGCACAGCTTGCGGCCTGCGCCTCAGTTGAGGATGAGGTCTACTTTATGAGAACGGTGATGAAAGTAAAGCAGACCCGTGACGAAACGGCACAGTCTCTCAGAGAGCTGGGCTTCAGGGTGCCTGAGAGCGGCACTAACTTCCTCTTTGCAACTCACCCTGAGCTTTCCGCTGAGCAGATCTTTTCCTATCTGCGTGAAAACGGCATATTTGTAAGGTACTTCAAAAAGCCGAGGATAGATAACTACCTCAGGATAACGGTAGGCACTGACGAGCAGATGAAGCTTATGTGCGAGCTGCTTACAAAGCTTATCATAAAATAAAAGCCCGGCGGCGGGCAGCTGACTAAAAACTGAAAGGACGAGCGCAAATGAAGCTTCTTATCAAAAAACTGAATGAAAATGCGGTAATACCGCAGAGGCAGACCCCCTACAGCGCAGGGTATGACCTTTGCGCCTGCATGGGCGGTGAAGGCACCGTGACCATTAAGGCAGGAACGACAGAAAAAATACATACAGGCCTTTCGGCCGAGCTGGAGGGCGAGAAGAATGCAGTGCTTCTCATATATGCAAGGAGCTCTCTTGCTTCAAAATTCGGCATTGCCCCTGCAAACTGTGTAGGCGTTGTTGACTGGGACTACCGCGGTGAGCTGATAGTTGCTTTGCATAATTCAGGCCCTGAGGACTTTACCGTTAATCACGGAGACCGTATAGCTCAGCTGGTGATATCACCTATCTTCACGCCGGAGGTAGAAGAGGTGACAGACCTCTCCGATACAGAGCGCGGAGCAGGCGGCTTCGGCTCAACAGGTAAATAAAAGCATTATTCAATTTATTATAAAGGAGGAACTGAAAATGATAATTTACAACGCAGAGATCCACACAATGAACGATACCCGCGAGGTCATCGAAAACGGCTGGATCGAGATCGAGGACAAGAAGATCAAGGCCGTTTGCACAGGAAACCCTATTGAGGTGCAGAACACTGACATCAATGCAGGCGGAAAGGTTATCTACCCCGGCTTTATCGATGCTCATACCCACATAGGGCTGTTTTCAAGCGGCGTCGGCAAGGAAGGCGAGGACGTGAACGAGACCTCCGACCCGATAACACCGCAGCTAAGGGTGCTTGACGCGATAAACCCTCTTGACCATTCCTTTGAGGAGGCAAGAAACGCCGGCATCACTACCTGTCTGGTGGCTCCCGGCTCGGCAAACCTTATAGCAGGCTCTATCGCGGCGATAAAGACCTGCGGCAGAAGAGTAGATAAAATGCTTATCGGAACTGTAGGAATGAAGTTCTCCCTCGGTGAGAACCCGAAGATGACATATCTCGGAAAGAATGCAGCTCCGATGACAAGAATGGCTTCCGCTTCAATGATAAGGGAGGAGCTCAAAAAGGCGTGCGATTACAGAGATGCTATCCAGGAGGCGATCGTAAACGGCACGAAGGCGCCTGCTTATGACACAAAGTGCGAGGCTCTCCAGCCGGTAGTAAAGAGAGAGGTAAAGGCGCATTTCCACTGCCACAGGGCTGACGACATTTTCACCGCAATGAGGATAGCTAACGAGTTCAACCTTGATTACGTGCTCGTTCACTGCTCAGAGGGACACCTTGTTGCTGATGAGCTTGCAGCCGAGAAGGCAAAGTGCATAGTCGGCCCGATGATAAATGACCGCTCCAAGCCCGAGCTTGCGAACCTCACCCCTGAGAACGCGGCGATCCTTTCAAAGGCAGGCGTTGAGGTAGCAGTCTGCACCGACCATAACGAGATGCCTATCGAGTATCTGCCGCTTTCGGCAGCGATAGCAGTCAAGCACGGCCTTGACAGGGAAAAGGCTATAGAGGCTATCACAAGTGCCGCTGCACATATAAGCGGAGTTTCCCACAAGGTAGGCTCACTGAAAAAGGGCCTTGACGCAGACCTCGTTATATTTGAGGGTGATCCGCTTGACCTGATGAACTCACCGGTGCTTGTAATGTGCGAGGGAGAGACTATAATAAATAAGCTTTGATACAAAATTCAAACACCGCTCTCATTAAGACAGATACCTATATAGAAGTTTTGCCCCTGAGTGTTACAAAGCACTCAGGGGCATTGTGAATATTTATGTTGCTAAGCTAAATCA
>CACXFU010000035.1 GCA_902767035.1 uncultured Ruminococcus sp.
ATTAATAATGTGTCAGCAGCTGCGCCAGCTGAGTAAGTGCGTCGGTGATGTCCACGTCCTTCGGGAAGCTCAGCGTCACGGTCGCGCCGCCGTCAGAGTTCGACTTCGTCTTTGCCTTTACGGAAGAATTTTCCTTTACCGCTGATTCAAACTCCCTGAGAAACGGCATAGGCTTTCTTACTGACAGCTCCTTCGGGACGCTGCTTCTTTTTTCTTTGGGCTCCTGCCCTGCCAGCCTTTCAAGCTCCCTTACCGAGTAGCCCTTGTCGGCAGCCTCCTGCGCGAGCTCCTCTGCCCTTTTGCGGTCATCGAGCCCTGCGAGTGCCTTTGCGTGTCCTGCTGTAAGGCTTCCCTCTGTCAGCATCGTCTGCACCTTTTCGGGCAGGTTGAGTATCCTCAGTGAGTTTGCTATCGCGGAGCGAGACTTCCCTGCCAGCTTTGCAAGCTGCTCCTGCGTCATCTTATATTCTTTCATCAGCCGCTGATAAGCCTGCGCTTCCTCAACTGGATTCAGGTCTTCTCTGTGCAGGTTTTCTATAAGCGCCAGCTGAGCCGTTTTCTCGTCATCAAGCTCGCGGATATAAACAGGCACAGTTTTTAGCCCTGCCATTCTGGCTGCTCTCCAGCGGCGTTCACCAGCCACTATCTGATAGCTACCGTTGCCGCGCGGCCTGACAAGTATCGGCTGCAGAATGCCGTTTTCCTTTATGCTCTCCGAGAGCGCCGTCAGCTTTTCGTCATCGAAAACATCTCTCGGCTGATCGCGGTTAGGCTCTATCAGCGATATCCTGACCTCTGAGATCTGCTCGTCCTGAAGCTCTGCTGTCTCAGGCTCCGGAACATTATCCGAGAACAGCGAATCCAGTCCCCTGTCGAGGCGGTTTTTCTTTTTCATTCCTTATTCCCCCTTGCCTGATGTTTCACGTGGAACTTTTTTATTTTTCTTGATGATCTCCTTTGCAAGCGCCTCGTAAGCCTTTGAGCCCTTTGCCTTTTTGTCATAATATATCACCGGCAGTCCAAAGCTCGGCGCCTCTGAGAGGGCAACGTTCCTCGGGATAGTGGTGTCAAACACCTGCTTCGGGAAATGGCGCTTTACTTCTCTTATTATCTGTGAGGTTATTTTGTATCTCTCAACGCACATAGTAAAGAGTATGCCCTCGATGTGCAGATCTTTGTTCCACGTGGAACGTATCCTCTCTATCGTGTTTTTCAGCTCGACAAGACCCTCCAGCGAGAGAAACTCGCACTGCATCGGTATAATGACGGAATCAGCCGCAACGAGCGCGTTTATCGTCAGCATATCGAGCGTAGGCGGGCAGTCGATGAGAATATAATCATAGAATTCCCGTGCGTCATTCAATGCTTCTCTGAGCTTCAATGCTCTGTTTTTCATTCCAACAAGCTCTACCGCCGCGCCTGAAAGCTCCTGCGTGGTAGGTATGAGCGACACGCCCCTGCACGCAGAGGCGACAACGGCCTCAAACGCGGTGCACTCGCCGACGAGCACATCATAGACCGTGTACCTGATGCTTTTTTTCTTTATCCCAAGGCTGGTAGTGGTGTTTCCCTGCGGGTCAAAATCAACTATCAGCACCTTTGAACCCTTCATTCCGAACACTGCCGCAAGGTTCACAACGGTGGTGGATTTGCCCACTCCGCCCTTCTGGTTGGAAACAGCTATCACTCTTCCCATTATCTTTCCTCCTTAACCGGATCTGCGCTTCTTCTATTATACTACATTTTTCACCATTTGAAAAGCCCTTTTTTGAAATTTCGGAAAAATGTTTCATGTGGAACAATTTTGCGACTTCGCACGGGGAGAGTTATGGCTGAAAATGCAGAAAGCTGCGGATTTTCAGCGGGCAGGGGAGAGCTTTGACGAAAACTTTTCTGAATAAGTATATGGAATTTTTTGCACGAGGGTGGTATCATCATAAAAAAGGAGGAATGAAATATGGGAATACTGCCGAAGATGCTGACGAGGGTTTTTGATCTGGAGGATATGTCTCCCGATGAGCTGGTGGACGAGGAGCCGAGGTACGGCATACTCGGGAAGATAATAGATGTGTCAGTAGGGGAGATAGTGCCGAGCCCCTCACAGCCGAGAAAGCATTTCAGCACGGCGGAGCTGACCTCGCTTGCGAAAAGCATCTCACAGGACGGGATAATATCTCCGCTGACGGTGAGACGAACGGGAGGGCATTTTGAGCTTATCTCGGGGGAGAGGAGACTGCGTGCTGCAAAGCTGGCGGGGCTGCGGTCCGTGCCGTGCATACTGGTGCAGAGCAGCGATGAGAAAAGCCAGGTGATAGGCCTGATTGAGAACCTGCAGCGCAGTGACCTTGACTTTTTTGAACAGGCAGAAGCATTCTCGGCGCTGATAGGGAAGTTCTCTCTCACGCAGGAAAGCCTGGCTATAAGGCTCGGTATGTCACAGTCGGCGGTGGCGAACAAGCTGCGGCTTTTGCGGCTCGATAAGGAGGAGAGGGAGATGATCCTTTCAAGCGGCCTCAGCGAACGCCACGCGAGAGCGCTCCTGAAAGTGACGGATAAGCAGCTGCGCGCAGAGATACTGGATAAGACCGTTCAGAACTGCTGGACGGTGGACAGGTGCGAAAAGTACATCGACAAGATACTGTGCGAGAACGAGGAAAAGCTAAAATATAAGAAAAGGGCAGTGATGCTCAAGGACGTGCGCCTGTTTTTCAATACCGTGAACAAGGCGGTCAATATCATGAAAATGGCAGGGGTCGAAGCGCAGACCAGACGGATAGACCATAAGGGCTATATCGAATACATAATCACAATACCGCAGGATGGAAGTTCGCAGGAGGAACAGAAGGAGACTGTAAATAATTGTCAATAATGATAATTTGTTTACTTTAATATAAGAATTGTGCGATTTGTATAAATATTAAACTAATGAACAGAAGTGTTTCGGGTTAATTCACAAAATAGTCATTGACAACTTTATGGGGCTGTGCTATACTTAGTATGACTAATTGTTTTTATGAAGGGAGGCCCGCTTTGATGAACAGGAGAAGATATTATGCGGCGGCACTGAGCGCACTTATCGCGGCTTCACTGTGTTCATGCGGTGAGCTTGGAGAGCCCAACAACAGGATAGCGAGACTTTCGGCGCCTGTTACCGGAATTACCACGACCACAAGAACGGGAACGGCAGCACCGGTCAAGGCGGAGACAGTGACCGGCGAGATCACCACGATCAGGACCGATGCAAAGTGCAGAAGTATAGAGTTTGATGACGGATATATCCTTTTTGTCGATAAGGACGGCAAATACACCATAATGAACAGCGAGAAGAAGGCCGTGAAGAGCCTTACTCTGACTGATGACAGCGGTGAGAGGATAACTGTTTTCAGCATGAAGGACGGAACTATCGTCTGCAAGAAGGGTGATTCCCCGATAAATGAGTTCACCTACAAGGGCAACAGGATCTCTGTTAAGGACGGAGTGGTGTATTTCTCGGGCACAAAGGTTGAGTACTACGATGCGAGCTTTTCGAGCCTGAAGCTTACTGACGATATAGTTATAGAGTGCATCGGCACAAACAAGTTCGTTGTCAAGAAGGACGGAAAGAAAACTGATGAGCCTGTTGACATAACGGACGACAACGGAGTTACCTACAAGCTTGAGGCTGTCGACGAGGGCGTTGAGATCACAAACAGCAATGACGAGCTTATGCTTTCGATAGTTGTTACAGGAAGGTATATAGATGTTGCCAACGGGCACGTTATCGTGAACGGCCAGACAATGAAGCCTCCGGGCTCATCGGATATAACTACGCTGACGACCACTACCACGACCACTGCGAAGAAGGAGGAAGAGGAGGAAGAGACCACCACTACCACCAAGCAGACAGTAGTTGTAACTCAGCCGGTATATTATTACTATGAGAACTGGGAGGACGAGGAGATCAGCAACGAGCCTTCTCAGCCTGTGGTAACGGAGTCGCCGATGGCGAACAACAAGAACGTAAATATCAGCTCCGAGACTTCTGAGCTGCTGGGTATGATAAATGAGGTAAGGCGCCAGTACGGTCTCAGCGAGCTTTACGGGCTGCAGCTGCTCGACGAGGCGGCTTACAGGAGAGCCAAGGAAGTTTCTGAAGTGTTCTTCAGAGACGACGGCGACCTCTCTCACAGCAGACCTGACGGAAGAGGCTGCGAGACCATCGTTGACGAGGTAGGCCTGCCTGACTGGACGGCGTACTGCGAGAACCTGGCATACGGAATGAATACAAAGTCCACCGTGAAGGAAGCGTTCGATTCGTGGATGAATTCCGAGGGACACAGAGCGAACATTCTCAACGATAGGGTTAAGTATGTTGCGGTTGCCTGCTACCACGTAAATGTAGACGGCGATGACTACTACTTCTGGGATCAGTTCTTCTATAACGATACGTTCTGATGATATGAAAAGCCCGCATCAAGTGAGGGCGCGATAAAGAATATCGGCAGAGACTTTCGATACTTAGTGTCGGGGGTCTCTGTTTTGCCTTTCTAACATTGTGGTGCGGAGAACCACTATCTCACCCAGGCGAGAGCAGACGCCGCCCCGTAGGGGTGGTTGAATGGTCTCGCTTTTAAGAGTGCACGGCGCTAAGATTACTCACTACCTGTATTTGATCAATTCTTGTCTAATTAGTTTGATATGATTTTTCACTGCCTGCTCCTATTAAAGGCTCCCTCCTCACGCACCCCACAAGGGGGTGCATTCCTCACTCGCCTTTAAAAATCTTGAAAAGCAGCGGGAACAAAAGTAATAGCCCACGCTCATTACGGCGTATGCCCAGCCGTGCGGCGAGCACCCGTGCGGTGAGCACCAGCGACATAAAAAAGCACCGCTCGATCGAACGGTGCTTTCTGTGTTTTATTAGGTCACCACAGCTTGCTTACGCCTTTTATATGAGACTTCATTTTCAGAAGATCTGCTGCTGTGAGTGTGTTCTTGCCGTCAGCGCTGGCTGCAACTTCAAGGTCATAGCCTGTAAGCTTGCTTACGCCCTTGAGGTGGCTCTTTGCGCGGAGAAGATCCGCTGCGTTGAGGTTGCCGTCGCCTGTGATGTCTCCGATAAGGTGGAGCTCAGGCTGGAGATCGGTGGTGATCTTGCCGCCGCTTACGGTCACGGTGTAGCTTCTTTGAACAAAGTTTTCAGCTTCAAATCTGAATACGTGCGTGCCGTCTGAAAGTGCAGGAAGAACGAATTCTCCGTTTTCAGAGACTGCCGCTTCAACGCCGTCGATAAATACTGTTGCGTTCTCAGCTTTAAGCTTTTGATTCTGTGCTTTAAGAGTTATCGAGATAGTCTCGCCGGCAGCAGCCTTCTCAACTGCGATACCGTCTATAACGGCAGGTACAGCTGCGCCGTTCTTGTTCTGAACTATCTCAATAGTTCCCTTCTCGCCGTACTTGTATACGAACGAGCCGCTTGTTATCGTCGCGGGGCGCTTTGCTGCGAGTTCAGCAGCCGTGACAGCCTGGAATTTGAGCACATTTTCCATCTCAGGCTCTTCGTCGTCTACCACGATCATAGATCTCTGACCCTTGCAGTATTCCTCGATGGTAGACCCTGCGATACCGTAAACCGTTACCTGAGGCATTACAGCCGTTGACCATGTGTAAGGCCCGTTAGGATCAGGGTAATGGAACAGATTGCTGCCTAAGCCTTTAAACTCCCAGTCAGGCTCATACTCTTTATTCGCTTCATCGGAATAGTCATAAGCTTCGCCTGTTGTGATGTGAAGAGCGCCGTCCCAATCGTCGTGTGACGTGAATTCCAGGTATACGGTCTGTCCCTTTGTCATATGATAGGTAAGATCGAAGTTATAGTTTTCATCTTCTGCATCTTCCGCATCATCATTTATCTTCAGAGTATGACCTTCGCCGTCCAGCAGAGTGAGTACAGGGTCTCCTGTTCCCGTGCTGTAGAATCTGTAAAAGCCCTCATTGTCGGCAGTGAATGTGAACCATTTACTGTCATAGTCATTCATGTTGAGTGCAGTGTCGGAATTCATTGCGAGCTTTGTACCGGTCTTGTCAACTTCTGTCAGGTTATTATCGACCATATATCCGACTGATGCAGGTATATAAGCCTTGGTCAGTGAAGTGCAGTTATAGAAGGCTTCGTCTCCGATCTCCTTTACGGAATCGGGAACAACTATCTCAGCAAGTGCTGAGCAGCCGCCGAACATATTGTTCGGTATCTTTGTCATACCCTTGGAAAGGACACATTCCTTGAGAGACGTGCTTGAAGCAAAAGCGTATTCGCCGACTTCCTTGACCGTATCGGGGAGAACGACTCTTGTAAAGCCTGTTGCCATGAAAGCGTGTCCGCCGATCTTGGTCACGCTCTTGGGGAGACCGTACCATACCTTGAGGTTTTTGCAGTTCTCGGCAGCATAGTCAGCGATGATAGTTGTGCCGTTGAGAACTTCAAGCTTTGTTGCTGTCTCAGGTACGAACAGCAGAGCCTGCGGTGACTTTGAATATACCGCGCCGCCGCTGAACATATAGTTCGGGTCGTTCTTGTCAAAGTTGATGGTTTTCAGAGCACTGCAGCCGTCAAACAGATCTTCTATTCCGTTTGCAGCAGCATTGCTGAACACAAACGATTCATCAGGCTCTTTTGCCTCCAGCGTAACGTCGGGCAGCTTAGCACCCTTCGGGAAGGTCACGCTCTCGAGAGCTGTACAGTAATCAAATGCGTCTTCTCCGACCTCTGAGACCGTTGAAGGTATGGTCACGGTCTTCAGCTTTTCGCAGCCCTTGAAGGCGCCTGCCTCTACCCTCTTGACAGGGAGGTTGTTTACCGTGGCAGGTATATTGACTGAGCTGAGCGTTGTAGCAGCGCTGAACAGTACAGCCTCATCGGGCGTAAGAACATAGGTTATGCCGTCAACCGTTTTGAGCGAGCAGTTATAAACAACATTGCCCTTGAAGCTGAGCTCTTCGCTGTCGCCGTCATCGCCGCTGTCCCAGCCTTCGTTAGAGAGCTTGCTCTTGAAATCGGCCTCGGTGCCGCCGTAATAAAGCGTGTTGTCAACGCCGAAACCGAAGGCATTCATATTGCCCATAGCCAATGTGTTTATGCTCTTGACAGTATTCGGAACATAAACTGCCGGAATATCAAGGCTGAAAGCTTTGAGCTCAGTAACGCCGCTCGGGATGATAACAGTGCTCAGATTATCCATTCCGTAAAGGCTGACTTCTTTGAGCGTAGAGGGAAGATCAAGCCTGTGTATAGGTGTGTATGCAAGTGCATGCTCTCCTATCCTCTCAACAGAGGTCGGAATCGTGAAACCGGACAGATAGGAATCGCTGCAGAAAGCATAGTCATTAATGACCTTCAGGTTGTTGCCCTTGAATGTCACCTTGTGCAGCTTGGGAAGACCGTTGGTGCCGTCATCGCCTGTCTGCGGGTTGGGGTCACCAAAGGCAGCCTCGCCGATAAATCTAAGGCTTGCAGGGAAGGTGACCTCTTCAAGATTGAAGCAGTATGTGAAAGCATCTGCGCAGATACCCTTTGTTCCCTCAGGGAAGGTAAGCGATGTTACCGTCTTTGCGGAAACGCCGTCAGGGTTGTTGTCAGAAACAAAGGCAGTATCCCTAGAAAGGGTGGTGCCTACAACATATCCCTGATAGTAAAGGACGTGATCCTGCTCCGTAACATTCAGTCCTGTGTTATCGACGGTGTTTAAGCTGAGCGACTCAAGGCTGTCAGGCAGGTTGAGGGCGGTCAGGTTGGGCAGATTAGCAAACGCACCGTAGCCGATAGATTTTATAGTGTTCGGCAGGGTAATGCTTGTGATCTTCTTGTTCGTCTCGTAACCTTTTCCGAATGCTTCGGGTCCGATCACAGTAACGGTCTTTCCGTCGATCTGAGACGGAACGGTGAACGAAGACTTTGACTTGTTGCAGCCGGTTATAGATATCTCGCCGTTTGAGAGCTCCTGATAATACAGGTCGCCGTAAGCCTTTGTCTCATCACCCGGCTCGTCAGGCTCATCGGGCTCATCAGGATCATCGTAATCGTCGTCCTCAAAACTGCTTCTGTTGACGTAAAGCGTGCTGTCGCCGAGGTCGCCGTTGACATTGGTAACTTTAAGGTAGAATGTTGAATAGTCAGCATCGTTCTCAGAGTCATATTTGCCGTCAAATTTCAGGATGAAATTGTTATTATCGCCCGAATCATCGTCCTCGCTGACTCTGTTGAGATCCTTATCATAAAGTGTCACCATCAGATCGGTGTCACCGCTGCTTTCAGCTGTGTAGGAATATTCATAATCGCCGTCTATAGAATACCAGTATTCCTGTCCCTTTTCTGAGAAGGACATATAGTAGGTCTCTTCCGGAGATATATGTACAGCCGTAGCTGCGGTGTTTGACTTTCTCATGGTGTCGTCATCGGTGACTTCAACGTAGCTGTCTCCGTCCTCGTGTGAAAGCACCTTTATATACACTTTCTCGCCTTTGTTAAAGTGTCTGCGGAACGCAAAGTTTGATTTTTCTCCTGAATCATCATCAGAATCGATCTCATTAAGCGAACTGTCGTATAAGATCGCACGCACATCTGTATATCCGCTGCTGGTTATCATGTAATAGCCGCTGTCAGCTGCTGTGAAAACAAACCAGTGCTCGGTATCCTCATAGGTATCTTCTCCGTAATAATGCAGTGCTTCTCCGCCTTCGCCATACTTGACCTCAACGGCTTTTTCCGGCGTGTTTGACTTTATAGGTACAGAGGCACTTTTCACGGTGATAGTGGCATCAAAAGGATGGAGCCCTTCATCTCCGTAAAGCTCGCTGTGTGCATATACCAGTATCTCCTGTCCTGCATCCAGTCCTACATACATAGTGTCGTTGTTAGTAACACCATCTTCATAATAATCGTATTTTTCGTCCAGCGAAAGAAATGTGCCAGCATCAAAAGCATCCATGTACACGTTATATCCGCTGGTGACTGAGAATCCATAGGTTCCGGCCTGAGGCGCCTTGAAATGCAGCAGGTAAGCCGCGTTCAGTTCGTCATCAAAGGAGACCGTTTTGCTGCCGTTAAGAGCTATATCCTGTGCGCTTTTTGATAATTCAATAAGCGGATCATAGGTGACATTTATCGCTGCACTGCCGTATGAATTCTCATAGGTATCTACGTAAAAATATACCTTTTCTCCTGCCGCCATGATCTTTTTCAGACTAAAGTTCTGACCCGTCCCTCCGTCATCGTCGGAATCGACCTCTTCCATCTGTGAATCCATCATATGGATCCTTGTGTCCGTGCTGCCCGTGCTGTAAAAGCAATAGGTCGAGGCCTCAGGCGCGGTGAAGGTATACCACCACTCACTGTTTTCGTCATTGAAGGTGACACTGTCGCTCTTGTCAAGCGCGATAGTCTTTGCAGTCTCCTCAGTGTTCGCAAACACTTCAGGAACAGGCAGCAGGCCTGCCGTCATTGCCAGAGCGCAAAGTCCGCTCAGTATCCTTTTTGATCTCATTGATCGCATCTCCCCTTTACAGATTTATAATGTTACTACAGTAAACTGTATCTAACATTATAACATATTTTTAATATAATTTCAATAAGTATTTTGCCGAAATAAGGAAATTCTGATTGTCTATTACTTACAAAAACATTTTCGGTGCTCGCCGCACGGCTGGACATCGCGCATGAAAATGTTTGATCTGATAATTTTGCACGCGCGGCTTTACTTTTGCGAGTTGTTATGTTATAATGTATATAAGCGGTCTGCCGCGATAATCTTATGAGAACGGAGTGATCCTGTGAGCATTTTCTATAACGACAAACAAAGAAGCTTCAGGCTCGATGCAAAGGATACGAGCTATATGATGAAATATACCGAGGAGGGCTATCTTTGCCATGTTTATTACGGCAAAAAAGTTCCCGATGAGGATCTGGGCTATCTGCTGAGGTTCGACGAGAGCCCCCGCACCCCTCTGGAAAACAACCGTGACCGTGCCACCTTCCTTGATACCACGCCGTTTGAGTATTCCTGCTTCGGCATTGGAGACTACCGCGAGGCTGCCTTCAAGATACTTGACGACAAGGGAATGACAGCTGTTGACCTTAGATATAAGTCCCACAGGATATATAAGGGCAAGCCTGAGCTCGAGGGTATGCCTGCCACCTTTGCGACCGATGAGAGCGGCTGTGAGACACTGGAGATAACTATGGAGGACAAGCCCTCTGGCCTTGAGGCTGTTCTCGTTTACACCGCGTTTGACAAGCTTGATGTCATCACAAGGTCTGTAAGGGTGAACAATGTCGGCAGCAGGAGCATTCAGCTCACCCGCGTGCTGTCAGCCTGCATAGACTTTGACACTGATAAGTTCGATATGATCACCCTCAACGGCTCATGGGCAAGAGAGCGTGCCGTTGAGCGCTGCCGCCTGCACCACGGCAAGCAGCTGATAGATTCTATCAAGGGCGAATCCTCTCACCAGAACAACCCCTTCGTGGCACTGTGTGACAACAATACCGATGAGGACAGGGGAGAGGTCTTCGGCTTCAACTTTGTATACTCGGGCAACTTCTTTGCTCAGGCTGAGGTGACCCAGCATAAAAAGACCAGGTTCGTAATGGGTATAAATCCGCTTGATTTCACCTGGCTCCTAGAGCCCGGCGAGACCTTTACCGCACCCGAGGTCGTTATGGTCCATTCCGATGAAGGTCTCGGCAAGATGTCTCGCACCTTCCATGACCTTTACAGAGGGAACCTCATAAGGGGAGAGTATAAGGACAAGCGCCGCCCGATACTTATAAACAACTGGGAAGCTACCTACTTCAATTTCGATACCGAGAAGATCATCTCCATTGCAAGGGAAGCATCAAAGCTCGGCATCGAGATGCTCGTAATGGACGACGGCTGGTTCGGCCACAGGGATTCTGACAATTCATCTCTCGGAGACTGGTTCGTTTACGAGAAGAAGATACAGGGCGGCCTGAAATATCTGGTAGACGAGGTAAACAAGCTCGGTATGAAGTTCGGTCTCTGGTTCGAGCCTGAGATGATCTCGCCCGATTCCGACCTTTACAGGGCGCACCCTGACTGGGCTATACAGATAGAGGGCAGACCTCTGACCATGAGCCGTGAGCAGTACGTTCTCGACTACTCGAACAAAGATGTAAGAGACTATATCTACTCGATGATGAGAAAGATACTTGACAGCGCGAACATAGAATACATCAAGTGGGATATGAACAGGCAGTTCACGGAGATCGGCTCAAACTTCCTTCCTGCAAACAGACAGAGAGAGCTCTGGCACAGATATGTCCTCGGCGTTTATGACGTTATGAACAGGCTCACGACCGACTATCCGCACATTCTGCTTGAGAACTGCTCGGGCGGCGGAGCAAGGTTCGACCCCGGAATGCTCTATTACAGTCCACAGATCTGGTGCTCTGACGATACTGATGCGATAGAGCGCCTGAAAATACAGCACGGCACCTCGATGTGCTATCCGTGCTCTGCAATGGGTGCTCACGTTTCCGACTGCCCAAACCATACCGTCGGCAGAAACACTCCGTTCAGGACGAGAGGCCATGTCGCGATGGTAGGCACCTTCGGCTATGAGCTTGACGTCACCCGTATCCCGCAGGAGGACAGAGACTCTATACCTGCACAGATAGAGGAGTTCAATAAGTATAACACCTTAGTCAGAACAGGCGACCATTACCGTATAGGCAATGTGTTCGAGGACAACACCTGGGACGCATGGATGTTCGTATCGAAGGATAAGACTGACGCCCTGTTAGAGTTCGTTCAGGTGCTCGCAAGACCGAACGAGCGCTCGCGCAGGATAAAGCTGAAGGGACTTGACCCTGACGCATACTACTATGAGGAGAGCGAGCCCGACAGGAAGATATCGGGAGCAGCGCTTATGAATGCAGGCATAAACATCGCAAAGATCTGGGGTGCCGACGGCATCAGCGGAGACTTCGCATCGAAGATACTGCATTTTATAAAGACCTGAAAAGCTGGTGATGACAAGTGAATGATATCTATACGATCAAGCAGATATCGGAAATGCTGTTTCCTCTGTTCAAAAAATACAGCATAGAGAATGTATATCTGTTCGGTTCATATTCACGCGGCGAGGCTACCGCCTCAAGCGATGTTGATCTGTATATACCTAAGCTTCCGGCTGACATGGGGCTGGAGTATTTCGGAATGTATGATGATATCGAACAGAGGCTTCAAAAAAGCATTGATATAGTTACCGATAACACAGGCTTTATCAACGAAAAAGAGAAAAACGCATTTTTTGGAAAGCTTAATAATGACAGGGTGCAGATATATGGATAGAGATCAGACTATAGCTCTGACAGGAAAGGACAGTTAATAATGAGACCAGGCAAGCTTCTATCAATTTGCTGTGCAGCGGCATTGACGGTATCGGTTCTCGCTGGCTGCGCTGATAAGGAGAGCAGCTCTTCGTCATCGGCTGCGGACAGCAATAATAAAGGAAAGACCGAAATGACAGAGTATTATAATCCTCAGCCCGTCGATACCGGCTGGGAATGGTCAAACGTTGAGATAGTGGGCGGCGGCTTTGTGCCGAACATAATCTATAACCCTACCGAGGAAGGCCTTGCATACTGCCGAACTGATATCGGAGGTGCCTATAAGCTCAATAACGATACCGGCAGGTGGGAGTGCATCACCGACTTTATCGGCGGTGACAACTGGAACTATATGGGCATCGAGAGCATAGCCACCGACCCCGTTGAGCCGAACCGCGTTTACCTCGCGGCAGGAACCTATACCAACTCAAACGGCGCTATCCTCTATTCTGACGACTACGGCCAGAACTGGGGCATCTTTGAGCTCCCATTCGGCTGCGGAGGAAATGAAGTCGGCCGCGGCTGCGGAGAAAGACTTCAGGTAGACCCGAACGACAATTCGATACTCTACTTTGCCACAAGAACTGACGGCCTGTGGAAGTCGACAGACTACGGCAGGAACTGGGCAAAGGTCGATAACTTTGAGGCAAACGGCGGCTATTCCGAGGACAAGTTCAGGATAGGTCTTACCTTCGTTGCCTTTGACAAGAACAGCTCCGAGGCAGGAAAGCCTACCAATACTATAATAGTAGGCTCAGCAGGCACACAGGGCGATTACCTCTACCGTACAGATAATGCCGGCGAGAGCTGGTATTCGATACCGAACCCCACCGCTGAGGAAACCGGCGAAAAGACCGGCACCCTGAAGCCCTGTCAGGGAGAGATATCCTCTGACGGCTGGCTCTATTCAACATGGTCGATGAAGGTCGGGCCTAACGGTGCAGCAAAGGGCGCGGTACAGAAATACAATCTCTCAACGGGAGAATGGATAGAGATCACCCCTGAGAGATCATACACCTGCGGCTATAACGGCATCTCCGTAGACCCTAACGACCCGAACACTATCGTCTGCACAACGCTTTGCCTGTGGGCATATTTTGACAACCTTTTCGTCTCACATGACGGCGGAGAGACATGGACGGGTATCTGGAGCAGGGGAGAGGATAAAAAGCCTATAAACAATTTCACTCTTGACATCTCAGCGTGTCCGTGGCTCGACTGGCAGGGGCAGCTGAAGCCCGGCTGGTGGATGACAGGCGTTGCGATAAATCCTTTCAACCAGGACGAGGTAATGTACGGAACGGGAGCTACGATATTCAAGACGACCAACCTTACCAAGGCTGACAGTGAGCCCGTAAATATCGAGGTAGCTGCAATGGGCGTTGAGGAGACGGCGATATTTGATTTCGTATCTCCTAACCCGAACGATGACAACGCACCCGATCTCTATTCAATAATGGGCGATATATACGGCTTCAAGCATCAGGACGCAACCGTTTGCCCTGAGGAGCATTTCGGAGACTTCAAGTCAACCTCTATCGACTGTGCGGCGCTTGACTATAATATAGTAGTGAGGGCAACGGATGAGGGCGTCGGGGCGGTCTACTATTCAACTGACGCTGCCGACACCTGGACAGAGGTACCCACTCTGCCCGAGGGAGTTAAATTTGCGGCAGGCGGAACTGCAAAGCTTTCGGCGGACGGAAAGACGATTTTCTATCAGTGCGGAATTATGGGCGTCGGAGCGTTTGTTTCAGATGATTTCGGCGAAACATGGGAGCCCTGCGAGGGAATACCTGCAAACGCGATGATAGAGACCGACAAGGTGAATCCCGAGAAGTTCTATGCGGCTTATGACGGCACCTTCTATATGAGTACCGACAGGGGCAGAACGTTCACCTCTGTTGCGAACTTCCTTCTTTCAAACTTCACGATGACTGCCTGCCCCGACACTGAGGGCGAGGTGTGGATATCTGTCGGAGGAGGCGGAGTTTACTACCTTGATGCCAATGCAGGAGAGATAGTATCTGTCCAGTCTGATATCAAGAGCGTTGATGCGCTCGGGCTCGGAAAGGCCGCCGAGGGTCAGGACTATATGGCTATCTACGTTCTCGGAGAGGTCGAGGGGCAGGGCTACGGCGTGTACCAGTCGATAGACAAGGGACAGACGTGGCGCCGCATCAATGACGACACCGAAAAGTGGGGCAACGTGAACAAGCGTATAAGCGGAGACCCCAAGCATTACGGCAGAGTTTACATCTCAACAAACGGCCGAGGCATTATAATGGGCAATGTAAAGGAATAGGATAAAAAAATCAACCGCCGCACCGGAAAACCGATGCGGCGGTAAAATTATGTCCTGTTATTATCAGACGGAAGAATGGCTCTTTACATAGTCAACTACTGCGTCAACAGTTGTGTATGCAAGCGATACGCAGGTGTCTGCGCAGCCGTAGTAGATAGCTATCCTGCCGGTGTCTGCATCACAGAGGGTAGCGCACGGGAAGGTAACGTTCTGAACGTCGCCTACGCACTCATAAACCTCACGAGGATTGATGAGGTACTCAGCACATCTGTACTTGACCTTC
>CACXFU010000036.1 GCA_902767035.1 uncultured Ruminococcus sp.
CTCAACGCTCTTGCCTTTTCTGTAAAGGATATTTCTGAGCGCTGCATACTTGTAAGCATCGTTGCCGTCGTCGCTGCTATACTTTCCCATACCCTTTGCAGCACCGGCCATAAGCTTGTCAATATCGCACCCAGCCACAGCTATCGGCAGCAGACCTACAGCTGTCAGCACAGAGAACCTTCCTCCTACATCATCGGGCACTACAAAGGTCTCATAACCTACCTCGTCCGAAAGCTGCTTCAGTGTGCCCTTAGCCTTGTCAGTAGTAGCAAAGATCCTGGTCTTCGCTTCCTCTGCACCGTACTTGTCCTCCAGCCGCTTCTTGAATATCCTGAAAGCCAGAGCAGGCTCAGTAGTCGTTCCTGACTTTGATATAACGTTAACACAAACGTCTCTGCCTTCACAGATAGATATCACTTCATTGAGATAAGCAGGATTTATGCTGTTTCCTACGAAATAGATGTCAGGAGTGTCCTTCTTAAGGTCGTTATAAAGGTTCGACTTCAGAAATTCGATAGCAGCCCTTGCACCGAGATATGAGCCGCCTATACCGATAACGATGAACACATCGCACTTATCCTTGATCCTTTCGGCAGCTGCCTTTATCCTTGCGAATTCTTCCTTGTCATAATCTACAGGCAGGCTCATCCAGCCGAGAAAATCAGAGCCGGCACCGTTCTTTTCAGCAAGCAGCTTATGTGCGGCGCTTACCTGCGGTGCTATAGCTTTCAGCTCGTTCTCGCCAACGAACCCGTCAAGATACTTACAGTTTAGCTTTAATGACATTTTGATTACCCTTTCCTTACTGTTGTGAGCGCAGACAGGACGTTTCCGGCCGGTCAGAAAATGCTCTTGCATTAATTATACTATATCTTTTCAATTTTTTCAAGTGGTTTGAGTTTTGAAATCATTCTTTGTACACTTTTCATAAAATTTCCCGCCTCTTTTTGTGAGAGTAGGATAAGTGTTTGCCGCCCTCTGTCGATGAGTAAACTATTGACAAAATGTTTAGCATCTGTTATGATATTGTTTATGAAGTGTTACTTCATCAGAACTAGAAAGAGAGGTGAAACGCAATGATAATTTCAACAGTAGAGAACATCGGAAGAGATTATGAGGTCATAGGTCTTGTAAAGGGCAGCACTGTGCAGACAGTTAACGCTTTCAAGGACATCGGAGCAGGGTTCAAGAACCTTGTGGGCGGCGAATTAAAAAGGTACACCGAGATGATGGACGAGGCCAGACGCATAGCAACAGACAGAATGATCGCTGAGGCACAGGCTCTGGGTGCTGATGCGATAGTATGTGTAAGGTATGCTTCATCTGCGATAGCACAGAGCGCAGCAGAGGTAATGGCATACGGCACAGCGATCAGGCTGCGTTAGTGTTGAAAAACGGCAGGACGTCTTTCGGCGCCCTGCTTTTGTTTTCGCTTGATTTGGAACGTAATCGTTTAGAATATTAAAAAATATTAAAATGTTGAAATGGGCTATTGAAATGGAAAAGAATTTGTGATATACTTACAGTGTATGGTAAATTCGTGCTTTGCGGCATAAAATTATGATTATGAGGTGATATTATGACAGAAAAGGAATTGTATGCTCTGTGGCTTGAGAAGGCTGTTGACGACCCCGATCTTATCGAGGAACTGAAGTCTATCGAAGGCGATAACGAGGCCATTAAAGACAGGTTCTACCGCGATCTTGAATTCGGTACGGGCGGCCTGAGAGGTGTTATCGGTGCAGGCGCTTACAGACTTAACGTTTATACCATAAGAAGAGCTACTCAGGGACTTGCTGACTACGTGAACGAGTCTTTTGAAAACGGAAGTGTGGCTATTTCCTATGATTCAAGAATAAAGTCGACAAAGTTTGCTCAGGAGGCTGCTGCTGTTCTGGCTGCAAACGGTATAAAGGTACATATCTACACCGAGCTTATGCCCACACCTATGCTTTCATGGGCAGTAAGAGAGTGCGGCTGTCAGGCAGGTATAATGATAACGGCTTCGCACAACCCTGCAAAGTATAACGGCTACAAGGTATACGGCGAGGACGGCTGTCAGATAACACTTGATGTTGCAAATACTGTTATTTCAAAGATAAATGCTGTTGATATGTTCGGCGGCGCTAAGGTAATGGACTATGAAGAGGGCGTTAAGAGCGGTATGATCTCTTACATAGGGCAGGAGGTGCTGGAGAAGTACTTCGAGAAGGTGCAGGAGCAGGGCATACACACTGATCTTGTTGCTGACAGCGGCCTTAAAGTTGTTTACACTCCTCTCAACGGCACAGGCAACAAGCCCGTAAGAGAGATACTCAAAAGGATCGGCATAAAGGAAGTTACAGTCGTTCCCGAGCAGGAGCTGCCTGACGGAAACTTCCCGACCTGTCCTTTCCCGAACCCGGAGATAAAAGAGGCGCTGGCAAAGGGCCTGGAGCTTTGCGAAAAGGTAAAGCCCGATCTTCTTCTTGCGACCGACCCCGACTGCGACAGAGTGGGTATCGCTGTGCCTGATGAGAACGGCGATTACGTGCTCTTCACAGGTAATGAAGTGGGCGCAATGCTGCTTAAATACATCTGCCAGGAGAGGACGGCTCTCGGCACTATGCCTGAGAGACCTGTGGCTGTAAAGACTATCGTTACTACTGATATATGCAAGAAGATAGCTGCCGAGTACGGCGTTGAGCTCAGAGACGTGCTCACGGGCTTCAAGTTCATCGGCGAGCAGATAGGCTTCCTTGAGAAGGACGGCGAGGATAACAGGTATATCTTCGGCTTTGAGGAGAGCTACGGCTATCTGGCAGGCTCATATGTAAGAGACAAGGACGCTGTTGTGGCATCTATGCTCATCTGTGAGATGGCTGCATTCTACCGCACAAAGGGCATTTCTCTTCTCCAGGCAAGAGAGAACCTTTACGCTCAGTACGGCAACTACGTTCATACTCAGAGCTCCTTCCAGTGCGAGGGTGCAAGCGGTATGGAGAGAATGAAGGAGATAATGACAGGCCTCAGGAACGATCCGCCCAAGTCTATCGGCGGACTGAAGGTCGAGAAGGTCGGCGATTATCTGGCATCTGAGGAGAAGGATATCGAGACGGGCGCTGTAAGCACTATTGAGCTGCCCAAGTCCGACGTGCTCGCATTCAGGCTTTCTGACGGTGCAAGCGTTATCATCAGGCCTTCCGGCACCGAGCCGAAGATCAAGGCATATTACACAACTATCGGCGAAACAAGAGAGGCTGCAAGCGCTCTTGAAAAGACTATCGCCGAGGACTTCAAGTCTATTCTCGGATTCTGATAATGGTTTACTGCGGTCGGAGATCACCGGCCGCAGTTTTTTATGTAAAAAGTTCAAAAAAACACTTTACATTTCGGCTGTGATATTGTATAATAGTTATAAGTATATGCGCCGGTGTTTCTGCGGCGTGAAAGGACGGATATTTTATGGGACAGACACCTAAGTATAAGAGGATACTGCTGAAGCTCAGCGGTGAGGCTCTCGCGGGAGAGAAGAAGACAGGCCTTGACTTCGATGTTATCGGTGAGTTTGCAAAGAGCATCAAAAAGTGCGTCGATGCAGGAGTTCAGGTAGGTATCGTTGTCGGCGGAGGAAATTATTGGAGAGGCCGTTCGAGCGGCGCTATGGACAGGACAAGAGCTGACCACATCGGAATGCTGGCGACCTGTATGAATTCACTGGCTGTGGCTGACGGACTTGAGAACGTAGGCCTTGAGGTAAGAGTTCAGACGGCTATTTCGATGCCGCAGATAGCTGAGCCTTACATCAGGAACAGGGCTATGAGGCATTTTGAAAAAGGCAGGGTATGCATCTTCGGCTGCGGAACAGGAAGCCCGTTCTTCTCGACGGATACGGCTGCCGCTCTGAGAGCAGCCGAGATAGAGGCCGACATTTTCTTCAAGGCTACTATGGTGGACGGCGTTTACGACAAGGATCCGAAGAAGTATGACGATGCTGTTAAGTTCGATGAGCTGACGTTCGATGAGGTGCTGGCTAAGGGGCTTCATGTTATGGACGCGACTGCTGCTGCGATGTGCCGCGACAACAAGATACCGATACTTGTGTTCGACCTGAGCAGGCCTGATAATATTTACGATGCCTGCATGGGTGCGGAACTTGGAACTATCGTAAGATAAATGTACGAAAATTTGTACTGATAATTATTATGACCGGGAGGATATTACTATGAAAGAGATAAAGAACAGAGCCAAGGAAAAAATGGAAAAGACGGTCAACGTGCTGCTCTCTGATTTTGCGACTATAAGAGCTGGAAGGGCTAACCCGAACGTGCTGAACAAGGTGACGGTTGAGTATTACGGAGCGCCGACACCTATCAACCAGATGGCGGCGATCTCTGTTGCTGAGGCGAGAGTGCTCGTTATCACACCGTGGGACAAGTCTACCCTTAAGCAGATAGAGAAGGCTATACAGGCATCAGACGTTGGCATCAATCCGCAGAACGACGGACAGGTGCTGAGACTGGTGTTCCCTCAGCTGACTGAGGACAGACGTAAGGAGATCGTCAAGGACGTTAAGAAAATGGGCGAGGAATCAAAGGTAGCTGTCCGCTCGATAAGAAGAGACGCTATCGAGAAGATAAAGAAGATGAAGAAAAACAACGAGATCACCGAGGACGAACAGGCTGACGGTGAGGACGATATCCAGAAGCTGACAGACAAGTTCATCAAGGAGATCGACGGCTATGTTTCCGAGAAGGAGCAGGAGGTACTGAGCCTGTAAGACGACCCGATAAGGAGTGAGTGTACTTGGTTAAAGCAAACCTGCCCGAGGGCACAAGGGTGCCTTGCCACGTTGGCGTGATAATGGATGGAAACGGACGCTGGGCAAAAAAGAGAGGTCTGCCGCGAAAGTTTGGCCACAGGGAGGGTGCAAAGACCTTCCGTGAGATAACGAGACACGCCAAAAGGCTCGGGATATCATACATCACCTACTATGCGTTCTCTACAGAGAACTGGAAAAGACCGCAGGACGAGGTCGATGCGATAATGGAGCTTTTTGAGAAATACCTTGACGAGGTGAGAGACTTCATCGAGGAGAATATCCGTGTCAGGTTCATCGGGGACAGGTCTAAGCTTTCTGAGAGCTTACAGAGAAAGATGGCGTCGGTCGAGGAGGACTCGAAGAATTTTGACTCTATGACGCTGGTGCTTGCTATCAATTACGGCGGCCGCGATGAGATAGCTCATTCCTGCCGGGTGCTTGCCGGGAAAGTCAGGAGGGGAGAGCTTGAGCCTGACGATATAGACACTGAGCTGATAGAGAGAAACCTCTACACTGAGGAGATACCGCCTGTTGACCTTGTGATAAGGCCCAGCGGCGAGCAGAGGCTCTCGAACTTTATGATATGGCAGGCAGCTTATGCGGAGTTCTATTACACGAATATCCTCTGGCCCGATTTCAAGGGATCGGATCTGGAGGCGGCTGTGCTCGACTACAGCGAAAGAAACAGAAGATTCGGGGGAATTTAGTATATGACAACAAGGATAATATCTGCGGCGGTAGCGATCGTTGTGGCGATAGTGCTGCTTTTGCTGCATAATACGTTCGTGTTCAATCTGGCGCTGGGGTTCCTGTCGATCACGGCTGTCTATGAGATATTCAAGGCTGCCAAGCTTGACAAATTTGCCGTGCCGATGTATATCTGCTTCGGCTATGCGGCGTTTGATGTTATAATGCCGTTGTTCTACAAGAAGGGACACCTGTATTTTCTCAGCAGCGGCCTGTATTTCGGGCTGTTCATACTGGGTATGTGCCTGATGTTCCTCAAAGACCACGACACGTTCGGACATAAAGAGTTTTTCTGTATGATAGGTGTGACATACCTTGTCTGCTACTCCTTCCAGAGACTGCTGCTCATGTCAACAAGGGCAAAGGGCGGCGTGTTCCTGATAGTTATCACGCTTTGTGCGGCATGGCTCGCTGACAGCGGTGCATACTTTGCGGGAACGTTCTTCGGAAAGACAAAGCTGTGCCCTCAGATAAGCCCGAAAAAGACTGTTGAGGGACTTATCGGCGGTGTACTTGCGAACGGTGTGTTCATGATAATCATCAGCCTTGTTTACGACAAGGTGCTCAAAGGGCAGTCGGTGAACTACCTCGGTGTGTTCATAGCCGGAATGCTGGCGGCTGTCATAGGGCTTGTGGGTGATCTGACGGCGTCTGTGATAAAAAGGCAGACAGGCATCAAGGATTACGGCAAGCTTATGCCGGGTCACGGGGGAGTGATGGACAGGTTCGACAGTGTTTTGCTGGTCGCACCGTTTATGTACTACATGGTCACTCAGGGCTGGATACTGAAATAAAACAATAGCGGGATAGTCTGCGCGGCAGACTGAAAAAAGCATAGCTTCGGGGCGTGGCTGCTCCCGGGGATATGCTTTGCTCGCTTTTTAAAATCATTTTCACGGGCGAGATAACGGATAAAAGTGGTGTGGATATGCAGACTATAACTATACTCGGGTCGACAGGCTCGATAGGAACACAGGCATTGCAGGTGGCAAAAAAGCATAATATGAAGGTAAAGGCTGTTGCGGCGGCTTCAAACGTCAAAATGCTGGCTGAGCAGGCAAAGGAGCTTGGCGTGAGCTGCGCGTGCATTTTTAATGCGCAGAAGAAAGCTGAGCTTGACGAGTACCTCTCGGGAACTGGGATAAAGACCCTGACAGGAATGGACGGACTTAAAGAGATAGCCTCAATGGACGGCGTTGACAAAATGCTCAACAGTGTTGTGGGTATGGTAGGGTTTGAGCCTACTCTCACGGCGATAAGGCATGGAACGGCTGTTGCGCTTGCAAACAAGGAGACACTCGTTGCGGGCGGAGACCTTGTTATGCGCGAGGCTGCGGAGAGAGGTGTGCCGATCTACCCTGTTGACAGTGAGCACAGCGCGATATTTCAGGCACTGCAGGGGAATGACGGCAACAGGATAAGAAAGATAATACTTACTGCATCGGGCGGCCCTTTCTTCGGGAAGAAGAGAGAGGAGCTTGAGGGCGTGACGGTGGATCAGGCACTGGCACACCCTAACTGGTCGATGGGAAGAAAAATAACCACGGATTCTGCTACGCTTATGAATAAGGGGCTGGAGTTTATCGAGGCTATGCACCTGTTCGGGGTGAGTGCTGAGCAGATCGAGATAGTGGTGCACAGGCAGAGCGTGGTGCATTCGGCAGTGGAGTTTGAGGATAACTCCGTCATAGCGCAGATGGGCGTGCCTGATATGAAGATACCGATACAGTATGCGCTTTTGTACCCTAAGAGGGCAGCGTGCGAGGTGGGAAGGCTGAGCCTGACGGATTACGGGACGCTCACATTTGAGAAGCCTGACTATGACACGTTTGAGTGCCTGACCTCGTGCATTGCGGCGATAAGGAGGGGAGGAACTCTCCCTGCGGCTGTGAACGGTGCTAACGAGGAGGCTGTTGCGGCGTTTCTTGACGGCAGGATAGGGTTTCTCGATATCGGAAGGATAGTTAAAAAGGTCGGTGAGACGGCTGAATATAAAGAGATACATACAGAAAACGATGTGCTCGAAGCAGACGCTGCTGCGAGAAAGGCTGCGAGAGAGCTGATCGGATAAAGCATTCAGAAAGGCGATAGCATGGGCATAATTTTTGCGCTTATAATTTTTGAGATAATAATCATCATTCACGAGCTGGGACATTTCATTGCGGCAAAAAGCTGCGGCGTTAAGGTGAACGAGTTCGCGATAGGCATGGGGCCTGCGATACTGAAAAAGAAAAAGGGCGATACTCTTTACGCGCTGAGACTGTTCCCGATAGGGGGCTACTGCGCTATGGAGGGCGAGGACGGCGAGAGCGAGGACGAGAGGTCTTTCGGGAGCAAGAGCCTGCCGCGAAGGATACTGATAGTCTGCGCAGGTGTAATAATGAATTTTATCCTCGGCATCATCATACTGGCGGTCAATATCAGCCGATCAGACGCGATAGTTACGACTAAGATCGCAAGCTTTGAGAAGGGCGCGCTATCTCATGAGACAGGGCTCGAGGTCGATGACAAGATCATCAGGATAAACGGAATGAGGATATTCACATCAATGGATATATCCTATCAGTTCCAGAACGATGAGGACGGAAAATTCGATATGGTCGTTCTCAGAAACGGCGAGAAGAAGGAGCTCAAGGACGTAAGCTTCGCCGTTGATGACAAGACGATGCATATTGATTTTCTGGTCTATCCCGGCAAGCTGACTGTCGGCTCGGTGCTGGCGGAGACATTTAAAAACGCGGCTACTGACGGAAGGCTTATCTATATATCCCTGTTTGATATGATAAGAGGAAAGTATTCTCTTAAAGACCTCAGCGGACCTGTCGGGATAGTGGATTCGATAGATCAGGTGATAGAGAACGAGACCGATGAAAAGACTGGAAAGATCGACTGGAAGAGCCTTATCGACACTATGCTGTCACTGTCGGCCTTCATTACGATAAATATTGGCATTTTCAATCTTCTGCCGCTGCCCGCGCTTGACGGCGGAAGGCTCATCTTCCTGATAGTGGAGGGCATTCGCGGAAAGCCCGTGCCTGCCGAGAAGGAGGGCATGGTGCACCTTATCGGAATGGCGGCACTGCTGGTGCTTATGGTGGTAATAACGGTGAGCGATATAATAAGGATATTCTGATTCGGGCATGAGCCCGGGAACGGAGCTGACTATGAGTGGTGTAAAAGGTGTTAAGGTTGGCAGCTATGTGCTTGACGGTGAACACGTTTATATTCAGTCAATGCTGAATACTTCGGCGCATGATATTGAGGGCTCTGTCAGGCAGGCTGAAGAGCTTGAGCAGGCAGGCTGCGAGATAATAAGAGCTGCCATACCCGACATGGAGGCGGTTAAGCTTATCCCTGCGATAAAGGAGAAGATATCGGTGCCGCTTGTGGCAGATATTCACTTTGACTACAGGCTGGCGCTTGCTGCGGCAGAGGCCGGCATAGACAAGATAAGGATAAACCCCGGAAATATCGGTTCAAGGGAAAAGGTAAAGGCCGTTGTAGATGAATGCAGGAAAAGGCACATACCTATCCGAATAGGTGTGAACGGAGGCTCGCTTGAAAAGGAGCTGCTTGAAAAGTACGGCTCCCCGACGCCTGAGGCGCTGGTAGAGAGCGCTATGGGCCATGTGAGGATACTGGAGGAGCTTGACTTTGAGGATACGGTCATCTCGATCAAGTCATCAGATGTGCCGACGATGATAAAGGCCTACAGGCTTTGCCGAGAGGTCTGTGATTATCCGCTGCACTTAGGTGTTACCGAGGCAGGCACGCAGAGAATGGGTATAATAAAATCTGCGGCGGGGATAGGTTCGCTTCTGTGTGACGGTATTGGTGAGACGATAAGGGTGAGCCTTACTGATGAGCCCGTAAAGGAAGTATATGCCGCTAAGGATATACTAAAAGCTGTCGGCAGGGGCAGCGGCGTGCAGATAGTTTCATGCCCAACCTGCGGAAGAACTCAGATAGATCTGATAGGGCTTGCAAATAAAGTTGAGGAAGCTACCAGAGATCTTGACAAGGATATAAAGATCGCCGTTATGGGCTGCATAGTAAACGGCATCGGTGAGGGCAAGGAAGCCGATATAGGCATTGCAGGCGGAAAGGGCAAGGCTGTTATTTTCAGAAAGGGAGAGCAGCTTTGCACCGTAAGTGAGGAGGACGCCCTGACGGCACTGCTGGCGGAGATACAAAAGATCTAAGCGGCAGAAAATGCAAAACAATACTACTATCAAGGACAGATATCAATGAACGAACAGACAATAGCAATGCTCTTTGAGCAGTATCAGGAGCTTATACCGAGAGAGCTTGAAAATGGGCGTATACTGCGCCTTGAAATATATGAGGACGGCAGCGGCATAAGTGTGACAGCTGCATTTGACGGGCTTGTTTCATACGATGCGGTGATAAAGCTGCAGGAGGATATGAAAAGGGCGCTTGAGGTGCAGAGGTTCATACTTAACGTAAAGTATACCCCGGATATGCTCAGTGCGGAGTATTTTCCGGAGATATGCAGGTTCTTAAAGGGCAGGTGCCCTATGGTGAACGGTTTCTTTAATGATGCCAAGGCGCGTATCGAGGGAACGGAGTTTATAGTTGAGCTTAAACACGGCGGAGAAAAGCTCCTTGAAAGCGGAGGGGTATACACTGCTTTTCCGAAGGTCATCAAGGAGATGTTCTCGGCCTTTGTTACGCTGAAGCTGGAGGGAATACTGGAGACGGACGAGGAAGCTCACGACAGAATGATGCGTGAGGCGCTTGACGCCATGCCCGTGACCAAGAAGATGCAGGAGGAGGCTAACAAGCCTGCGGCAGCTTCCGGCAGGAAGGACAGCGACAAGGTAGAATTCAGGACGTGTACAGTTGATTTCAGAAGGCTGTCTCTGCTCTGTGAGAACTCGGCCGTGCTTATGGGTGCGCCGATAAGCTCAGAGGCTGAGGTCACAAAAATGGCTGATGCAAAAGAGAACGGCGAGAAGATGATCGTCTGGGGAGATGTGTTCTCGGCGCCTGAAACGAGAGAGACTAAAAACGGAATGCTGATAGCTACGTTTTTTATTACTGACTACACATCTTCGTTTGCGGTAAAGCTGCTGGGCTCAGTCAAAACATACAGAAATTCAAAAAATCTCAAAAAGGCCGTGCTGGAGGAAATGCTCGGCTCATACATAAAGCAGGGGGCAACTCTTCTCATGAGCGGAACGCTTGAAGAGGACAGCTTTGACCACAATACATACTTTATGCCCGATACGATAATGGCAGTTAAGCGAGAGCAGGAGAAGGACACCTGTGAGCAGAAGAGGATAGAGCTGCACTGCCATACTAATATGTCTCAGATGGACGCGATGACGCCTGCCAAAAAGCTTGTGAACAAGGCTTTCGGCTGGGGGCACAGGGCGATAGCCATTACAGATCACGGCTGCGTTCAGGCTTTCCCTGAGGCGATGAACACCTGCCGCGGCATAAGAAAGGGCGGCGGAGATTTCAAGATCATCTACGGCGTTGAGGCCTATGAGGTGAACAATGATGAGCGTATCTTCAGGGGCGTTGACAGACGTGCCCTGACTGATGAGATGATCTGCTTTGACCTTGAAACAACAGGCACCGACCCCGAAAAGGACAGGATAATCGAGATAGGCGCCGTAAAGCTAAGAGGGCTTGAGATAGTTGACACGCTCGATATGCTGGTTGACCCTGAGGGTCCTGTACCCGAGTTTATCTCAAAGCTCACGGGCATCACCGACGATATGGTAAAGGGTGTCGAAACGGAAGAGAATGCGATAAGAAGGTTTGTTGAGTTCTGCGGAGACAGGCCTGTTCTTGTTGCGCATAATTCACGGTTCGATACGGGATTTATCTCGGCAGTCATCAAAAAGTATGAAATAGATTTCAGGTTCTCTCAGGTGGACACTGTGCCGATGTCACAGATAATGCTGCCGGAGCTCAAAAAGCACAAGCTCAACGTTGTTGCCGAGCATTTCGGCTTTGGTGACTTCAATCATCACAGGGGCGGAGAGGACGCTGAGACTTTAGCAAAGATATTTATTGAGCTTTCTAAAATGCTCATTGAGAAGTACCCTCTTATCAGGGTAACTGTGGATAAGCTCAATTCACTGCTGGCAGATGAGGACGATGTGCTCTCAAAGCCGACATATCATCAGATAATACTTGTGAGAAACAATACAGGGCTTAAAAATCTGTACAAGCTCATATCAATGTCGAACCTTGACTATTTCAAGAGAAGGCCGCGCATACCTAAGTCGATGCTGGCAAGGCACCGTGAGGGCCTTATCGTCGGGAGCGCCTGCTCTCAGGGAGAGCTTTTCATGGCTATAATGGAAAAGAAGCCGTGGGAGGAGCTTTTGCAGATAGCTGACTTTTACGATTATCTTGAGATACAGCCTATAGGCAACAACGGCTATATGCTCAGGGAGAACATAGTTGATTCAAAGGAAGAGCTCCAGAATTTCAACAGAACAGTTGTAAAGCTTGCCGATGAGCTGGGCAAGCCTGTATGTGCAACGGGTGACGTTCATTTTATGGACAAGACCGATGCGGCATACAGAGCGGTGATACAGGACTCGATGGGATTTGCAGACTGTGACAAGCAGCCGCCGCTTTATCTCAAAACCACTCAGGAGATGCTCGATGAGTTCTCATATCTCGGTGAGGAGAAGGCGTTTGAGGTCGTAGTCACGAACCCGAACAGGTTCGCGGATATGGTAGACCCCGATGTCAAGGCATTCCCTGACGGCACGTATACTCCGTTTATAGAAGGGTCTATCTATCAGCTGCAGATAATATGCTGGAGAAAATGCTGTGCGATATACGGTGACTGTGACCCTGACAGCATCGAGGTGCCTGAGGGTGAGGATGTAGACGTTTCACAGTATTTTGAGGGGCACATTCCGGATATCGTTTTCCAGAGACTTAAAAGAGAGCTCGCATCGATAATCAAGCACGGATTTGCTGTGCTCTATATGATATCTCAGAAGCTTGTCGCAAACTCGAACGAGAACGGCTATCAGGTGGGGTCGCGTGGATCTGTAGGTTCATCGTTCGTAGCGTCTATGTCCGGTATCTCGGAGGTAAATCCGCTGATGCCGCATTATGTCTGCAAAAAGTGTCATTACAGCGAGTTCATAACTGACGGCTCGGTGGGCTCAGGGTTTGACCTGCCGCCTAAGAGCTGTCCGAACTGCGGTGCGGATATGCACAGAGACGGCCACGACATACCGTTTGAAACATTCCTGGGCTTTGACGGCGACAAGGCGCCTGATATCGACCTTAACTTCTCGGGAGATTATCAGGGTAAGGCTCACCGTTATACAGAAGAGCTTTTCGGCGCTGACCATGTGTTCAAGGCCGGAACTATCGGCGCCGTTCAGGAGAAGACAGCTTTCGGCTATGTTATGAAGTATCTTGAAAAGAGAAAGCCTGACCCTGATGCTCCGCTTAAGGTTTCTAAAGCTGAGATCGAAAGGCTGAAGCTTGGCTGCTGCGGAATAAAGAGGACTACCTCTCAGCACCCGGGCGGAATGGTCGTTATACCCGGAGACTATGAGGTGTATGACTTTACGCCTGTTCAGCACCCTGCCGATAAGGCGGATTCTGATATGGTGACCACGCACTTTGACTTCCGCGCGATGCATGACCTGATACTCAAGCTTGACGAGCTGGGCCATGATATACCGACGATGTATAAATACTTTGAGGACTTTACGGGAACGGACATAAACGAGTGTCCGATGTCAGACCCCGACGTTTATTCGCTGTTCACATCACCAAAGGCTCTCGGTGTGACGGAAGAGGATATCCTCTGCAAGACGGGAACTCTCGGCATACCAGAGATGGGAACGCCGTTCGTGCGGCAGATGCTGCTGGACGCTAAGCCTAAGAATTTCTCTGACCTTCTGCAGATATCCGGTCTGTCACACGGAACAGACGTATGGCTCGGAAATGCTCAGGAGCTTATTGCATCGGGTCATTGCGATATCTCGAACGTTATCGGAACGAGAGACAGCATCATGACCTATCTGCTCTATCACGGGCTGGAGCCGAAGAGAGCATTCAAGATAATGGAGATAACCCGTAAGGGTAAGGCGCCTGTGCTGCTGACTGACGAAATGAAGCAGGATATGCGCGATCACGATGTGCCCGAATGGTATATCGAGAGCTGTCTGAAAATAAAGTATATGTTCCCGAAGGCGCACGCTGCGGCTTATGTAACGGCTGCTATCAGGCTTTGCTGGTATAAGGTGCATATGCCGATATATTTCTACGCTACCTACTTTACCGTAAAGGGCGGAGACTTTGACGCCGAGAGCGCAGTAAGAGGACGCGATGTCGTGAGAAACAAGATAGAGGAGCTTTCATCAAAGTCAAAGGACGAGCTTTCGGCAAAGGAATCAGACGTTCTTGATATACTGATGATCGAAAATGAGATGCTTTGCAGAGGGCTTTCGTTCCTGCCGGTAGATATCGCAAAGTCTCACGCCAAGATATTCCGTGTCGAGGACGGCAACAAGCTGAGGCTGCCGTTCGTGGCACTTGACGGCGTAGGCGAAAGCGCTGCACAGAGCATCTATGAAAAAGCTCAGAACGGAGACTTTATCTCGATAGAGGAGTTCCAGCAGCAAAGCGGCGTATCCAGCGCCGTTATAGATACGCTGGAAAGGTGCGGAGCTTTCGGTGATATGCCCAAAACTAATCAGATTTCATTGTTTTGACAGTGAAAAGCGCCAAAAATCCGGAGAATGTTCTTCGGCAGAGTTGACAAGGGAATGAAAATATGGTATTATGCTACTATGATACTATGGTAGCACTTTACTATGATAAAATCTGAGATCCAGAAAGGGAATATAGATGAAAAGATACGATCTTATAACACCTGAGGGAACGAGAGATCTGCTGTTTGACGAGTGCCTTGCAAGACGTGAGGTCGAGCGGAAGCTGAGAGAGCTGTTCTCGGGGTCGGGCTACAGTGAGGTGGTCACGGCCGGAATAGAGTTTTATGACGTGTTCAGCGGAAGCTCCCGCAATTTCAGGCAGGAGATCCTTTACAAGATGACGGATTCAAAGGGCAGGCTCATTGTTATGCGCCCGGATTCGACAATACCGATAGCAAGGCTTGTAGCAACAAGGCTCAAAGACGCCGAGCTTCCTCTCAGGCTGTTTTATAATCAGAGCATTTTTGAGAACAATGCGCTTTTGAAGGGAAGGTCTGACGAGAACGTTCAGGCAGGTATCGAGCTTATCGGCGGTGAGAACAGCAAGAGGGCTGACTATGAGGTGCTCTGTACGGCTGTAGAGGCGCTTTCCGAGTTTGACAGGGATAATTTCAGGCTGGAGCTCGGACATATTGGATATTTCAAAGAGCTGGTCGCAAAGCTCGATGTAGATGAGGGCGTGCGCGAGGATATCAGGATGCTTATCTCGACGAAGAATTATCCGGCACTGAATGATCTGCTGGGTGAGGTCGGCGACAGCCCTGTTACCAACGCTTTGAAGCAGCTGCCTGCACTGTTCGGCGGTGCCGAGGTGTTTGAAAAGGCAGCAGGCATCTACACTGATGACAGGATATCAAAAATACTTTATGACCTGAAAGAGGAATATGAGAGACTTTCAAAGCTCGGTTACGAAGGGAAGATATCTGTTGATCTGGGTATCGTCAGCCATACGGCTTACTACACGGGGATAGTGTTCAAGGGCTATCTTTCTGAGATAGGACAGGCTGTTCTCAAGGGCGGACGTTATGACGGCCTTATCGGAGAATTCGGCAAGGAGTGTACGGCTGTAGGGTTCGGAATAAATGTCGGGGCGGTAGCAAGGCATCTCACCAGGATAGGTGAGAGGTTTGAATTAAAGGTGCCCGATGCAATAGTTTACGGAGAGAAGGGTCATGTGGTAGAGGCGATAAGCTACGCACAGAAGCTGGTAAAGGAAGGCGCTGTGGTCGAAAATTCGCTTTTCAATACATATGACGAGACTGTGAAATATGCAAAAAGGCGAGGGATAAAAAAGCTGATCAGAGTTGCTGAGGATATCAGCGAGGCTGAGATATGAGCGAGATAAGGAGATCGGACAGATGAATAAACCGCTTAGGATAGCCCTCACAAAGGGCAGACTTGAAAAGGATACGGTGGGGCTTCTTGAAAAGATAGGGTTCGACTGTACGGCTGTGCGTGAAAAGGGAAGAAAGCTCATACTGCCCGTTGAGGACGCAAATGCAGAGGTAGTGCTTGCAAAGGCAAATGACGTTATAACGTATGTTGAGCACGGTGTCTGCGATATGGGCGTTGTCGGCAAGGACACGATCATGGAGATGCAGGGAAAGTTCTTCGAGATGGTAGACCTCGGCTTCGGGAAATGCAAGTTTGCGCTGGCCGTTAAAAAGGGAAGCGATTTTTACGGCGGTTACGGCGTCAAGACCGTGGCTACGAAATACCCGAACATAACGAGAAAGTTCTTTGAAGACAAGGGAATGGACGTTGAGATAATAAAGATCGAGGGTTCGGTGGAGCTGGCACCTCTTCTGGAGCTGGCTGACGGTATCGTCGATATTGTCGAGACGGGTACTACCCTTAAAGAGAACGGGTTAGAGGTCATCGAGGACGTTTGCCCGATATCGGCAAGGCTGATAGTTAATATGGTAAGCTTAAAGCTCAGACAGAAGGAGATAGAGGACTTCGTTGAGCTTATAGAGAAGAATCTGGAAAGGAAAGCTTGAAATGACAGAAATTAAAAAGATATATGTCAACGGCAGAGACGAGGTAGAGTTTTTCAAACAGCTCGAAAAAAGAAGCGGAGAGACCGACAAGAAGGTAACTGCTGTTGTAAATGAGATAATCGAGAACGTAAAGGCCGAGGGCGATAAGGCAGTTAAGGCTTATACGGAGAAGTTTGACGGAAAGCTCCCGAAATACTATGAGGTGCCGAGAGAGGTCATTAACGATGCTCTTACAGAGGCTGACCCGAGATTTGTGGACGCTCTGCTCAATTCGATCGCGAACATCACAGACTTTCACCAGAGACAGAAGTCTCAGAGCTTTGTGAACGCAAGGGCTGACGGCTGCATAATGGGTCAGAAGGTTAGAGGACTTGAGCGCGTGGGGCTTTATGTGCCGGGCGGCACGGCGGCTTATCCTTCATCGGTGCTTATGAATGCCGTGCCTGCAAAGATAGCAGGCGTAAACGAGATAATAATGGTAACTCCTCCTTTGAAGGACGGAACACCTAACAAGGATATACTTGTTGCGGCTGCGCTTTGCGGAGTGGACAGGGTGTTTATGTCGGGCGGTGCGCAGGCTATCGCGGCACTTGCCTTCGGCACTGAGGAGATACCTAAGGTAGATAAGATAGTAGGCCCCGGAAATATCTATGTGGCAACTGCGAAAAAGCTCCTTTACGGTACGGTAGATATCGATATGATAGCAGGCCCCAGCGAGATACTTGTTATGGCTGACGATACTGCAGAGCCTAAGTTCGTAGCGGCTGACCTTATGTCTCAGGCAGAGCACGATGTGCTGGCCTCAGCTATCCTTGTGACGACTAGCGAGAGAGTGGCTGACGAGACTATAAAAGAGATAAACAGGCAGATGCAGTATCTTGAAAGAAAAGAGATCATTGAGAAGTCGCTTTCAAATTACGGCGCTGTGATGATCTGTGAGACTGCGGATCAGGCTGTTGAAATGGCTAACCGCTGTGCGCCTGAGCACCTTGAAGTTCTGTTCGAGAACCCGATGGAATATGTCGGCAGGCTCGATAATGCAGGCTCGGTGTTCCTCGGCTCTTATGCATCTGAGCCGCTTGGAGATTACTATGCAGGACCTAACCACGTTCTTCCGACAAGCGGCACGGCAAGGTTCTTCTCACCTCTCGGGGTGAACAGCTTCGAGAAGCGTTCAAGCTTTATCTACTACACTGAGGACGCTCTCAGACAGGCAAAGGACGATATCGTTCTTGTAGCTGAGAGAGAGGGGCTGACAGCTCACGCAAATGCTATCAAGGTAAGGTTCGAGGACTGACAAGCGAGGTAATTAAGATGAGAGTTTCCGAAATCAAGAGAAAGACTAAGGAGACGGACATTGAAGTGTTCGTGAAGCTTGACGGCGAGGGCAAGGTGAATATTGATACGGGCATCGGCTTTTTTGACCATATGCTCACGGCCTTCGGTGTTCACAGCGGGATCGATCTCGATGTGAAATGCAAGGGCGACCTTTATGTTGACGGGCATCATTCTGTCGAGGACGTCGGCATCTGCATCGGTAAGGCATTCGCAGAGGCGCTGGGCGACAAGGGCGGTATAGCACGCTACGGTTCAGCTTATGTGCCTATGGACGAGGCGCTGTGTTTCTGCTCGCTCGATATCAGCGCAAGGCCTTTTCTTGTGTTCAATGCTGAGTTCAGCGATGACAGGGTAGGTGGATTTGACACCTGCCTGACCGAGGAGTTTTTCAGGGCGTTCGCTTTCAATGCAGGTATTACTCTGCACATAATGGAGTATTACGGAAAGAACGATCACCACATAATAGAGGCAATGTTCAAGGCTGTGGCTCATGCGCTGAGAGACGCAATGGCTCAGACGGGCGGCGGAGTGCTTTCGACCAAGGGAGTTTTATAATGATAGCGATAATCGACTACGGCGCAGGAAATATTTTTTCAGTAAAAAATGCGCTCGATCATCTGGGATATGACAGCAGGCTCACCGATAAAAAAGAGGTGATAGCTCAGGCTGATGCGGTGATACTTCCGGGAGTGGGAGCTTTTCCGTGGGCTATAAATATGCTGGAGCTGAGCGGCCTTGTTGACGCTATAAAGCAGGCTGCGGCATCAAAGCCGTTCCTGGGGATATGCCTCGGGATGCAGCTGCTGTTTGAAAAGAGCTATGAGTTTGAAGAGAGAAAGGGGCTCGGGCTTATCGAGGGGTATGTAGACAGGATAACCGACCCCGATCTCATCATACCGCATATGGGCTGGAACAAGCTGGAGATAAACCACCAGTGCAAGCTGTTTGACGGCCTGGGAGAAGACGAGTATGTTTATTTCGTGCATTCATACAAGGCGTTTTGTGATGACAAGAGCTTGTATTCATACTGTGAGTACGGCTCTCGCGTGCCTGCCGTGGTGGGTGACGGAAAATACGTTTACGGCTGCCAGTTCCACCCTGAGAAGAGCGGAAAGACAGGCCTGACCATACTTAAAAACTTTGCGGAGCTTAAAGCATAAACTATGGAGATAACGAAGAGAGATATTGACGGCGGCAAAGCATTTGATTGGGGAAAGGCATCTGACGATTATGCCAGATACAGAGACATTTACCCCGAACAGTTTTATAAGCTGCTGACTGACAGAGGGCTTTGTATCAAGGGACAGAAAGTGCTCGATATCGGCACGGGGACGGGAGTTATCCCGAGGAATATGTACCGTTTCGGGGCTGCGTGGACAGGCGCTGATATCAGTGCAGAGCAGATAGCTCAGGCAAAAAGGCTCTCCAAGGGGACGGATATCGATTATATCGTCTCAACTGCTGAGGGGTTAGACCTGCCGGCTGAGAGCTTTGATGTGATAACTGCCTGCCAGTGCTACTGGTATTTCGATCATAAGGTGACGGCTGAGGTGTTTGCAAGGCTGCTGAGACCAAATGGGAAGCTCGTGCTGCTGCTTATGGACTGGCTGCCGTTTGAGGACGAGCTTGCAGGAAAGACCGAGGAGCTTGTACTGAAATACAACCCCGACTGGTCGGGCGCCGGAGAGACCTTTAAGCCGTTATCTGTGCCGGAGGAATACGGCAGCCGCTTTGAAAAGACAGACAGCGGAGAATTCAGGCTGCCTGTGCATTTTTCAAGAGAGAGCTGGAACGGCAGGATAAAGGCGTGCAGAGGTATCGGAGCTTCATCTCTGAGCGAAGAGATGAAGGCTGCATGGGAAAAGGAGCATATAAAGCTTCTGGAGAGTCAGCCTGAGGAATTTGATATTTTGCATATAGCATCGTTCGCGGTGCTCACCAAGAGATAAGGAGGCATAAGATGCTTGCCAAAAGAATAATACCCTGCCTTGATGTGCGCGACGGAAAGGTAGTCAAGGGCGTGAATTTTGAGGGGATAAAAGAGGTCGGAGATCCTGTGGAGTGTGCCTATGAGTACGATCAGCAGGGAGCTGACGAGATAGTTTTCTACGATATCACTGCTTCTCACGAGGGCAGGGGCGTTATACTCGATGTAGTTCGGGAAACTGCTAAAAAGGTGTTCGTGCCGCTGACTGTCGGCGGAGGCATAAAGACCGTTGACGATATAAGAAATACGCTCAGGGCAGGCGCAGACAAGGTGTCTGTGAATTCGCAGGCTGTGCAGAATCCGCAGCTTATAAAAGAGGGCGCCGATATCTTCGGCAGCCAGTGCATCTGTGTGGGCGTAGATGCAAAGATGACAAGTCCGAATAAATGGACAGTTTACATCAATGGCGGCAGGATAGACATGAAAAAAGACCTTATCGACTGGGTGAAGCAGTGCGAGCAGCTGGGAGCAGGCGAGATCTGCCTGAACTCTATCGACACTGACGGCGTGCGCGGCGGCTTTGACATACCGATGCTCAAGGCTGTTGTAGATGCGGTGAAGATACCGGTCATAGCTTCCGGCGGTGCAGGAAAGCTCGGAGATTTTGCAGATGCGTTTTTAAAGACTGACTGCTCGGCAGCACTTGCGGCAAGTTTGTTCCATTTCAGAGAGCTTACCGTAGGACAGGTGAAAGAGGACTGCCGCAGCAAGGGGATAATAGTGAGGTAATTATGGGTAAAGTGAAGATAGATATAAATGATCTCGATAAGTATTTTCAGAAGAGCGACCTTATACCTGCGATAGCTTATGAGGCAGATACGAAAACAGTGCTGATGCTAGCGTATATGAATAAGGAAAGTCTCAGAAAAACACTGGAGACGGGCTATACCTGGTACTGGAGCAGGTCAAGACAGGAGCTCTGGAACAAGGGTGCGACAAGCGGCCATCTTCAGAAGGTAGTGAGCGTTTATTCCGACTGCGACGACGACACGCTGCTCATAAACGTAAAGCAGACAGGCGCTGCCTGCCATACGGGATCGTACAGCTGCTTTTTTAATGAGATGTATAACGAGGAGGAAGAATAATGACCGTTTATCAGGAAATATTTGAGGTCTTAAAGGCAAGAAAGGAACAGTTCGACAAGGGTGAGGCTCCGGAGAAGAGCTACACCTGCTACCTCTATCAGCAGGGCGTTGACAAGATCTGCAAGAAGGTAGGAGAAGAGACTGCCGAGACGATAATCGCTGCAAAAAACGGTGATAATGACGAGCTTAAAAACGAGATAAATGATCTTCTCTATCACGTTATGGTGCTGGCAGTAAATCAGGGGCTTGACTGGGCTGATGTCGAGAAGGTGCTTGATGAGAGAAACGAGAAGATAGGAAATCTTAAACAGTTCAAAACGGTAGACAAGAATACCTGATCGGAGAATTATGAGGCTGACAAGAAGACAAAAGGTTTATCCCCGTGTTATCGGGATAGTGCTTTCGGTGCTTGGTGCATTTCTGGTTCTGCTAAGTGTGTTCATACTGTTATTCGGGAACAGAACGCAGGCGGACTTCACTGAATTTGTAATACTCAAAAAGGGCATAAAGGTGATGAACCACTATGAGTATACTGTTGACGGTGAGACGTATGAGTATACCGACCGCGTTGACAGAGACGATGCCGGCAAGAAAGGCGACACCGTTACCGTCAGATATCTGAGCTTTGCACCGGGCTTTACCTTTGACAGCGATGCTCTGATACTGGGCTCGATGCTGCTGGTCTTCGGCGTGCTGATAATCTGTTTCAACGGGGCAAAAAAATAAAATCTGCACAATTATTACCTCCTGTGAATAAGATATAGAGAAGTATTCAAATTACTTTAATCTATACTTACGACAGGAGGATCTTTATGCCTACTATTCAGAACAATAATTTTAAAGAGGCTGTCTGCCTGGAGGCGATGAGAGTTTTCGATTCGTGCTCGTCTCAGGACTGCCTTGAAGACCTTGCCGTCACCTTTGACGCGGAGGAGCAGGAGGTAATAAATGCAGCGGCTTATGTGAAGACCAAGTGCATCGAGGTGGAGGACTGTGACTTTACCGTGACGCCGGTCGCTTTCAACCGCGGGTTCTTCACGGTGGACTGCACCTATGACTTCCGCGTTGAGATAGACGCTTATGAGGCAGGAGAGACAACGCCCACAGTGGTCTACGGTGATGCGACCTTCACTAAGACTGTCATTCTTTACGGCAGTGATGCCAACACCAAGCGCTTCTCCTCAGGCTTTGACCCTGCTCAGCCTGCTGAGGCTCAGGTCTCGGGCTGCGCTTCGTGCTGCACGTCAACTCTGCCGACTGCGACCTGCAATGTTGCACAGCCTATGTGTCTGGCAGTGAACTTTACTCCGGCCACAGCTGAGCCTGCTGCAGATGCCGTAGTTGAAGTGACGATAGGCGTTTTTGCGATAATCCAGCTCACAAGGCCTGTTTCTATGCTGCTGCCGTCATATGACTACTGCATACCCGGAAAGGAATGCTCGGCGTCTGACGATACGCCCTGTGAGATGTTCTCAAAGATAAGCTTCCCGACGAACGAGTTCTTCCCTCAGAGCATTGAGGAAAGCGGCTGCGGCTGCAATAATGACAGTGATGACGATAGCTCGTCTGATGAGCAGTCATCGCAGAGGAGAAACACCAACAGAAGCTGACCCCATAAAGCCATTTAAGCAAAGTCAAAAAAAGGCACTGTACTTTATTGTACAGTGCCTTGAATTGTTGATGAATACTATTATAGTTATACGTACAGAGTGAATTGTTGATTTAATAGATATATAGTCGCCCTGTTAGGGGGCTTTCCCGCAGCGACTGCGTCGTTGCACGCCCACCTAACGACCCCTTCGGATAAATAATTAAAAATAGTACTTTGTCAACAGACTGAGGCACTGTACTTTATTGTACAGTGCCTTGAATTGTTATTCTACTGTTGAGTAATATTCTTCGAGCTTCGGGCGGGCTGCGATGTAGTAGGGCTCAAGTGCCTTGTCAAAGTGCTTGCCCATGCCCTCCATGATTATGGAGTCTGCCTGCTCGAATGACATTTTTTCTTTGTAAACTCTCTTGCTGACAAGCGCATCATATACGTCAGCTATCGCCATTATCCTTGCTTCGAGAGGTATCTCCTCGCCTTTCAGCCCTTCGGGATAGCCTGAGCCGTCCCAGCGCTCATGATGATAATGCGCTACGTTCTCAGCAATGATATGGAACTGAACGTCATCGGTCCCTTCCAGTATCTGATGAACTATCTTTGCGCCCTCGGCTGCGTGAGCCTTCATTTTCTCAAATTCCTCAGGTGTGAACCTGCCCGGCTTTCTGAGGATAGCGTCATCAACGGCTATCTTTCCGAGGTCATGCATAGGCGCCGCCTTGATGATACACCTGCAGAACTCATCTGTCAGATCGAAAACATTGTTTTTCTTTATCTCATTGATGAGCAGCCTTACGCCCTCGCTTGTTCGCCTGATATGGCCGCCCGTGGAATTGTCGCGGCTTTCTACCATGGTCGCCATGCTGAGAACGAGCTTGTCGTGCATCTCAACGATGTGTTCCGTCTTCTCTGCGACCTCAGCCTGCAGCGACGTATTGAAGCTGTTGAGCAGTGATATGTACTGCTGGTTCTTGGTGTCGTCAGTGATGAAGAACTGATAGCCTCGTTTGCGGTTGCCGTCATAGAGGTAGTTTATGCTGATAAGATAGCTTTTATCTTCAATATCGTAATGGGCTTCGTTGAGTTTCTGGTCGGCTCTGAAGCTGTCCAGCCACTTAGTGAACGTATCGCCCAGCTTTTTGTTCTTTGTTATTGGTTTATCCACCGTGAGGTCATTGAGCTCAGGAAAGATGCCCTTTGCAGTCTCGTTGCTTCCGAGGTAATTGTATCTGAAATCAAACGAAATGAAGCCGGTGTCACCTGTCTCAACGAGGGAGTCTATACCAGTGTCTGTTATGTCATAAAGGCAGACCCTGTGCATTATCAGCAGGAACACCACCTGTGCGAACACGAAGGCAGCAGGTATCAGCTCAATGCTGTGAATGATCTTTCTTCCACCGAAAAAGGCCGCCATAGAGACCAGATCAGGCATTATCAGAAGGTAGATGATCTTTCTTGAAACATCTTTTTTCCTGAAATAGGAATAAACTATTGCCCAGACGCCTGCAATAAAATAAGCAGACACCATCACGTAAAACAGAGTGTGCACGAATGCGTATTCCTTATGCAGATATGCGATACCGTTTTTTCGCTCAAAGGTCAGGCTTTTATAATAGTAGGGCTGCTTTTCCATTGTCAGTATGAACATATATATGCCTGTGGTAAGCGTCATAAGGGCAGTTCTCGGCCATTTGTTGAGCTCTATATGACAAAGATTGAAAACACTGAACACTATGAACAGGGAGTTGTACATACTTCCGATATATATCATTTTGTTTGCGGTTATCGCAGTGTCGATAGACTGAGCCTGAGAAAACAGCAGATAGCCGGCATTCGTTATCGGTACAAAGCTGAATATCAGTGTGAAGTGAACGTCAAGGTGCTTGTGCCACATAGCTGTATATGCAAGCGTCAGCCCTGCCGACAGCAAAAACATCACCCAGTAATAGATCTCTGCCATTATTGTTTCTCCTTTTTATTGTTTAGTCCTCATATCGCTGACGCGACCCGGGGAGGTGAACGAAAAGGATTCTCCCCTACGGGGGGAGATACCATTTTTGCGCCTGTTTTTTTATAATACCGGCCGCAAAACCGGAAACGTCAGCCGCGGAATACCACTATATGTCTATGCTGTGATATCCTTAACGGCGTCAAACTTGCAGACCTCGGTGCATTTGCCGCAGCCTGTGCATTTGTCATAGTCTATGACAGCGTGGTTATCTGTCACCTTAATAGCGCCCTCGGGGCAGTTCTTCTCACAGACCTTGCAGCCCACACAGCCGTTCGGACATATCTTCTTGGTATCCTTCGGCAGTGATCTTGAAGAGCAGCACACCTCTATCTTCTGTGTGGCAGGCCTTATCGCTATCAGCTTATTGGGGCAGGCTGTTGCACAAAGGCCGCAGCCGATACATCTGCTCTGGTCAACAACGGCAATGCCGTCAATGATATTTATAGCTCCCTGAGGACAGACCCTTACGCAGTCTCCGTAACCGAGGCAGCCGCTGGTGCAGAGCTTGCTGCCGCTGTAAAAACGGTCGCAGGCTGCACAGCTTTGTATGCCCTCATATATGTATTTATGCGGCGTTGCGTTGCAGTCTCCTCTGCAGCGCACAAAGGCAGTCAGCTCGATAACGTCCTGTGCCTCCTGGCCCATTATCTGAGCTACCTTTGCGGCAACGGCATCTCCGCCCGGCCTGCACAGGTTGCACTCGGCTCCCTTTTCCACAACTGCCGCTGCATAGTCGGCACAGCCCGAATAGCCGCAGCCGCCGCAGTTTGCCTGCGGAAGAGCGTCATTTATTCTGGTTATCCTTTCGTCCTCCTCGACCTCAAACACCTTTGAGGCTGCCGTCAGGGCTATCCCCGCGACGGCACCGAGGGCCGCAAGCACGGCAACAGGTATCAATGCGGTCATCAATATCCTCCTTAAATAATGCCTGAGAAGCCCATAAAGCTGAGCGAAACTATCGCAGCAGCTATAAGGGTGGAAGGTGCTCCGCTGAAAGCTTCAGGGAAGTCACAGTCAGCTATCCTGGCTCTGACTCCGCTGAAAAGAACAAGAGCCAGCGTAAATGCAACACCCGTTCCGAAGGCATTGGTGAGCGACTGCAGAAAGCCGTACTCACTGTCGATATTATCAATAGTAACACCCAGCACCGCACAGTTTGTGGTGATGAGCGGAAGGTATACTCCCAGCGCTCTGTATAGAGGGGGAACCTTCTTTTTAAGTATCATCTCTACCAGCTGAACGAAAAGAGCTATCACAAGAATGAAGGCTATCGTTCTGAGGTAGGTTATCTCAAGCTTGTCGAGCAGCTTATATACGGGGTAGGTGCAGGCGCTTGCGCAGACCATAACGAATATTACCGCAGCTCCCATTCCCACAGACGACTTTATCTGCTTTGAAACGCCGAGGAACGGACAAATGCCCATAAACTGAGAGAGCACTATGTTATTGACAAAAACGCAGCTCACAATAATTATGATGTAGCTCATACTGTCCCGGCCTCCTTCTCTGTACATTCAGCCTTCTGCTCATCTGAGCACACCGATGCATTAGGGCACGAAGCGCACCCTATCTCCTTAGGCGGCTTTCTGTCCTTGAGCTTGCTCACGACGGCAATAAGTATGCCCAGCACGAAGAAGCCCCCTGCCGGCATAATGAATATGGTCATCGGGTGGTCACTGAGCCACGGGATCTCAAAGCCGAACCATGAACCCGTGCCGAGGATCTCTCTTATGCTGCCCATAAAAAACAGCGTAAGAGTGAACCCTATCCCCATTCCGAGACCGTCAAGCACTGATTTGAATACAGTATTCTTGCTGGCAAAGGCTTCGGCTCTGCCAAGAATGATACAGTTTACGGTTATGAGTGAGAGGAAAACTCCGAGAGCCGAATGCAGCTTCGGGAGATACCCCTTCATAAGAAAGTCTATGAGCGTCACAAAGCCCGCGATGATAACGATATAGCAGGGCAGGCGCACCGACTTAGGTATAGCGTTTTTGAGAAGAGAGATCACAAAGTTCGAGCATACCAGCACGAACATTGTTGCCAGCCCCATACCTATCCCGTTAGAGGCAAGCGTGGTGACGGCAAGCGTCGGGCACATACCTAAGAGAGTCACAAGGTTCGGGTTCTCTCTGATGATGCCTTTTGAAAACTCATACCAGTTTGAATGCTCATTCACCTAAGATCGCCTCCTTGTTCTCGGAATACAGCTCGAGACATTCACTGACGGCATTTTTCATTCCCTTTGAAGAGAAGGTAGCCGCAGTCACGTTGTCGATGGCTGCCGTGTTGTCCTCAGAGGTAAGCCCTGTGAACTTGCTGAGAAACTTTTCGTCCTGCACCTTTGTGCCAAGGCCGGGCGTTTCGCCGATGGACAGAAATTCTATCCCCTTGACACTTCCGCTCTCGTCAATGCCTACCAGCAGGTGAAGACCGTCCTTAGCGTAGCCGTCCTCGGTTATCTCGATTATGCAGGCTTTTATATCGGGGTCAACTATGATGCTGTTTATCTTATCATTTCCAAAGGTGACGGGTATCTTCTTTCCGTCCTTCTCTTCGGTCAGGATAGAGTATTTGCCGTCCCCGAAAATGTTTTTGCAGCCCTGCTTCATCTCGTCGGTCATCACGCCCGTCAGATCAACATAGGTCGCGTTGTAGGCAAGCGCCAGCAGAGCGGAGATCACTGCACAGATCACTGTCAGCACAAGGGGCGGCATTATCTTTTCTTTCATTTGCTGTCCTCCCCGGTATCAGGCTTCACCGCGCCGAAGGGCTTTGCAGTGAAGGCCATATCAATGTACGGTGTGATTATATTCATCAGCAGTATCGAATATGAAACGCCCTCAGGATATGAGCCCCAGAACCTTATCACGCAGGTGATGATGCCGCAGCCCACACCGAAAACTATCTTTCCGGCAGCTGAGATAGGTGTTGTGACATAATCCGTCGCCATAAAGATCGCACCGAGCATAAGGCCGCCTGAAAGTATCTGGCAAAGGGGCTCCTGATCGAAAAACCATGAGAAAACATACACAGTTGCGATAAAAGAGATCGGTGCATGAGGAGTTATCACTCTCATTATAATAAGGTAGATGCCGCCCAGCAGCAGTGCTGCCGCAGAGGTCTCACCGAGGGAGCCGCCTGTTTTTCCTATGAAAAGGTCAAAGTAGGTCTCGGCTCTGGTGGCAAGGGGCGTTGCCTGAGTAACTATCTTGTCAGGGTCATAAAAAGGTATCACCCAGCGCGTCATCGGCCCTGTGAAGGAGAGCATAAGAACTATCCTTGCTACTGCGGCAGGGTTTGCGAAATTCTGTCCCAGTCCGCCAAAGAGCTGCTTTACTATCACGATAGCCACAAACGTACCGATAGCAGCTATCCAGTAGGGGAGGGTTACAGGCAGATTGAACGCCAGTATCATACCCGTAACAGCCGCCGAGAGGTCGCCGGTGGTGTTGGGCTTTTTCATAACGATATTGCAAAGCCTTTCCCAGACGATTGCCGTAAGCATACAGAAGCCTGTCAGCATAAGGGCTCTTCCTCCGAAGAAATAGGCAGCAGCGATAAGAGACGGGCAAAGCGCGATAATGACGTGCAGCATTATCTTTGAGGTGCTTGTAGTGTCATAAATGTGCGGTGAGGGATCAACAGTAAGCTTTTGCATGGTCATCCCTCCTTATCTTCTCAGAAGAGCCTTCGCCAGCTGGTGCTTTTCGGCGAGGGGTCTCTTCGCGGGGCAGACATATGAGCACGCTCCGCAGTTCATACACAGGCCTACGTTCAGCTTTTCAAGCTTTTTTGTATCGTGCTTGTCATAGGCCTTTTCAAGATATGTAGGCATAAGCCCCATAGGGCACGCCTTTATGCAGCGGCCGCACCTGATGCAGGCTGTCTGTCCGCTGCCTATGAGCTCGTTTTTCTTTACTTCCGGCTTTTTGAATGCCAGGATAGAGTTCACGGTCTTTGGTGTCGGCATATCGGCATCATAGATGCAGATACCCATCATCGGGCCGCCGAGAAGTATCTTATAGGTGTTGTCAAGGTCGGTATCGGCAAATTTAAGTATCTCCGAGATCGGCGTCCCGAGCGGGGCCTTTACATTGCAGGGTGTCGAGACGGTGTCTCCGTCAACGGTTATCCTGCGGGAGATAAGCGGTATTCCGGTTTTTGAGTAGGAGCCGATAAAGCCCACAGTGCTCACATTGAGAACTATAACTCCCACATCTGAGGGGAGCTCCCACTGCTTTACCGTTCTGCCGACAGTGTTGTAGATGAGCACCTTTTCAGCGCCCTGAGGATAAGAAGCTCTCAGCGCGCAAACATTTATATTATCATATTCTGCAGCCTTTTCACGCATTAGCTTTATCGCGTCGGGCTTGTTGTCCTCAATGCCGATATATGTGTTCTCAATTGCGAGGGTATCCATTATCAGGCGGATACCGGTGATTATATCGTCTGAATTTTCAAGCATCTCTCTGTGGTCGCCGGTAATGTAGGGCTCACACTCGGCAGCGTTAATTATCAGGGTGTCTACCTTGTAGCGCTGCTCGTTATAGTTTAGCTTCAGGTGAGTCGGGAACCCTGCGCCTCCGAGACCGCAGCAGCCTGATTCCCTCACAGCCATGCAAAGGCTCTCCTTGTCAGTGATGACAGGAGGCTTTATGTCGGGTGACATTTCCTGCTTGCCGTCAGTTTCGATAATAACTGCCTTTGTTACCTTTCCGCTGGGGTGAAGCACTTCAGTTATGCCGGTAACTGTGCCTGAAACAGATGAATGTGCGGGACAGGCCTTTATCTTATCGCTGTCGCCTATCTTCTGCCCGACGAGCACTCTGTCGCCCTTTTTGACGATCGGCTCGCACCCCTTGCCCATTCTTTGTGACATAGGAACAAAGACCCTCTCCGGTATGGGAAGGTCTATTGTTTCGCAGGCAGCGGTATTTTTATTATGTTTTAGCTTTATGCCGTTTATCTTCATAATGATCTCCTCAGGTGATCAGAGTGTTGCCTTTATAGTGCTGGTAGCTCCCCAGCTTTTGAGCACCTCAACATTGGAAAAGTTAGCGTTTCTCAGAGCCTCCAGCTCATGCTCCAGCGTGAGGGGAGTGTCATAATGGCAGATGATGTCATAGCCCATGCCCTCCTCGTGCCTGAGCCTGTCAAGGTCATCAAAGTTCTTGCGCTCCTCCAGCTCCGACTCTGCAAAATAGTCAGTAAGGATAAAGTATCCGCCGTGCTTGAGAGCCTGACGAACTCTTCTGTAAAGAGCTGCCTTGCTGCGCTGTGTATAATGGTGGAGCGATTCGACCGATACGATGCAGTCAAACGCGGTTATGCCGAAGATGATGTCAAAGAATGACCCTCTTACCGCCCTGAGCTTTTTATCAGGGAACTTGCTCTTCATTTTGTCAAGCATTCCCTGGGAAAGATCAATGCCCGTGACGGCAGCATCAGGATTTATTGCAAAGAGGTATTCAAGCTCCAGTCCGGTGCCGCAGCCGAGATCGAGTATCCTTGCACCTTCCTTTTTGGGCAGCTGCAAAGCCGTGTAGGAATAAAACTCCTTTGCTCCTTCGATATCGTTAAGCTGGTGGTTGTCGTAGCTATCAGCTCTGCTGTTGAAAAATGCGTCCATTCTTTCAAGCATAACGGTTCTCCTTTTCTGTTATATCTATGAATGATGTATCAGTCTGCAAAAGTAAACTCACTGTTTGTGATGCTGACACTTTTCTTAATGTTTTCAGAGCAGTGAAGCCTGCCCCTGTCATCGATCGCGATAACGCTTATGTCATCTTCAGACAGCCAGCGTTCGAGCTCTTCCTCTCCGCCTGCGAATATCCTCGTTGAGAGAAAATCCGAGAGCGCACCGCTTTCGGCAATGACCGTTACCGACTGCAGCGTTGACTGCGTGGGTCTGCCTGTCTTCTCGTCAAAAATATGGCAGTAGGTAACGCCGTCCGCAGTGAAGAAGCGCTCATATCCGCCCGAGGTGGACAGAAAACAGCCGTCTGTCTCTATCTGGGCGCAGAGCCCATCCGGCATGAACGGGTCACGTATACCGATCTTGAACGGGCTGCCGTCAGGCTTTTCACCGCAGCAGTATATCGATGACCCGAATGAAGCTATCGCCGCCTGAGGCTCCTGCTCGTCAAGTATCTCTTTCACCTTGTCAAGCGCATAACCCTTGGCAATGCACCCGAGGTCTGCCTGGGCGCCGTTATAAAGTGCGGCAAGGCCGTTATCGGTGTCAATACTTATCAGGCGTCGGGGGTCCTTGCCGTCAAAGGTGTCAAGTGCTTTTTTTATCTCATCGTCAGAGGGCACCCTCGGCTCTCCTGAAATGTCCCAGAGCTTAGTGACGGCACCTATCAGAATATTGCAGCCGCCGTATCTCTCATAGAACTCTACCGACTTTGTGAGCACCTCGCCCGTCTCACTGCTTATCGGAACGCTCTCACCGCTTGCGGCAGTGTTCAGCCTGTTAATTTCTGACTCTTCATCGTAGGCCGACAGCATATGATCGAGCCCGTTTATACGCTCCTTTATATCACCTGTCAGATCATTCTGCGAATAGAGCGTGATCTCGCACGGGCAGTCCATAGCAAAAAACGTCTCGCTGTAACGCTGTACGGGCTTTTTTATGTTCATGACCGTTATCCCTGCCGCTATGAGAACAGCTCCGGCTGCAGCCGAGATAACAGCTCTTTTCTTTAAAGTCTTATCCATTGCTTTGCCTTTTTGTGTGGTACTTGAAAAAAAACAATAACTGTGTTATAATCATTTCAGGGAAGAGCCTGCTCTGAGCAGCTGTTCTGCATTTTCAATAAAACGAGCAAGTGCGGCATTTTTCTCTATCGGCAGTTCTATACGCCGTTTATCGGCGCGGCAGCTGTCAAGACACAGCCGCAGCTGCTGCATGACCTCAGGGGCTTCATACCCCTTGCCGAGAGCCAATGCTTCATCGTATGAAAGAGAGAATATCTTTTCGCTGTTGTGCGGATTTTGGCGGTATATCTCTCTGAATACCAGATAAAGGCACACGGATAAGGTCTGAGAGCACACAAAGCTCAGCTCATCCGAGCCGCTTCCCGTTATCAGCGTGAATAAGAGCTCAGCCGCATTTATGAAGCTTTCAGGCAGCGTACCCTGTTCGCTCTGAACTGTCGGCTGCGTGCAGCTTTCGCCGAAAACTGCCTCATACGGCACGCCGTAGAGCTTTATCAGCTTCACCGCCGCAGATACCTGCACCGCGCGTTTGCCGTTTTCGATCTCGGAGACTGCCGACTGAGTGAGCCCTGCTGCCTTTGCAGCCTGCTCCTGCGTGATGCCGAGCTGCTTTCTTATGAGCATAAGTCTGCTGCCGACAAGGGCTGATGATCGTTTTTCTTCGTCGCTCGGCATAGAGTTAGCCTCCCCGCTGATATATACATATTTCATTATACTATATTCTAAGGAATTTGTAAATACTTTTTAGTTTTTTTGTGCATATTTTTTGCTGCACTTGATAATTTTTAATCAAAGTGCTGAAAATGACCGATAAGGAGAGCTTAAAATGAAGGGTTACAGGATAGTTTTTTTCAGGCACGGTATGACACAGGCCAACGAAGAGGGAAGATACATCGGCACGACTGACCTGCCGCTTTCTTCCAAGGGGGCGCAGCAGCTTTATGACAAGCTGGAGCAGTTTGAGTATCCGCCCGTGCAGAAGATCTACACTTCACCGCTCAAAAGGTGTATTCAGACCGTGAATATACTTCAGCCGAACAGACTGGTGGCTGAGCTGCCGCAGCTTCGTGAGATGGATTTCGGAGAGTTTGAGAACAAGACTGCCGATGAGCTTATGGAGCTTGAAGAGTACAAGGAGTTCATCAAGGGCGGTCTCGACAACCCTCCGCCTAAGGGTGAATCCGTAAGAGATGTTATGAACCGCTGCTATGAGGCGCTCAACATTATCATATCGGATATGATGTATGAGGGGCTCACTTATGTGGGCGTATGCACGCATTCGGGCATAATAATGAACATTATGTCGGGCTTTGGTGTGCCAAAGGGGAGACCTATAGACTTTGTGTGCGACTTCGGAGAGGGCTTTGAGATACTGGTCACAGCGTCAATGTGGCAGCGCTCCGAGGCATTTGAGGTGATAGGCTCATACCCTCCGAAGTATGAGCTTCAGGAGGATTACACACTGGAGGACGTATGACGGTTCTCTTTAAGGGGAGGGCAGTGCGATGACTGTTGAACAGATCAAAATAAAAGCCAGACACAGATTCAGGGACAACGGCGGAAATAGCTTCTCGATGACTATATTCGTCGCATCGATACTGTTTTTCATCTATGCGTTTTTCATGTCGATAAAGATAATTTTCGATCAGGTGGGCTGGGAAAAGTATTTCACGCTGAAGGGACTGCGCTCTGAGCCGGATGTAATGATCTTCTGGCTGCTGCAGGCAGTGATACTTCTGCCGCTGCTTTCGACGGAATGGTGGACTGTCAGCAGGCTTTACATCGATATCGCAAAGGGCTCTGACTTTGTGGAGACCAAGAAATATCTGAATGCTCATGCCTTTGCTTATGCGAGAAAGGCTATAGAGGTATCACTTGCTGTGGGTATACGCAAGATACTTATGTTTTTGCCTGCGGTGGGCGGCGCCTTCGGGGTATACTATATTATAAACAGCGGCGGAGAACAGCTTAGCTCCCCGAAGCTTCTGCTTCTGATGCTCTGTATCGGCTTTACCGGCGTGTGGACCGGACTTTTCATAAGATATATCATCTCACTGTCGATGACGCCTTTTATAATGTGCCTCAACCCCCGTGCAAAGATATCCAAGGCGATAGACCTTTCAAAGCGCCTTATGGACGGCAACCATATGAAATATCTGATGTTTATGCTCTCATTTGCGAAGTTTGTGCCGCTTTTCCTTCTTGTACAGCCGATCTTCATCGTCTATCCCTATTTTAAGATATGTCAGGTAACTATGGCTGAGGAGATCCTCGGTGACTACTGGCAGGATAAGATGGCCGCAAGCATCAGACGCTGGAGAAGGTACAGCCTGTGATAATAAGGATAACACCTGCCGAGAACGGCAGAAAGCTCGCTGAGGTGCTGCGCGGCAGGGGAGTTTCAAGAAGGCTCATCACACGGCTGAAAAGAGCCCCTATGGGAATGACAAGGGGCGGTGAGCTCATCAGGAGCATTGATGCGGTATATGAAAATGACGAGATAGTTCTCTCGGAGCCTTACAGAAAGGCTTTTGCCGAGGCTTCACCGGCAGAGGTGCCCGTTCTTTATGAGGACGAGCACTGCGTCGTTTTTGACAAGCCGCCGTTTATGCCCTGCCACCAGTCTATGAAGCATTACGGCGATACGCTTGCAAACGTATTTGCGGCACACTGTCCGGATACGGTGTTCAGGTGCATAAACAGGCTCGATAAGAACACGAGCGGCTGTGTGCTGATAGCAAAGAGCAGCTTAGCGGCGTTCTCGCTGCAAAAAAGTTGCCGCAAGCTGTATATCGGGATAATGCCGCACACCGACAGCGCCGGAGGACGTATCTGTGCGCCGATAGCCAGGGAGAGAGATTCGGCGATAAAGCGCTGTGTGAGAGAGGACGGAGTTTACGCCGCAACGACGTTTTATAAGCTCGCTGACACAGCTTATGCTACCCTCGCTGCCTTTATCCCCGAGACCGGAAGGACCCATCAGATAAGGGTGCACTGTGCCTATGCCGGCAGGCCTCTGCTGGGAGACGATATGTACGGCGGAGATACCACGCGCATCGATCGGCAGGCCCTCCACTGCGGTGAGGTCAGCTTTGTTATCCCGATGACTGACAGGAGGATAACGGTCAGATCAGAGCTGCCGGAGGATATGGCCGCGGTGATGAGCAGGAGAATGATGTAAAAATATTGTTAATTAGTATACATATTATATTGAAATCGTTTTCTGAAAACGTATACCGTTTAATGTCAGAACATTAATTGTAGGAAATGCCTAAAAAAATAAATAATTTATATTGCAAAATGCTGATTGACTAATTTTTATCTTTTTGATATTATAAGTATGGGCGAAAACTGTCTATTGGCGTGTGTTTAATGGGTAAGGAACACCGCCGCAATACAAGGAGGTTATTACATGAAAATGACAAAAAGAATTCTTGCAGCAGCTTGCTCGCTGACACTTGCAGCAAGCATGGCAGCCTGCGGAAGCAGCTCTGACAGCGGCTCGTCAAATTCGAGCTCTCATGCACCTGCTGCATCTCTGACTGAGAGCCAGAAGGAGAAGATCAACGATCTTCAGAGCCTTCTCCCTGATGAGAAGCTCGAGAACACC
>CACXFU010000037.1 GCA_902767035.1 uncultured Ruminococcus sp.
CCCCGTTCCGGCAGAATACGAAAAGTACCTCAGATATTCCTACGGTGATTATAAAAAGCCAGTTCCTGCCAGCCTCAGAAAGGGTGGGCATGATGTGGTCGAATTTGATTTCGGAGTTAGTTAAAAAGGGTGATAATAAATGCTTGATATTTTTCTTTTCAGCTCAGACCCCGATGCGATGCGTCAGCAGATATCCTCTGCGGCAGCCTCGGAGAGCTTTGCAGACAGCAGCGTAACAGTACATTGTATGGATCATACGGGCTCATTCGGTGTGAAGGACGAGTATGCCGGCAGAAGCGGCGCAGTGATCTATTATGACGTTTCCGACCTGTCAGAGCCTGAAGCGTTCAACCTTGCTCTTGAAAAGGCAGAGGGCGACTATATAATGTTCATCACTGATGAAGGCTTTGTTCCGTCCGATTCTCTTGACAAGGCAGTTAAGACCCTTGGCAAGGAGAAGATACTTTCACTTGACCCTTACATCAAAGATGAAAACGGCGCCGAGCAGTCATCGCTGACCTTTAAGATGACCTTTGATAAAAAGCACCGCTTTTACGTTGACCTGTCTCTTTTCCCTGAAAGGTTCCATATAAGCTTTTCGGCTTATATCTTCAAGCGTTCGCTCTTTTCGGGCAGGCGCTTTAATGAAAAGCTCCCGCTTGATTCTGATATGAAGATGCTGATGAGCCTGCTCGATGACAACGGCGGATATCTCCTTCTGGACAAGCCCTATAAATGCGGCCAGCCTAATGAGAGAGACTTTTTCAATTATCCGCCTCAGTTTGATAAGTGCTGGTATGAGGAGTCTATGGACGGCTTTCTCATCGATGCAGTCAGGGAGGACAGCTCACTTTTTGTAAAGCACTTTGTTCTGTATCTTATCTGCTGCCGTTATGCCTGCAATATGAACGAGAGAGACAAAAGCATCCTCTCCCCCGATGAGGCACAGCAGTTTTTTGACAAAACAGGAAAAGCGCTGCAAAACATTGATGATGTGACTATATCAAGCTGTCACCTCTTGAACGGCAAAGGCATAATATCAAGGTTTTTCGTACTCAATCTTCTCAGACTGAAGTATAATGACTATGATCTTATGCCCACAATAACCGCTACCGAGGCAGAGATCGCGGCGCATTATAAGGGCTGCCAGCTGTGGACGCTCGGCTCATCAAAGCTTGAATTCAAGGTCCTCTACTATGACGGCAAAAACCTGGTTATGGACGGCTTTTTCCCGGGAAACTATGTGTTTGATGACGATGATATTGAGATCATCGCAGTTCTCGACCAGAGCAGACAGTACCCGATAACAAGAACACATATCTATGCTCTCAATAAGTTTTTCAACGTTTCAGCAAAGGGCAATTATACCTTCCGCTTTATGATACCTGAGGAGGAGCTCAGAAAGCACAAGACCTTCTCCTTCTGGCTCAGATACAAGGGCAGGAATTATCCTCTTGCGATCACTCTTATCAGAGCCGAATCCAAGCTCAGTATGGTCAAGGATTCCTACTGGATATGCGGACAGTCTATCATCTCTCTTGACAATGTGATGAGGTGCTTTGTAGTTGAGCGCCTTACGAGAAAGAGACATTTCAGGCATGAGATGCGCTTTATTAGATCGATATCGGCTTCGACCCACGGAATGTGGAAGATAAAAATGGTAGGCAACCGTCTTCTTTACTGGGTGACAAAGCCGTTTTACAAAAAGAAGATCTGGCTCACTATGGATAAGATATTCAAGGCCGGTGATAACGGTGAGTATTTCTACAGATATGTTAAATCGCGTGCTCCCGAGGGAGTAAAGATATACTATGTCGTTCAGCATGACTCTCCCGATTATGAGAGACTGAAGTCTGAGTTCAACACGATAGTGAAGTTCAACTCCATAAAGCATAAGATGCTTGCTCTTCATACCGACCTTATGCTGGCCACCCATGTTGACACCATGAACTGCAACGGCTATTACGCCGCAACGCAGAAGTATTTCAAAGACCTTTACAATGCAAGGGTAGTCTGCCTTGCTCACGGCCTGACGATACAGAAGATCGCCCAGTATCAGAACAGAACTTTTGACAATACAGTTCTTTATTTCTTCGCATCAAAGTATGAGATCAAAAATGTCAGCCATGAGGTATATGACTATTATGATAAGTCTATGCTCTGCCTGACAGGCCACGCAAGGTATGACGGTCTCGTTTCCAAGGATAAGAAAATGATCCTCATCACCCCCACATGGCGCAGAGGCACCACAACGGGCAAAGCGAAAAAGGGCTCTACCTATGCTCACAGCTCAAGCTTTATCCACAGTGACTACTATAAGATATATAACGGCCTTATCAATGATGAGAGACTTATAAAAACCGCAAAGGAGCACGGCTACAGGATAGTTTATCTGCTTCACCCTGCAATGAGCTCTCAGCTTGTTGACTTTGAAAAGAGCGAGGGCGTTGATATCATAGCCGCCGCAGGCGATATGAGCTATGAGAAGATACTGACTGAATCAAGCCTTATGGTAACTGACTATTCAGGTGTGCAGTTTGACTTTGCCTATATGAAAAAGCCGCTCGTTTATTATCACCCTGATGTTCTTCCGCCGCAGTATGAAGCAGGCGGCCTTGAATATGAGACTATGGGCTTCGGCCCTATCTGCCGCAATCATGAGCAGATAGTTTCAGAGCTTTGTGATTATATCGAGCAGGGCTGCAAGATGAAGGATATGTATAAAGAAAGAGTCGATGACTTCTTTGAGTATTCCGACCACGACAACTGTGCGCGTATCTATGACGAGGTAATGGATTTCCAGTCTCGTTTTGATAAGGTGAACACGGATAAATACGATAAGTAGTTCTATATAACGGAGGTATTAATATGAACATTGCTGTAATTTTTGCAGGCGGTGCAGGAGTAAGAATGGGAGCAGGCGTTCCGAAGCAGTTTCTTGAGATAAACGGAAAGCCTATCATTATCCATACTCTTGAGCTTTTTGAAAACCATCAGGAGATAGACAAGATCTATATCTCTATGCTTGAGGACTATATCCCGTATATGTGGAAGCTCGTTTCAAAGTTTATGATCTCAAAGGTCATTGACATTATCCCCGGCGGAGAGACCGGTCAGGATTCGATTTACAACGGGCTCAAAAGAGCACAGCAGGATAACCCCGACGATTCAATAGTTCTTATCCATGACGGTGTCCGCCCGTGGGTGACCTATGATACGATATCAAGAAATATCCAGGGAGTAAAGGATAACGGAAACGCTGTTACCTGCACTCCGTGCTTTGAGACTATCCTTATGAGCACAACAGGCAAGACCGTTGAGACCGTTCCGTACAGAAAGGACACCTATGCCGCTCAGGCTCCTCAGAGCTTCCGTCTCGGCGAGATCATCGCCGACCATGACATCGTTCGTCAGAGAGAGACAAAGTATGACAATCTTGTCGATTCATGCACTCTTATCAAAAGTGTCGGCAAGGAGGCCTATATGGTCGAGGGCAACCGCGGAAACATCAAGGTCACCACTCCCGAGGACGTTTATATGTACCGCGCTCTTATCCAGTACAGAGAGAACGAGCAGGCATTCGGTATCGGTGCAACACCGCACCTCCCGGGTCTGAAGTAGGAGACGTCTATGAGCTTGTTCGGTTATGCGTCAAAGGAATATCATGATGAGAGGGGAAGAGACTATTTCTTTGACAACGCAAAATTCATTCTGATCTTTCTGGTCGTTCTCGCCCATGCAACATCGCCCCTTAAAACCGTCGGCGGCACTGATATGAAGGGCATAAAGACCATATGGACGATAATAAACACTCTCCATATGCCGTGCCTTATCTTCATTTCGGGATACTTTGCAAAGGGCTATATCAAAAACGGCGTGGTCAAAACCAGAAGGCTTGTTACCTATGTCGTCTATTACCTTGCAGCACAGCTTTTTGTTTCCTTGTTTGAGTATTATGTGCTGGGCTATTCCGCTACGATGTCGCGAAGCGTCTTTGCACCAAGGTCGTCTCTGTGGTACCTTATGTGTCTGATCTGGTGGTTCGGCTTTCTGCCTTATATCTATAAGCTTAAGCCGTCGTTCATAATACCTGCATCATTTATAGTAGCCTTTCTCATCGGCTATGACACAAAGGCGTGTGACTTCCTGAGCGTTGCCAGAATGGTGAACCATTTTCCGTTTTTCATTATAGGCTATTACTTCAAGAAGGACTGGCTCTTCAAGTTCAGAAAGCTTCCGATACAGATAGCGATGCTGGCAGTCTCGTTCGGTATTTCAGTCTGGGCATATTTCAATATCGCAGATATCCCCTCAAGGATAATCACCAGCAACTTCAATTACTATGAGGCAAATTTAAAATACCTTGATACCGAGCCCCTTATGTTTTTAAACAGGCTTATCTTCTATATCATAGCAGGCATTTTCTGCTTTACGTTCCTTTTGTGGGTGCCGAGAGGAAAAGCCTTTTTCACACGCTTCGGTTCAAGGACCTTACAGGTCTATATCCTTCACAGGTTCCTCTATCTGGCGGAGCTTGAATATCAGTGGTATAAACCTTTCGTCGGAACAAGAACCGGCTATATCGAGATGTGCCTTATAGCTCTGGCACTTACGCTGATCCTGTCCCTCAAGCCGTTTGAATATCCGTTCAAGTGGCTCTCAAAAATAAACCTGAAAAGGTTTGAAAAGTCAGAAGAAGAGGTAAAAGTATAATTATCGGAGGTAATCATGAAAGTTTCGGATAACCCTTATTTCCAGCAGGATATTGAAGCCGCAGCCTCGAGCAGTGCACCCGATTGGGAGGCTTTTCGCGGAAAGAATGTTCTTGTGACAGGCTCAACAGGTCTTCTCGGCACACAGCTAGTGCTCACCCTGCTGCTTGCAAATGAGCAGAAAGGTCTCGGCTTGAAGGTCTATGCACTGGTAAGGAGCGAAGAGAAGGCAAAGCGCGTCTTCGCTAATGTCCTCGGTGACAGCCTTGTCTTTATCAAAGGTGATATCATGCAGCCTATCGATACCGATGCCGATATCAACTTTGTTATCCATGCCGCTAACCCTACAAGCTCAAAGTTCTTTGTAGAAAGCCCTGTCGAGACGATCACCACTACTGTTTGCGGCACAAGAAAGCTCCTGCAGTTTGCATATGAGAAAAAGGCCGAGTCCGTTGTGTTCCTCTCATCGCTGGAGGTTTACGGCATACCCCAGAACGAGAGCGGTGTAGTTACCGAGAAAGACAGCGGCTATATCAACTCTATGAGCGTTCGCAGCAGCTATTCCGAGGGTAAGCGTATGGCTGAGACCCTCTGTGTTGCCTATGCATCAGAATACGGTGTTCCTGTCAAGGTGGCAAGGCTTTGTCAGTCGCTCGGCTCGGGCGTTGATTATAATGACGGCCGTGTTTTTGCTCAATTTGCAAGAGCAGCTATCGAGGGTACTGACATCGTCCTGAAAACAGACGGCTCTACCGAGAGAAACTATTCCTACATCAGTGACGCAGTAGCAGGTATCCTTACCGTTCTCACTAAGGGTGAGACCGCTCAGGCCTATAATATCGCCAATGAAGCTTCCGGCATAACGATCAGAGACCTTGCGCAGCTTTTCTGTGATAAGTTCTCGGACGGAAGATCAAAGGTCGTATTCGATATCGCTGAGGACGCCACAAAGCTCGGCTATAACCCCAAGATGAAGATACTCCTTGACACGGCTAAGCTCAGAGCTCTCGGCTGGGAGCCGCAGGTCGGCCTTGAAGAGACCTTTGGCAGGCTTGTCGAGAGTATGAGATTTGACAAACAGGTAAAGCAGTGATGAAGCTCAGAGCGATAGTTAAGCAGGAACTCAAATTTATCCTGCACAGATATCTTCTGCCTGCCTGCTATAACAGGTATAAAAAGCAGCCCATTGAAAAGGGCAAGGTCATCTTTGCCGATTCAAACACCGATACCCTGCCCGAAAGCATGAGACTCGTATATGAGCGCCTGAGCGAGCGTGATGACCTTGATATCAGGCTCTGTCTGAGGGATATCAGAAAGGTCGGCATCAAAGGCAAGCTTGATTATATCCTCGGCTTTATGCGTGAATATGCAACTGCCGAATACGTATTTATCTGCAACTATTTTCTCCCCGTGACCTCCTGCCGCAAGAGAAAGGGCACAAGGGTAGTGCAGCTGTGGCATTCCTGCGGTCTGCTCAAAAAGTTCGCATATGATACCCCTGACGATATCTCGCCTTATTACCGCGGCGACGTTACAAAAAACATATCAATGCTGACGGTCAGCTCGCCTGCCGTAAAGACTGTTTTTGAAAATGCCTTTCATCTTGAAGGCGTCAGGAAAAAAATGATAAGGTCGGTAGGTGTCAGCAGAACAGATGTGTTCTTTGATGAAAGATACCTTGATGACTGCCGTAAAAAGCTCTTTGATTCATATCCGCAGTTCAGGGGCAAAAAGATCGCCCTTTATGCGCCTACCTTTAGAGGTACGGCGGCAGCTCCAAGGCTGGTCGGTGAGCAGAGCGTCCTTGAGCTTCAGCAAAAGCTGGGTGATGACTGGGCAGTTATCATAAAGCCGCACCCTCACATAAAGAGCGTCAGCTCAAACTGTGATATGCAGACGTCAGAGCTCTTTGCCGCTGCTGATGTGCTTATCACTGATTACTCATCGCTCATGTTCGAGTATGCGCTGCTTAAAAAGCCTTTCGTGCTGTATATGCCCGACTATGATGAATATAAAAAAGAAAGGGGCTTTTATGAAGCTCCCGAGGATTTTCCGTGTGAGATAGTTAAAAACGGAGATGAACTTTCAGGCGCAGTTCTTCGTGCTTATGGCCGTGAACCAGATGATGACTACGACCGCTTTTTGAAGTATCATATGGGCTCCTGCGACGGTCATTCCACCGACAGGATACTTAAGATAGTAAAATAAAAAACGTCCCCCTGCTCAGTCTGAGCGGAGGGACGTCTCTATGTATTCACTATTTTTTAAGCTTGCTGTCTCTGTAGATTATGTCCTCTCTCTTAGGTCCGTTTGAGACCATAGTGATTGGGAAGCCGATCTGCTGCTCTACAAAGTCGATGTAAGCCTTGCAGTTCTCAGGCAGCTCTTCATAGTTCCTGATACCGCGGATGTCGCTCTTCCAGCCGTCAAGCACCTTGAGCACCGGCTTAGCCTTTTCAAGTCTGCTTGTAGTCGGGAAGTCCTTCGTAACTTCACCGTCGATCTCATAGCCAACACAAACAGGTATCTTATCAAGGTAACCGAGCACATCAAGCACTGTGAAAGCAACATCGGTCGTTCCCTGAATGCGGCAGCCGTACCTTGTAGCCACGCAGTCGAACCAGCCCATTCTTCTGGGTCTTCCGGTCGTGGCGCCGTACTCGCCGCCGTCACCGCCGCGCTTTCTGAGCTCGTCAGCCTCATCGCCGAAGATCTCGGAAACGAATGCGCCTGCACCGACAGCAGAAGAGTAAGCCTTGACAACAGTAACGATAGTCTTTATCTCATAAGGCGGCAGTCCTGCACCGATAGCACCGTAAGCCGCAAGTGTTGAGGAAGACGTTACCATAGGATAGATTCCGTGATCAGGATCCTTCAATGAACCCAGCTGACCCTCAAGCAGTATGTTTTTTCCGAGCTTAACAGCATTCCAGAGGTAAGCCGAAACATCACATACATAAGGCTCGACCATCTTTCTGTACTCCATAAGAGTCTCAAAAAGCTCATTTTCATCAATGGCAGGCTTGTTGTAGAGGTGCTTCAGCAGAATGTTTTTCGTTTCGAGCACTCTGTGTATCTTCACCTTCAGAGCTTCCTCGTCGAACAGCTCCTGCACCTGGAAGCCTATCTTTGCATATTTGTCAGAATAAAACGGCGCAATACCGCTCTTTGTTGAGCCGAAGCTTGCTTTTCCGAGCCTTTCCTCCTCATACTGGTCAAACAGTACATGATAAGGCATAACTATCTGTGCTCTGTCAGATATAAGTATCTTAGGCATCGGAACGCCCTTTGAGGTAACGTCCTGAAGCTCCTTGAAAAACACAGGGATATTAAAAGCAACGCCGTTGCCTATTATGTTCGTAGTGTGGTCATAGAAAACACCCGAAGGCAGCGTGTGAAGCGCAAATTTTCCGTAGTGGTTGACAATGGTGTGTCCTGCGTTTGCGCCGCCCTGAAACCTGATAACTATATCAGATTCCTGTGCCATCATATCGGTAAGCTTGCCCTTGCCTTCATCGCCCCAGTTAGCGCCAACGATCGCTCTAACCATTAACATTTCCTCCTTAGATTGACACGGATATGTGTATCCGTTGATTTACTCTTGCAAAGCGTTAAAGCCTGCAATGAACAATTACAATTAATTATATCACAATTTATTCTCCCTGTAAATATATTTTTCAATATTTAACATATTAGTCATATTTTTAAACTCTGATCCTTGATCTATAGATCTTGTACTTTACATTTCTGATATTCTGTGTTATAAGTGCTCGCCGCACGGCTGGGCGCCGCGCATAAAATCGTCCAATATAGTTTTCTCGCACGCGCGCCTTTACATTTCTGATATTCTGTGTTATAATTACAAAAATCGACTCAGAGGTGATCTAATGGGAATCTGGATATTCATTCTTGTTTCAGTTATAGCAGCCACAGGTCTTGGCGCGGTCTATATGACAACAGCTGTCGGCAGATTTTCGCTTATCAAAAAGGCGGCAGGTGAGCGCAGCTGGCTCAGAAGGCTGATATCATTTGGTGCCATTGCGGCAGTTTTTGCGCTCTTTTGCATAACTATGTCACTGGTCAATGCTATAATGATCTTCCTGCACGTTCTTATCTTCTGGCTGATATTCGACCTCTTAGGTCTTATAGTGAAAAAGTGCGCGAAGAAGAGCTTTAAAGTTTACTGGCAGGGCTGGTGCGCAATGCTGGCCTCAGTTGTTTATCTGTCTGTCGGGTACTACCTGTGCAATAACGTCTGGGTCACAACTTATAAGCTCACTACCGATAAGGACATAGATCATCTTCACGTAGTAATGTTTGCAGACTCTCACATCTGTGCGACCTTTGACGGTGAAGGCTTTGCCGGGCACGTGAAGGACATCAACGAAGAGCACCCCGATATAGTTCTTATCCCCGGAGATTTTGTTGACGACGGCACAGACCGTGACAGCATGGTAAGAGCCTGCGAGGCTCTCGGCACGATAGATGCGAAATACGGTGTATGGTTCGCATACGGTAACCATGACAAGGGCTATTACGGAAGCTCGCGCGGCTTTTCCAGTGAAGACCTTGAAGCTGAGCTCAAAAAGAACGGTATACATATCCTTGAGGACGAATATGAGCTTATTGATGATAAGTTCTACATTGTCGGAAGAGCAGACAAATCCTTCGAGGACAGAAAGCCGATGGCAGACCTCATAAAAGATCTTGACTCAGAAAAATATATACTTGTGATGGATCATCAGCCTGCCGACTATGACGCCGAAGCTGCTACGGAGGCCGATCTTGTAGTCTCTGGTCATACTCACGGCGGACAGTTCTTCCCGGTAACACATCTCGGGGTGCTGATGCGTGTCAATGACAGGACTTACGGCTATGAGAACAGGAACGGAACAGACTTTATCGTTACCTCAGGCATAGCTGACTGGGAGATCAAGTTCAAGACAGGCACAAAATCGGAATATGTAGTGATAGATATAAACTGAAATGAGGGACATCACGTTCTCGCTTATTTATAATTATACGCTCTATATTTAGTGCTGGAAAAAGTAAGCTGCACGCCCTCTTGGGGGCTTTCCGGTCGCCCCCAAACTCCTTCGGGTATATATTTTATATTAAATTGACAGATCAAAATGAGGGACATCACTGTCCCTCATTTATCGCTTTATCGGCGTCAGAAGCGGCTGTACAAAGGCACATTGTTACAACTCCCGCAAGACCGCCGAAAAACGTACCCAGAATAAACATCAGCATAATATCACCTCCGTGATCTTACCGCAGGTACGTTTTTATTATTGACACTATACTGTATTTTATGCTGATATCATCTTAAACGTCAAAACCATTCTGAGATTTTTCACGGCCGGTCTGAGCCGATAAGTTTACTATCAATATATGCAAAAAAAGCCCTGCAAAAGCGCGGCGCTGATATAGCAGTATAATCCAAACTACTATATTAAGACCAAAACAGCGAGCTATGAAAACGAAAGACAGATACCTCCACAAGAGGTATCTGTCTTTTTACATAGAAGA
>CACXFU010000038.1 GCA_902767035.1 uncultured Ruminococcus sp.
CATATCGACGGACTGAGAGTCGATGCCGTTGCGTCTATGCTCTATCTTGACTACGACAGAAGAGACGGCGAGTGGACTCCCAATAAGTACGGCGGAAAGGAAAACCTTGAGGCAGTTGACTTCTTCAGAGACCTTAACACGGCTGTCTTTGCGAGAAATCCGAAGACACTTATGATCGCTGAGGAATCCACAGCATGGCCTATGGTAACAAAGCCTGCTTCCGACGGCGGCCTTGGCTTCAACTTCAAGTGGAACATGGGCTGGATGAACGATATGCTCAAGTATATGGCTCTTGATCCTATCGACAGGGCTTTCCATCACGATATGCTGACATTCTCGTTCTTCTACGCTTTCTCGGAGAACTTTATCCTTCCTATATCACATGATGAGGTCGTTCACGGAAAGGCTTCGCTCGTCAACAAGATGTACGGCGGAGACGTGAACAACAAGTTTGCTCAGTGCAAGCTGTTCATGGCTTATATGATGGCTCATCCCGGAAAGAAGCTGCTGTTCATGGGTGCTGATTTCGCTCAGTTCAGAGAGTGGGATTACGAGAACGGCCTTGAGTGGTTCCTGGTAGATGAGTATGAGAACCACAAGAATTATCTTGCATTCTCAAAGAACCTCAATCACTTCTATCTTGATCATCCTCAGTTCTGGCAGAGAGACTTCTCCTGGGAGGGCTTCAGCTGGATCTCGAACGATGACTTCAAGCAGTCTATCATAATCTTCCGCAGGTTTGACGAAAAGGGCAATGAGCTCATCGTTGTATGCAACTTCGTTCCTGTTGAGAGGAAGAACTACTGCTTCGGTGTTCCATATAAGGGTACCTACAAGGAAGTGTTCAATTCATCTTCTGCTGACGGTTCGCCTTATGCGAATAAGTCTGTGAAGTCTGAGGACGTTGGTATGCACGGCTTTGAGCAGTCGATCAGCATAGATATCCCTGCTTTCTCCTGTATGTACTTCTCGGTGAAGAAGGCAGCAGCCCCCAAAGCAAAGAGCGAGGGCGCAGCCAAAAGCACAAAGAGCAGGAGCGCTGCAAAGCCGGCAGCAAAGAAGACAGGTACGGCAAAAAGGTCTGCAGCTAAAAAGGCTGAAGAATAGAAAAACAAATAAAAATTGGTGGGTGAATTAATTATGTTCAACAAAAAAGAATGTGTCGCTATGCTTCTGGCAGGCGGACAGGGCAGCAGACTGTATGCTTTGACACAGAAGGTTGCAAAGCCTGCAGTTCCGTTCGGCGCAAAGTATCGTATCATCGATTTCCCCCTTTCTAACTGCATCAACTCGGGTATCGATACCGTCGGAGTTCTTACTCAGTATCAGCCGCTCGTGCTCAATGAGTACATCGGCAACGGTCAGCCTTGGGACCTTGACCGTATCCACGGCGGTGTTTATGTGCTCCCTCCTTATCAGACCGCTTCGGGCGCTGACTGGTATTCGGGCACAGCGAACGCTATCTACCAGAATATAAGCTTTATCGACAGATATGATCCTGAGTATGTAGTCGTTCTTTCAGGCGACCACATCTACAAGATGGATTATAACAAGATGCTCGATTTCCACAAGGCTAAGGAGGCAGCTGCTACTATCGCGGTACTCGATGTGCCTAAGGAAGAGGCTTCAAGATTCGGTATAATGATAACTGACGATCAGGATAATATCATCGACTTTGAGGAGAAGCCGAAGAACCCGAGATCCACTCTTGCGTCGATGGGTATCTACATCTTCACCTGGAAGAAGCTCAGAGCTTACCTCATCGCAAACGAAGAGGACAAGGAAGCTTCCAAGGACTTCGGAAAGAATATAATTCCTGATATGAGAGAAGCAGGCGAGAAGCTCGTAGCTTACAGATTTGACGGCTACTGGAAGGACGTCGGAACTATCGACTCCCTGTGGGAAGCTAATATGGATCTTATCAATCCTAATATCCCGATCGATCTCTATGATCCATCATGGAAGATCTATTCGAGAAACCCTGTTCTTCCTCCTCAGAGCATCGGCCCGAACGCTCAGATACAGAACTCAATGGTGACCGAAGGCTGTGTTATCAACGGCTCGGTAGAGTTCTCGATGATATCCGACGGCGTTATAGTTGAAGAGGGCGCAGAGATCTACGATTCGATCCTTATGCCGGGCGCTGTTATCAGAAAGGGTGCTAAGGTAGAGTATGCTATCGTAGGTGAGAACACCGAGATCGGTGAGAACGCTCAGATAGGCGCAAGACCTGAGACTATCGACGACAAGGATCAGTGGGGCGTTGCAGTAGTAGGAAACAACATTTCGGTATCAGCTAACGGTGTGGTAGCTCCGAAGGCGATCATTTATGAAAATATTTAAGAAAGGACCGAGTTGACATGGATGTAAATATGGGTAATGTACTGGGTCTTGTTTTCGCAAATATGCATGACACGACCCTTGGAGATATCACAAAAAACAGAACTATGGGTTCCGTTCTCTTCGGCGGAAGATACCGCCTTATAGATTTCCCGCTTTCCAATATGGTTAACAGCGGTATCAGTGAGATAGGAGTCATCACAAAGTCAAATTACCAGTCCCTGCTTGACCACCTTGGTTCAGCAAGAGAGTGGGATCTCGCAAGAAAGAAGGGCGGCCTTTACATACTTCCTCCCTTCGGAAGCGTTGAGAGCACCCTTTACAGAGGCAGGATCGAGGCTCTGTACGGAGCTATGAGCTTTATCAAGTGCTCAAGAGCTAAGTACGTGATCCTTTCTGACTGTGATGTTGTAACAAATATCGACTACAAGCCTATCCTTGCTCAGCATATCGAGAGCGGCGCGGATATCACGGCTGTTGTTCACACCGGCGTTTACACCTCGGACGAGATCAAGACCTCTACAGTTCTCAACACTGACGAGAGCGGCAGAGTTTCATCAGTTCTTATCACTCCCGAGATAAGCGGCACCTGCACGCTCAGCCTTAATATGTTCGTAATGTCGATGGAATTCCTGACAGAGACTATCAAGGATTCAATGGCAAGAGGACTTGTAAGCTTTGAGAGAAACATTCTTCAGGACAGATGCAGAGACCTTAAGATAATGACTTATGAGTATGAGAACTATTTCTCCAAGCTCAACAGCGTTTCAAGCTACTTTGCAGCTAATATGAAGCTTCTTGATCCCGAGAATTCTCAGAAGCTGTTCGTTGCTAAGCGTTCGATCTATACAAAGGTCAGCGATAATGCTCCCGCAAAGTATGATCTTGACTGCACGGTAAAGAATTCACTTATAGCTGACGGCTGTATCATTGAAGGTGAAGTAGAGAACAGCGTACTGTTCAGAGGCGTTAAGGTCGGCAAGGGAACTAAGGTAAAGAACTGTATCCTTATGCAGGACACTGTAGTAGGCGATAATGCAGAGCTCAATTACCTTATCACTGACAAGAACGTTCACATCAGTGCGAACCACATTCTCACAAGCTCGCCTGAGTATCCTATGTATGTAGGAAAGGGCGCTTCCGTATAAGTTTTAAGTAAATAGACATCCTCTATCGGTCGTCAGTACAGATAGAGGATTGTTGTATAAAACGAATAATATCTGATAAGGGGGTCAGAAAATGAAAATACTGTATACAGCAAGTGAGGCTCTACCCTTTATAGCTTCCGGCGGACTTGCAGATGTTGCAGGCTCTCTTCCTGCTGCACTTAACGAGGCAGGACACGACTGCCGCGTAGTAATACCGTATTACAGCAGCATAAGGCAGGAGCTTAAAGACAAGGTAAGCTATGTGACGAACTTTACCGTTCCGGTAGCGTGGAGAAATCAGTACTGCGGCGTGTTTGTAGGCGTTGTGAACGGTGTGACATATTATCTGCTTGATAACGAGTATTACTTTATGAGAAACGGGCTCTATGGCTTTTATGACGATGCCGAGAGATTTATATTCTTCTCAAGGGCAGTGCTCGAGCTTATCAGATATATCGACTTCAAGCCTGAGATAATAAATGCCAATGACTGGCAGACGGCTCTGGTGCCTGTTTACTATGATATCTTCTATCGCTATCAGCAAGGCTATGAGGACATAAAGACCGTGTTCACTATCCATAATATCCAGTATCAGGGCAGATACGGCCTTGAGCTTATCAACGATATAATGGGGATACCTCTTTACCATACGGATCTTCTGACCTATGACGGTGACGTAAACTTTATGAAGGCAGCTATTGAAGTCAGTGACAAGGTAACTACTGTCTCGCCAAGCTATGCATGGGAGATCCTTGACCCGTGGTATTCGCACGGCCTTGACAGAGAGCTTTGCACAAAGCAGCATAAACTCTGCGGTATCTTAAACGGTATCGACATAAACGTGTATGACCCGGCTAACGATAAGGTTATAGCTAAGAATTACAGCCTGAACGACAGACTAGGCAAGCATGCCTGCAAGCATGACCTTCTCGCAAGACTGGAAATGTCTCAGGGCAAGGAGCCTGTTATCGGTATCGTTACAAGGTTCGTATCCCATAAGGGACTTGATCTTATCAAGTATGTGTTTGAGGATATCATAAGGCTCGGTTATAAGTTTGCGATCCTCGGTTCAGGCGAGAAGATATATGAGGACTTCTTCTCCGAGATGCATTACCGCTATCCTGACAGAGTAGGCCTTACTCTAGGCTTTGTTCCTGAGCTTTCAAGGCAGATCTATGCAGGTGCGGATATGTTCCTGATGCCGTCACAGAGCGAGCCTTGCGGTCTTGCACAGATGATAGCCTGCCGCTACGGTACCGTTCCTATCGTAAGAGAGACGGGCGGACTGAGAGACAGTATCCACGATGCCGGCGACAAGGGCGGAAACGGTTTTACGTTCAAGTCCTATAATGCTCACGACATGCTTGACGCCTGTGTGCGTGCGAGAGCATATTACGATGACAAAATGAAGTGGGGCAGACTTGTAAGCACCTGTATGAAGCAGGATTTCAGCTGGACAAAGTCAGCTAAGGATTATATAGCTCTTTATGAGAGTCTGTAATAAGCAGACAAAGCTCCCGAGGACTTTTAAGTCTTCGGGAGCTTATTGAATTCTGTTAATGTACATTGTTTCTGATGCTTTGTGCCTTAGCTTTCATCTTTCTGCCGATATGTACTCCGATCTCGAGAGCAGCAGCATACTTGTCTATGCACACAATGACATATGACTCAGCATATTTCGGCGGCCTAAGAGTAAGCGGCCACATATGCTTGACGATCATATCTTCCTCGCGCTTTGCAATATCAAAATGCTCCTTCGCATTTTTGAGTGCGACCCTCGGGTGATAAGTGCCGTGGCGCTTTTCGCCCTTTTTACGCTCTCTTTCTCTCCAGTCGTAGAGATAAAGATCATGCAGGAAGCCTGCCCTTGCAGCAGCTTTAGAATCAAGCCCCAGCTTTCTGCAGACAAGATAGTTATAGTAAGACACGTTCAGACAATGCTGATAACAGGTAGTGCTGTAATGATGACGATATTTCTTCATCTCATTAACAACATCATCATCTATCAGATCCTTGACAAATTCAAAATATTCTTTGGTGTCATCCGAATGCTCGATCGAATATTTTGAACCCAGAGCCTTTGACATCGGCATTACCTCATTTCAAAAATCGTTTCGGTCAATTTACGTATGACGGAAGATAAACTCTTCTTACTGATATTATACAATATTGCGAGGAGTTTGTCTACACTAATTTATTAACAATTTTATTACAAAATTAATGGTCAGTAATATTTTTTATCAAAAAATTCCGGTATATATCCCTCATCGGCAGAGCTTTTTGCCTGAAAATATCCGTCAAAGCCGGCAGCTTCAACTGCTTTCAGCACGCTCTCATATTCAAAGCTGGAAGTTTTCCTTGAAAGCTCCTTATGCTCAAACGCTTTGAAAACAGGCGTATACTGGCTCATAAGGCTTATCAGGATATCTTCGGGAGAAAAGCATTTTCTCAGCTCTTCGATCAGCCTTATCGAATCCTTTCTGTGTGAAGGCAGAACAAGATGCCTTACTATAACGCCTTTTCGCATTATGCCGTTATCATCGAATACAGGTCTACCGACCTGCCTGAACATTTCTCTTATAGCTCTGAGTGTAGTTTCAAAGTAATCATCTGCCATAGAATAAGCTGATGACACAGCGCTGTCAAAATATTTAAGATCTGGCAGATAAATATCAACATACCCGTCAAGAAGCTCCAGCGTTTCGGCCTTTTCATAGCCGCCTGTGTTATAGACTATCGTCGGCCTTTTATCTCCGAACATATCAAGAGCCTCTATGATCTGTGGCACGAACTGCGTAGGGCTGACAAGCTCAATGTTCTCACAGCCCATATCCAGAAGCCTTAAAAAGCTCTCATAAAGCTCTCTGACAGAAAGCGTGAACCCTTTTCCGAGTGATGAGAGCTCATAATTCTGGCAGTAGCAGCACCTGAGCGTACACCCTGAAAAGAATACCGTGCCTGCGCCGCCCGTGCCGCTTATCGGCGGCTCCTCCCAGTGGTGAGGTTCGGCTCTTGCTATGCGAACGTCTGCACCCTCGCCGCAGAAGCCTTTTGCTTCATACCTGTTTACGGCACATTCTCTCGGGCAGAGCCTGCACTCTTTCAGAATATCACTCATTTGTCTGAGCTATGCTGCCTGTCGGCCCGCTGTCGGGGAAATAGTCCTTCGCATCATAGCTGTTTTCTACCCCTGCCACAAAGCCGAACATTATTATTACAAGCATTATTACAGCGATAACGCAGCCGCTGCTGGTCTGCTTAGGTTTTTGCTGCTGGTTATTGAAGCCTGCATTCTGAAAACCTTGCGGAAAGTTAGGCGGCAGCTGCCTGTAAGCATTGTTCTGCTGGGTCGCATTGAAGTTATATGGCTGTCTGTTCTGAGGGACGCTGCTGCGGTTGTAGGGCTGTCTGTAGTTCTGCTGCGGAGCCTTTCTGTAAACAGGACTTCTGAAATTCGGGTCAGCGGCCTCTTCCTTGCGCTCCTTTGCAATGAAGTCATTTTTCTTTTCCTTATACATATCAGTGCCGTCGATATCGAACCCTTTAGAGAACGGATCAAGATCGTGGCTGTGGTTGTCATCACCGTAAACGCCGCAGCTTATATCCTCCTCGCGGGCAGTAAGGCACTCGGGGCATATCATCTCATCACTTGACTGGAACCTGTAACCGCAGAATCTGCATTTGCTGTTCATACATTACCCTCCTGTCATACAAATTCGCAGCCTTTTCTTACGGGGCTGCATATTGTTTTATAGGTATAGCCTTCTATACTGTCATAAGCTCTTTTTATCGCGTCGTCATTATCGAATATCCCGAACACAGCTGAGCCGCTGCCGGTCATAAGTGTCTGCAATGCGCCTGCACGCTTCAGATCCTCCTTGGCCTTAGCTACTTCATCGGGGCAGTGAGCATACTCAAGGGCGTTGAACATATTTGCACAAAGGCTGTAGATATTTCCGCTGCCCAGAGACTTCACGAACACATCTATAGGACAACGCTTGGGATTAACTATGCTGTCATAAGCCTTGTAGGCCTCGGGTGTGGATATGCCGATATCAGGCTTTATAATAAGGAATTTGCATTCAGGAGAGGGAAGTCTGTGAACGATCTCTCCGATACCCTGACAAAGCTGAGTTCCTCCCACCAGGCAAAACGGCACGTCTGCACCGATCGTGACACCGACTCTTCCAAGCTCGTCATCTGCAAGATTAGTGCCGAACATAAAGTTCAGTGCATTGAGCATAGCCGCACAGTCTGAGCTTCCGCCGCCCATGCCAGCCATAGAGGGTAGGTTCTTCTCAACTCTGACGGTTATTTTTTTTCCGTAGTCTATACCCGTGTGCTTTTGGAAAGCAGTTATCGCCTTGTGGATAAGGTTATGCTCATCGAGCGGGAACCCTTCCTTATCACAGATAAGCTCTATGCCTTCGCCGTCGGTAAGCTCTATCTCCAGCAGGTCAAAGCAGTCTACCGACTGCATTACCGTATTGAGTATATGATAGCCGTCCTGCCTTTTGCCGACTATATCGAGCATAAGGTTAATTTTGCCGTATGCCTTGACTCTGAGCTTGTCACAAACAGTTTTCATAAAAGGTCACCCCTGTCTGATAAAAACGAAATATGCGTATGCACAGCACCATACGATCAGTGCCAGTATGTTGATGATATAGAAAAGTGCGTGCCGCGTCTTATGGCGGAACACCTGCATTCCGAGAAGACCGCCTGCGGCACCTCCCAGCAAACCTAAGAGCCAAAGAGTTTTCTCGGGTATGCGCCAGGCTCTGAACTTGGCTTTCAGCTTGTCAATACCGTAGGCAATGAAAGCTACAGCATTTATCGCAATAAGATATATGTTGAGTATCTTCAAAGTGCTCACCTCGTATACACTAAGTATAGCATATTATTCTGCAAAAGTAAAGTGCTCTCCTGACACAAAAAAAGAGCCGATGCTGTGATAACATCGGCTCAGTGTAAGCTAAAAATTACTTCTCGATGATGAATTCCTTGATCTCGTCGAAGAACTTGTCAGCGTCATCTGTATGAGCTGTGAGCTGGATCGGGCTGGAAAGGTCGAGGCTGAAAATACCCATGATGGACTTTCCGTCTACAGCATATCTGCCCGAAGCAAGATCAACATCGAAATCATGCTGAGATACGATGCTTACAAACTTCTTTACATCGTTGATCGAATCAAGTAAGATCTTTGTCTTTTTCATAATAAGTTCCTCCTTTTAAAAAGAAAAAATGTTTTTCATCTGCGTCACGGTCAGCTCTCACGCTTACTGCCGCGGCGTCTTCATAACCTCTGTAGGTCGCCCTACAACGCATATTATAGTCAGTTTTTTGCGTTTGTCAAGAGAAATTTGCAAAAAAAAATAAAATATGGTACAATGTTTAATAAGTACAAAACATGATGTAATCTTTTGTGTGATGTGCACAACACAAATATGAATTTTTTGTGCATATATCACATTTTGAAAGCTGACAGTTCAACTATCAGAACAATATGTTTATATCAGAATAATATTCTTATATATCAAAAATCTAATCCTTTCGGAGGTCATATGAAGGCTTTTTATTATACCTTCGGCTGCAAGGTCAACCAGTATGAGACTGAAAACATCAGAGAGCTGATGCTCTCCCTCGGCTATGAGGACACTGCCGACCCTGCCGAGGCAGACGTGTGCATTGTAAACTCATGCACGGTAACGGCTGAGGCTGATTCAAAATGCAGGCAGCTGCTCAGACGGCTGAGAAGAGAGTCGCCACAGGCGGTGATAGTTCTGGCAGGGTGCTATGCTCAGGCCTTTGAAGATGAAGTCAGAGGACTGAGCGAATGTGATATAATAGTAGGCACACGCGGAAAAAGAGACATACCAAGGCTTGTAAGCGAGTTTATTGAGAACAGGGAAAGGGCAGTGAGCATAACTCCGCATTGCAGGGGACAGCTGATTGAGCCGATGACCAACCGCGGAAATGATACCAAGACCCGCGCCTATATAAAGATACAGGACGGCTGCGATCAGTACTGCACCTATTGTATGATACCGTTTGCGAGAGGGCATATATGTTCAAAAAGGCCTGACGAGATAACTGCCGAGGCTCAGGCGCTGGCAGACAGCGGCCATAAGGAGCTTATACTTACGGGAATAAATATGTGCTGCTACGGAAGGGATCTGGGAGGCCTTGACCTTTCGGACGCTGTAAAGGCGGTAACAAGAGCAAAGGGAGACTTCAGGGTAAGGCTCAGCTCTCTTGAACCGGAGCTTCTTACAGATGAGATAATTGAAAAGCTCGCAGCCGATGACAGGGTCTGTCCGCATTTTCATCTGGCGCTGCAAAGCGGCTGCGACAGAACACTTAAAAGAATGAACAGGCATTATGATACGGCCCGCTTTGCTCAGATCGTTTCAAAGCTGAGGTCTGAGTTCCCCGGCTGTGCGTTAACTACCGATGTAATGGTGGGCTTTCCCGACGAGACTGAGGAGGACTTTTTGCAGTCACTTGCCTTTGTTGAAAAGATGTGCTTTTCCGGGGCACACGTTTTTCCGTATTCAAGAAGAAAGGGTACGGCAGCTGACCGCTTCGCAGGGCAGATATCTCAGGAGGTCAAAAACGAACGTGCAGCACTGATGAGAGAGGTCTGTGAGCGTTCTGCCGAGATGTATGCGCAGGAGCAGACGGGCAGGGCAGTAAGGGTGCTCTTTGAAAGAGAGCGCAGTGATGAGTGGCACAGAGGCCACAGCGGAGAATACCTGAATGTTCGTGTGAAGAGAGAGGGCAGAGCATCACTCTGGCGCACATTTGCTGACGTAAAGATCATTTCAGCCGATAAAAACGGCTGTATAGGTGAGATAGTGGAGGTTTATAATAATGGATAAGAATACTGTAAACAAGCTCAAACCAGCATTACTGGGCATAGTTGTCATAGTGATCTGTGCTGTAAAGGCGTTTTCAGGCAGCGGTGTTATATCTTCCGATAAGAATGACAGCTCATCGAAAGCAGCTTCATCGGCGATCGTTCGTGAGAGCTCATCTTCCTCTGAGAAGAGCCCTGAAAAGAATACTGCCGTGACGACCACTACCGTAAAAACAACTGCCGAGACTGAAAAAACTACAACAACTACGACGACTACAACAACTACCACCACTACCGCAGTTGTCACAGAGCAGGACAAGGAGTATGTGGAATACTATTTCAGAACTAAGAACCTGAGGGATTCGCATTATGAAAAGCATGGAATAGAGATGGGCTTCTCTTCAGCTGACGAATACCGCCATGCTGCAAGTGATGTCATCAACAACCCCGATGCGCTTTCAAAGATCGAAAAAGAGGACGGGGACACCTGCTATTATATCGAAGAGACCGATGAATTCGTTGTCCTCTCAACTGACGGCTATATTAGGACATACTTCAATCCCGGAGGAAAAGCCTATTTCGACAGGCAGTGAACGCATAACATAAAATATTTACAAAGATAAATTGACTTTATATAGCAAGATATGCTATAATACTGTTTATAAGGTTTTCTCTTACATTAAGGAGGAGTATAAAATGTCTGTTTTTCGTATTTATGTTGAAAAGAAGCCTGAATTTGCAGTAGCTTCAAAGTCACTGGTCAAGGATATCAAGTCTGCACTGGGGCTTGAACAGATCAAGGATATAAGGGTGATAAACCGCTACGATGCAGAGGGTCTGCCTAAGGAGGATTTTGACCTTGCTGTGCCGGTAGTGTTCTCGGAGCCTGCTGTTGATAAGACTTATGATAAGCTCCCTCAGATAATCGACGGTGAGACAATGTTCGCTGTTGAGTATCTGCCCGGTCAGTTCGATCAGAGAGCTGACTCCTGTGCTCAGTGTATTTCTCTCCTGACAGGAGGAAAAAGGCCTACTGTTAAATCGGCTACCGTTTATATAGTATCGGGCAAGCTCTCCGAGGCTGAGATCAGCAAGCTCAAGGGCTATATCATCAACCCTGTCGAGTCGAGAGAGGCAACCCTTGATACATTTGATACTCTCGACGTAAAGTACGATATCCCCACTGAGGTCGATAAAGTCGACGGATTCATTTATTCTACTGAGGATGACTTAAAGCTTATGCTTGGCAGCCTCGGCCTTGCGATGGACCTTGATGATATAAAGTTCTGTCAGCAGTATTTCAGAGATGTTGAGAAGAGAAACCCGACTATCACTGAGATCAGAATGATCGATACCTACTGGTCGGATCACTGCCGTCATACAACGTTCCTGACGATAGTTGACAATGTTGATATAAAGTCGGATTACATAGCGGATACTTTCAAGGATTATGTAAATACAAGAAAAGACCTTTATGCCGGCAGAACAGACAAGCCCCTGACACTTATGGATCTTGCCTGCATAGGTGCGAAGCAGCTCAAAAAAGCAGGCCTTCTCAAAGACCTTGACGAGAGTGAGGAGATAAATGCCTGCTCGGTAAAGATAACGGTCGACGTTGACGGCAAGCCCGAAAACTGGCTCCTCATGTTCAAAAATGAGACTCATAACCACCCGACAGAGATAGAGCCCTTCGGCGGTGCGGCTACCTGTTTGGGCGGCGCTATCAGAGATCCGCTCTCTGGGCGTTCATATGTTTATCAGGCGATGAGAGTTACAGGTGCGGGCAATCCGCTGGTGCCTGTTGAGGATACGATCACCGGCAAGCTCCCTCAGAGGAAGATAGTTGTCGGTGCGGCAAACGGCTATTCATCATACGGCAACCAGATAGGCTTAGCTACCGGCCATGTAAATGAGATATACCACCCCGGCTATGTTGCAAAGAGAATGGAGATAGGCGCTGTTGTCGGCGCTGCTCCCGAAGCAAACGTAAGACGTGAAAGACCTGCGCCTGAGGATATAGTTATACTCCTCGGCGGAAGAACAGGACGCGACGGCTGCGGCGGTGCAACAGGTTCTTCAAAGAGCCACACGCTGCACTCTCTTGAAAGCTGCGGAGCGGAGGTACAGAAGGGTAATGCGCCCGAGGAGAGAAAGCTTCAGAGGCTTTTCAGAAACCCCGAAGTTACAGCAATGATAAAGCGCTGCAATGACTTCGGCGCCGGCGGCGTTTCTGTCGCTATCGGTGAGCTTGCTGACGGACTTTCGATAAACCTTGATGCCGTTACCAAAAAGTATGACGGTCTTGACGGAACAGAGCTTGCTATCTCCGAGTCTCAGGAGAGAATGGCTGTTGTGATCGCGAAGAGCGACCTTGAAAAATTTATGGCTGAGGCTGCAAAGGAAAACCTCGAAGCAACAATGGTAGCGAGAGTTACAGAAGAGCCAAGGCTCGTTATGAACTGGAACGGCAACACTATAGTTGATCTGTCAAGAGAGTTTCTCAATTCAAACGGCGCCGAGAAGCACACTGATGTATTCATTCCGGAGCCTGTTATAGCAAACGATGATAACGGTGATGACAGTGCTGACCGCTGGGAGGCTATGATCTCGAACCTGAATATATGCTCACAGAAGGGTCTGGTAGAGAGGTTTGACTCAACTATCGGTGCAGGCACAGTGCTTATGCCTTACGGTGGAAAGTATCAGAACACGCCTACACAGGCAATGGCTGCAAAGATACCTGTATTGAAGGGCGAAACAAAGACCGCGTCTGTAATGGCGTGGGGCTATAATCCGTTCCTGTCCTCAAAGAGCCCGTATCACGGTGCGATGTCGGCAGTTGTGGAATCTGTTGCGAAGCTTGTTGCGGCAGGCGGCACCTATGAAAAGTGCTGGCTCACGTTCCAGGAGTACTTCGAGAGAACACAGAACGACCCAGAACGCTGGGGCAAGCCTATGGCAGCGCTGCTCGGTGCATATAAGGCACAGATAGAGCTCGGCTGCGGTTCTATCGGCGGAAAGGATTCTATGTCGGGTACATTTGAAGATATAGATGTTCCGCCTACGCTGGTTTCGTTCGCGGTATCAACGGCTGATGTCGATAACATCGTTTCCAACGAATTCAAACAGGCAGGTTCAAAGGTAATTCTTATCAAGCCTGAATATGATGAGAACAAGCTCGTAAGGTTTGAGTCTCTCAGAAACGTATTTGAAAAGGTAGAGAAGCTTATCGCAGAGGGCAAGGTGCTCTCAGCGTGGGCAGTATCATACGGCGGTGTTTCAGAGGCAGTTTCAAAGATGGCTTTCGGAAACAAGATAGGCTTTAAGTTCACCGACAAGCTTACCTCTGCCGAGCTGTTCAGGCATTGCTACGGCGCCTTTGTGATCGAGCTTGCGCCGGATAGCGATACCGATGAGAGAGTTATTGGCGAGACCACAGAGGAATATAAGATCGTATCCGATAACTATACTATAGAGCTTGATAAGCTCCAGTCACTCTGGGAGAATAAGCTGGAGCCTGTATATCCCGTTCATATAAAGGAGCCTGAGGAGAAGCCTGAGACCTATTCGTTCAGTGCGACAGAGAGAAAGAGCCCTGCTATAAAGGTCGCAAGGCCGAAGGTGCTTATTCCTGTTTTCCCCGGAACGAACTGCGAATATGATACCGCTAAGGTGTTTGAAAAGGCAGGCGCCGAGGCTGATATCTTCGTTGTAAGAAACCTCACTCAGAGTGCTATCAGCGAGTCGGTCGAGGCAATGGAAAAGAAGATAAAGCAGTCTCAGATAGTTATGCTGCCGGGCGGATTCTCCGGCGGTGATGAGCCTGATGGAAGCGGCAAGTTCATAGTTTCGTTCCTCAGAAATCCTCGCCTTACAGATGCTATACACGACCTGTTAAAGAACAGAGACGGACTTATGCTCGGTATCTGCAACGGTTTCCAGGCACTTGTCAAGCTCGGCCTTGTTCCTTACGGCGAGATAAGAGATATGAGAGCTGATTCTCCGACACTTACGTTCAATACCATCGCAAGGCATCAGTCGAAGCTTGTAAATACGAGGATAGCTTCAAACAAGAGCCCGTGGCTTGCAGGCTGTGAGGTCGGTGATATCCACTCGATCGCGATTTCTCACGGTGAGGGCAGATTTGTCGCAACAGCTGAGGAGATAGCTGACCTTGCAAACAACGGTCAGATCGCAACACAGTATGTTGACTTTGACAATGAACCTACCTATGATATCCACTGCAACCCGAACACTTCTGTTCAGGCTATCGAGGGTATCACATCTCCTGACGGAAGAGTGCTCGGAAAGATGGGTCACTCGGAGCGTATCGGCAGCGGAGTTTACAAGAATGTTCCCGGTATCAAGGATCAGAAGATATTCGAGAGCGGTGTTGCATATTTCAGATAAAAGAATTTCAGGAGCTGTCAGCATATGACAGATAGATGTATGAGCGTGAGAGCTTTTGCATCGACGTAAATAAGTGCTTGCCGGTGATCGCCGGCAGCGCAGAGATCAGTTAAAGTGAGGTGAGTCGGAATGATAAGCAGAAAGCAGCGTGTTATTGCACTTGTATTTGCATTGCTTTTCGGGGTCATCATTCTCGGCTCATCTTTGTTTGTTGCTCTGGAGTCTGACCATGACTGTATCGGTGAGGGCTGCGAGATCTGTCTGGCAGTGGAGCAGTGCGAAAAGGTATGTGCTGACTCTGGGAGAGTGTGAGTGCTACATTGCAGGAGATACGGATATGACGGACGAAAACAAGCGTGTAGTCTGTGATATCGCGATGATACCTATCGGCGAAACTTATACGATGAATGCCAGAAAGGCGCCCGAGTTTGCAAACACTATCAGACCTCACACGGTAATACCGATACACTACGGGAGTGTTGCAGGCAGGCCTGAGGATGCTGAGACGTTTAAAAACCTTGTCGATAAGGATATCGAAGTAAAGATACTTATCTGAATATCAAACAGGAAGAAATTATACTACAGGAAGTAAAACTATGATAATTTACGGAAGTAGACAGTGCCCCGACTGCAGAAAATGCAAGGCAACGCTTGAAGCAAACGGAGTGGAATTTGAATTTCTTGACGTAACTGAGGGACTGCTGAACCTTAAAAGGTTTTTGAAATACCGCGATAATGAGCCGATGTTTGACCGCTTCAAGGCAGCAGGAAAGGTCGGTATACCGTTTCTTGTTTTTGAGGACGGCACTATGCTCCACGACTGGGAGGGCTGGTGCAGAGAAAACGGTATCACCCCCGGAAGTGCAGCGACCGGACAGGCCTGCAGCATTGACGGCAAAGGCTGCTGATACTGACTTATAATAATGATTTTTTATCTGTGCGAAGATATAGAAAAGCCGCTCTCAGGCAATGACCCGGGAGCGGCTTTTGTTATGAATCGTGCAGAGTTTTTTGTCACGCAGGAGAATTATAGAAAAACTGAGATGTGTTTTTAGTATCTGTTAGATTTCTGAAATCTGCCTGTTATTTCTGCTCAGCGGAGAGGTCAAGGCTGCGTACCTTTTCTCTGACCGGAAGCACAAAGGGTGCCGATACAGAAAGCTCATCGATCCCCATTCTCAGGAAGGTCTCGGTCAGCTCTGTGTCTGCTGCAAGCTCACCGCAAATGCCTATCCAAGCACCTTTTTCGTGAGCGTTCTTAGCTGACATCTCAATAAGCCTCAGTACTGCCTCGTGGTGAGTGTCAACAAATCTTTCAAGCTTTGCGTTCTGCCTGTCGCAGGCAAGGGTGTACTGCGTCAGGTCATTAGTGCCGACGCTGAAAAAGTCTACCAGTGGTGCCAGCCTGTCACTAATAACGGCAGCCGCAGGCGTCTCGATCATAATACCGAGCTCGACCTTGTCACTGAACGGGATATCTTCGTCAGTCAGCTCGCGCTTTACCTGCTCGCACATTTCAAGGCACTGCTCGACCTCGCTGACGCTTGTTATCATCGGGAACATTATTCCCAGCTCACCGAAGGCGGAAGCACGGTAGAGCGCACGCAGCTGTGTGCGGAAGATCTCAGGGCGCGTCAGACATATCCTTACCGCTCTGAAACCGAGGGCTGGATTGTCTTCTTTATCCAGCTTGAAGTAATCTATCTGCTTGTCGGCGCCGATGTCAAGTGTGCGGATAATGACCTTTTTGCCGGCCATGCTTTCAAGCACCTTGCGGTAGGCCGTAAACTGCTGTTCTTCAGTCGGGTAGTCCTCACTTTCGAGATATAGAAACTCACTTCTGAACAGTCCGATGCCGCCTGCATCGTTTGCAAGCACCGTGCCTATGCCGTCCACTCCGCCGATATTTGCGTAGATCTTGACGCTTGTGCCGTCCTTGGTGATGTTTTCCTTACCTTTAAGCTCCTGGAGAAGAGCTTTCTTTCTGGCGTCTTCCTGCTGCTTTTCGGTATATTCAGCGATCGTTTTTTCATCCGGATCCAGTATCACGGTGCCGGTGTGGCCGTCAACGATAAGCCTGTCGCCGTCTTTTATCTCTGAGATAAATCCCTCGCCCACACTTATTACAGCAGGAATATTCATATTCCTTGCAAGTATCGCCGTGTGAGAATTTGACGAACCAAACGCTGTTACGAAAGCAAGCACCCTGTCCTTGTCAAGCGAAACAGTCTCACTGGGAGCAAGATCGTCTGCACAGACTATCATCTTCTCGTCGCTGCCGTCTTCGCTATCTGCGGCGCCTGAAAGGCAGGCTATGAGCCTGTTCGAGATATCCTTGACGTCAGCCGAACGCGCCTGCATATAGGCATCGTCCATAGATGCGAACATCTCGGCAAAATTATCTGATGTGACTGCTACCGCGTACTCAGCGTTAACAGACTGTGTCTCTATGATATTGCGGATAGAGTCGTTGTAGTCGTCGTCCTCCAGCATCATCATGTGTATCTCAAATATCTGAGCATGAGTTTCGCCGACCTCTTTGAGAGCCTTCTCGTATACTGCTGAAAGCTGCTCAGTTGCAAGAGCTTTTGCGTTCTCAACACGCTCAAGCTCCGCTGCCGTGTCATCAATATGAGTGCGGCGGACCGAAGCCTCCTGCCGCTTGAATACCGAGACGCTGCCAATGGCTATCGCCCCGTAAACTCCCTTGCCGCTGAATTTTTTCATATCCGCCGCCTCCTTTTTACAGATTAGCCTGCATAAATTCCTCAACTGCCTTGGCTGCTGCTTCCTCGTCTGGTCCCTCAACAGTGAAGTTTACCGTATCGCCGCACTTTACTCCAAGGCCCATCAGCATCATGAGCTTAGTTACGTCAACGCTCTTGCCGCCCTTTTCGATCGTTACCTTTGTGCCTGCAAAGCCCTTTGCAAGCTTAGCTAGGTTACCTGCCGGTCTTGCGTGGATACCTACTGCGTCCTTAATTGTGTAGCTGAATGTTTTCATGGTTCATCTTCCTTTCAGATATTGATCTTATTTAACTCGGGATACGAAGCTATCGCACCCGGCTTCTGTACACTTAAAGAACAGAATTCGTTTGAAAACTCAAGACACTCACGAAGTGTCTCACTAGAAAGCTCTGCAAGGCCGTCTGTTGTTACGCCAAGACTGCAAAGCTTCCAGAGCATCGACCCTATAAAGCCGTCGCCTGCTCCTGTAGTATCAACTGCCTTAACCTTTCTTCCCTCTGAGAAAGCTGAGGCTTTTCTGGTATATGCGTAAGCACCGCTGCCGCCGCAGGTGCAGATAACAAGTTTTACGCTCCCTTTGAACAGTGAGGGCAGTGCCTTTTCGATATCATCTGTCCCGCAGATAAAGCTCAGTTCCTCATCGGAGATCTTAACTATATCTGCCAGCGGTATGAACTGCGTTACCGTCTGTTTAAGGGCTTCCTTGCTCTTCCACAGCTGAAACCTGAGGTTCGGGTCAAAGCTGACTATCGCGCCCTTTTCTCTTGCTGCGCTGATCGCTGCGCGGTGTGCATCTTTCATCGGGAAGTCCCCGAGATCTACGCTGCAAAAGTGGAGTGCATAGGCATCGTCAAAGTATTCCGGCCTGATGTTCCCCGGCGCATAGAGCATATCTGCCGACGGATTTCTGTAGAATGAAAAGGTCCTGCTGCCGTCTGCGTCAAGGCTCACAAAGGCCAGAGCTGTGTTCGCCTTGTCGGTCAGGCTTATGCAGCTTACGTCAACTCCGAAGCTGTCAAGCTCACGAAGTATCTTCTGGCCGAAGGGATCGTCGCCAAGCTGCGTGAGCAGGCGCGACTTTCCTCCAAGCCTTGTGTAGGCTCCGCACACATTTGCCGGTGCACCACCGAGCTTAGGATAAAAAGCCGTTACATCGCCGAAGCCGCAGCCGGTCTTATCAGGGATAAGGTCTATCAGCGCCTCGCCGATAGCGACCAGCATATCTTTAGACATCGCGGCTCACCTCCATTGCTCTGAGCGGATAAATGCAGCCGCTCAGGTTTTCCGGGATAAGGGTGACCAGCGTGCTCTCGGGATAAAAACGGGTAGACATTACTTTCTCGCCGCCGTTTAAATATATCTCCAGCGAGGACATATCGGCTATTATCAGGATCCCGGTGAAGTTTCCCAGCTGAACGCGTCTTGCATCTCTGCCGCAGCCTGCTTTTTCATCAGTGAATCGCAGCGTGAACAGGCCGTCTTTAAAGCTCAGCTCCAGCAGATCAGTGAATATTAGTTTGAAGCTTTCAGCAGGTGACTCTGCTTCAAGGCAGAATGGCAGCTCGGTAGTTACTGCTTTTTTGTCCTCAAAGCTTATAGGCTCTTTTTTAAGGCTTTCCAATTCCCTGAAAGGCCTTTGTGAGATATGCCCGTCGGCATTTGCTGTCAGCTCTCTCGGGATCGTCAGGCAGTGCTGCCAGCCAAGCTTCGCGGTGGGGTTAGTGTAGGGGATATCGCCTATGCCCATCCAGCCGACCAGCAGGGTCCTGCCGTCAGGGGCGCTAAAGGTCTGCGGCGCGTAGAAATCAAAGCCGTAGTCCCATTCTTCAAAGGCTCGCAGTTCTCCGTCAGCATACCTGAAATAGCCGGAGCTGTAGACATTCTGATTATGGCATTCTTCGTGGCGCAGCCCTTGTGGAGACACGCTGAGATAGCGCTGCTCACCTAGCCTGATAACATCGGGGCATTCCCACATATACCCGAAGTCGGGAACGCTCTCAGCCTTTACAAAGCTCCAGCTGAACAGATCGTCAGAGGTGTAGAACAGCACACAGCCCTTGTCATCAAGCGTTCTTGCGCCCAGCACCATATTGTAGTGGCCGTCCTCCTCCCATACCTTTGGGTCACGGACATGGCAGGAGCAGTGATCGGGATAATCAGAGTTACGCAGCAGTGTGCGCTTACTGCTCATCGTCACGCCGTCCTCAGTCGTTACGAGAATAACGTTTGCACCTCTACCCGAGGTCACGTAGTCATGCTCGCCTTCCTCCTTGACATTTCCGGTGTAGAACAGATACAGCAGGCCGTCCTTCACAATGCCGCAGCCTGAGTAAACACCGCTGCGGTCGTCAGGGGAGTCAGGGCGCAGCACAGCGCCCGTAAACTTCCAGTCGGTAAGCGTTTTTCCTGACCAGTGCCCCCAGCATTTTCCCCCGTCGCCGTAAGCGCTTTCAGGGGAATACTGGAAGTAAAAATGGTACTCGCCGTTAAAGAAGGAAAGTCCGTTCGGGTCATTGAGCCAGCCCTTTTCCGGCTCCAGGTGGAGGAGCTGCCTCCAGTTGTTTTTCATAAGCATCAGGCCTTCTTTGTTGATATCAGTTTATCAAGATAAGTTACGTCTCCGTCAGCAGCCTTTACCACTTCGGAGTAATCGTCTGCATTGGTAATTATTACGGGAGTTATCGTCTTGTAGCCCTTGCTCTCGATCAGAGCTTTGTCAAAGGTGATGAGGGTCTGGCCTCTCTTGAAGCGTTCTCCATCGGCAATATGAGCGGTGTAGCCCTCGCCGTTGAGTTCAACAGTGTTGATGCCGATGTGGATAAGCATCTCCATTCCGTTGTCAAGTGCAAGACCTATAGCGTGGTGGGTGTCAAACAGAGTACTTACTTCTCCGTCAGCAGGTGCAACGACCTTGCCCTCAGTGGGATCAACAGCCGCACCCATTCCAAGCACATCAGAAGCAAATGTCTCGTCAGGCACATCAGCCATAGCAACGGCTGTTCCTTTCAGAGGAGAATATACACAGCTGTCATCAAACTCTCTGTCGGTGCCGATAACGGGCTCAGGCTCGGAACTCTCTGCCGCAGGAGCAGCAGCTGCTGCTTCCTCGGGATCCTTATACATAAGGTATGAGAGAATGAAAGCGACTGCAGAAGCTACCAGGAAGGTAAGCAGATAACCGAAGAAGCTCTCGGTAGTTATGAGGAAACCGAACACGCCGGTAACGCCGTTTGCTGTAGCGTAGACCTTCATCAGTGAAGCTACTGCAGCACCGCAGGCTCCGCCTATCATACCGGCTGCCAGCGGCTTTACGAACCTTACGTTCACGCCGAAGATTGCAGGCTCTGTAATTCCGAGAAATGCCGAAAGGGAAGCGGGAAGTGCCAGCGATCTGGTTTTCTTCTGTCTGGTCTTGAACGCTACTGCCAGAGCAGCTGCGCCCTGTGCAACGTTTGCAGCGGTAGCAATTGGCATCCATGTGTTCTGACCGTTGTCAGCTATCATGGCAAGCTCGATCGCGTTATACATATGGTGTACACCGGCTACAACAGTAGGGGCATAAACGCCGCCCATGAGGAATGCGCCGATGCCGAACGGGATAGCGATAAGTGCCTTCGCACCGTCGAGCACCCAGGTCTCTAACTGTGAGAATACGGGCGCGATGATCGTCATTGTGAGAAAACCCGTAACAAGTACGGATACCAGCGGTGTAACGAACAGGTCGATGACCTCAGGCACCTTTTTGTGCAGCAATTTTTCAAGCTTACACATAAAGAACACCGCGATAACAACAGGTATTACGTGCCCCTGATAGCCGGTGTTCTGAATGTTCCAGAAGCCCCAGGACCAAAGAGTTGAGGTCTCAGCACCGGAGCCTGCGCTCCATGCGTTCACGAGATCGGGGTGGATCATTATCATACCTATAACGGCACCGAGATAGATGTTTCCGCCGAAGATCTTCGCTGCACTTACAGCTATAAGTATCGGCAGGAATACGAGAGCGGCATTCGAGAAGATGTTCAGAAGACCGAACAGCTGTGAGCCTGAAAGGTCTGGGAATGCCTTGCTGAGACCGCCCAGCAGACCGTTCAGAAGTCCCGTTGCAACGATCGCGGGAATGATAGGAACGAATATATCTCCGAGAGTTTTGATCGCTCTCTTATACCAGGGCGACTGAGCCGCCGCTGCCGCCTTGACATCGTCCTTAGTAGCTGCTTCAACTCCGGCAAGAGCGATGAACTCATCATAGACTTTGTTCACTGTTCCAGTGCCTATTATGATCTGCAGCTGACCGGAGGCTTCAAAAACGCCTTTAACTCCGTCAATGTTTTCGAGAACTGCCTTGCTGACTTTGCTGTTGTCAGCGATGACAAGTCTCAGCCGCGTTGCACAATGTGCAGCGCTTGCAAGATTTTCCTTGCCGCCTATAGCGTCAAGGATCTCTCCTGCGCACTTTCTGTAATCCATACTACCAGCTCCTTTTATTGATTGGAACATAGGCGGATGATCGTTTCACACTTGATTGTGAGAACGTTTCCGCTTGACACCTATAGTATAGCACAGCAGGCCGGAAAAATCCATTGACATTTGATAAGAAAATGTTCTCCTTCAAATATTGGTTTCACACAGTTTCATATTCTGCAGTCGTTCCGCGTTCGATGATCTCATAATCCAGCTGGAGCACTCTACTGACTGCGTCACGGCGCTTGAGCTCGATCAGGAGCATTTCAGCGGCATCAATCCCGGCGGTCTTATAGTGCAGGTGAGCAGTCGTCAGCGGAACGAAAGCAGCTCTGCCTATTTTTGTGTCACCGACCGATGCAAACATGATGTCCTTTGGAACGTCAATACCATTCTCTTTGCAGCAAAGCATTGCACCGAGCGCGATACTGTCTGTGGCACAGAAAATGCAGTCGGGGAGTTCTCTGCCTGAGAGTAGTCTTTTCGCTTTTTCATAGCCAGAATCCATCTCAAACTTTGCCGTTTCGATGAAGTTTTTCGGCACTGTGAGCCCGGCCTCGGACACAGCCTTTTCAAACCCCTCCCACCTGGCAAGACCGGCGGCAAGGTCATCGCGCGTAACGCCTATGAAAGCCGGCTTTTTACGGCCTTTTTCCAGCATAAGCTTAGTAAGAGCATAAGCTGCTCCGCGGTCGTTGTGGCACACACAGTTAAACCCTGCAAGTCTTTGACCGACGATCACTACGGGTACGTGCATTTTCGATAGAACACTCTGATGAAGCGGTGTGAATACCGTTCCGAGCAGGATCACACCGTCAACTCTGTTCTGGCGGAAAAGCTCGAGCGATTCGACTTCTTTGCTGTTGTTGTTTGCAGTGTTGACGAGCAGCAGCTGATAGCCCTCTGCGTTGAGCACTTCACTGATGCCCTCGGTGACTCTGGCACAGCTTTCACTTGACAGCTTCGGAAGTATTACACCGACGAGTTTAGTGATTCTCGTCTTGACAGACCTTGCGGCTACACTGGGAGAGTAGCCGGTCTCTTTCAGCGCTTTCTCGATTCGTGCACGCTTGTCCTCACTGAGGTAGCCGTCGTTAAAATATCTGCTTACTGCCGCCTTTGAGACGCCTGCGATCTCTGCAAACTCTGATATATTCACTGAAAATCCCCCTTTTAATTTTATATGAGACTTTGTGATACAATTATAACATATTATCACACAAAAGTAAAGTCGCGTGGCGAGCACTTACAACGTATTATTTCTAAAATACTATAGCTTTTGTGCATTTACCGTGTTTTCTCTGTATAAAAAAATGGGGCTGCAGCAGCCCCATTGATGTTTTATTTTTTTACCACAGCTTACTAACGCCCTTGATGTGCGCCTTCAGCTTGAGCAGATCAGTCGCATTGACCTTTCCGTTGCCGTCGATGTCAGCGCATTTCAGCTCATATCCTGTCAGCACTCCGACGCCTTTGATGTGGCTCTTGTCTATGAGCAGGTCGGTTGCCTTTATCTCTCCG
>CACXFU010000039.1 GCA_902767035.1 uncultured Ruminococcus sp.
ATAAGCGACCGGAATGGGGCTCGAACCCACGACCTCTAGCGTGACAGGCTAGCGTTCTAACCAACTGAACTACCCGGCCAAATGGGAACTACAGGGCTCGAACCTGTGACATTCTGCTTGTAAGGCAGACGCTCTCCCAGCTGAGCTAAGCTCCCATATCGTCAAGCGACGATATTTATTATACACTATACATCGGTTTTTGTCAAGTGCTTTTTAGAAAATTTCTTAAATTAATTGTAAAATCTTCTATCTCTGCGCTTCCTCTGCCAGCGTCCTGATCTCCTCAGGTGTGAAATGATATTTTTTCTCGCAGAACTGGCAGTTCACCTCAGTGCCTCCGTCCTTTTCAAGCTCCGCAAGATCCTTCTTCCCCAGCGAAACCAGCGCCTTCTCGACCCTTGCGCGTGAGCAGTCGCACCTGTAATTCACTTCAAAGTCATCAAGCACATTCGGCTCCAGCCCCTCAAGCGCCTTCATCGCTATCTGCTCAACAGTCAGGCCATCGGAAAGCATCTCCGTCACCGACTTCATAGAGTTTATATTCCTCTCAATAATATCGATAGCTTCCTCCGGCGCAAACGGCAGAAGCTGTATCAGAAAACCGCCTGCACAGTTCACCGTCAGATCAGGATTCACAAGCACCCCGAGCGCACAAACACTCGGCACCTGCTCGCTCAGAGCAAGATAGCTTGTTATATCCTCAGCCACCTCGCCTGAAACTATCGGCACCTGACCACTGTAAGGCTCTTTAAGCCCGAGGTCCTTCACCACGCTCAGCGTTCCCTGCGTGCCTATCGCTCCTTTGACATCAAGCTTCCCCTTATCATTGAGCGGTATCTCAACTATCGGGTTCTGCACATATGCCTTAACATTGCCGAAGCTGTCAGCAACACATATCAGCGCTCCCGTCGGGCCGTCTCCTGCCATTCTTACCGTTACGCTGTCCTTCTCGCCTTTGAGCCCGAAGCCCAGCAGCGATGTCGCCATAGCCAGTCTCCCAAGGCCGGCAGTCACCACCGCCGATGTCTTGTGTATCTCTTCAATACGGGAAACGATATCCTTTCCCTCTATAGCTGAGCAGACGACTGATGCGTCCTTGCTCAGAGTTCTGACTATTCTTCCCATTCGTATCCTTCCTCGATCATTCTTCTTTTTCTTTCACAGAGATCTCCGTCCGCTTTTTAAGCTTTCCCTCGGTATAAGCCCCTGCGCACACCGCCGCCGTTACCTGCACAACAAATATCAGCGCCTGAAGCACCAGCAGCGCTTTTTCTGTGTATTTTGCCATACTGAAAAAACCAACAGCAGTCAGCACAAGCATCGCCGCTCCAACCATTATCCACAGCCTGCCGCAAAGCCTGTTCGCAAAACTGAAAGCTTCATCGCTTTCCATAGCTCTCCCCGTTTTGAAGCCGATCCCTTTACTCCTGTCAGTCTGGCCTTTCATAAGCAGTCCGCTGAGGATCAGTATACAGGGCACCAGGATATTCAGCACTGTCATGATCTCAAGCATATCTTTTATTTCCAGCATATCCTCACCTGTTCAGTCTCCTGCATACATAAAGCACTCTCTGGCTGTTCTCCTTCACCGGCTTATCAGAGAACCCGTCGAACCGACCTATCAGCTCAAACTCATATGCCGACAGCAGTCTCATCACCAGCGCATCAGGATATATCCTCTCGGTTATCTCCTCGCTGTAGCGCTGATAGCTGCCGTCCTCCTGCTCCTCAAAAAAGTTCAGGTATTCCGTAACGCTGCCGTCCTCCGACACCTCATTCTGCCACGAGCAGAAAAGCCCGTCCATATCATAGCAGAAAGCGTTATCCGCAAGCACTTTCCTGTGCTTATACTCAGTGTTCAGGTCAAAAATGAACAGTCCTCCGTCGCAGACATGATCGCTGACTGCCGAGAAGGTCCGTTCAAGTTGTTTTTCATTTTCAAGATGATTAAGGCTGTCAAGCACGCACACAACGGCATCAGCCGCCCCCCACAGAGACAGCTCCGTCATATCCTGACACAGAAAGCTCACTCCCTGTATCCCCTCAGCCTTATCAAACGCAGCAGCCAGCATATCCTCAGAGCTGTCCACGCCTATGACATCATAGCCAAGCCTTCCCAGCTCCACAGAGAGCGTACCCGTTCCGCACGCAAGATCAACTATCACCTCATGCTCAGAACCGTACTTGTTTATAAGCCCGTCAATAAGCTCCGCTATCTCACTGTAGCCTACATTTCCGGTAAGCCTGTCATAGAACAGCGCCAGATCGCCGTAGCCGCTCATTCTTCTGCCTGCTTATCGGCGTTCAGCCTGTCGAATACGATATTATACCCGCCGCTGCCGTCATAAGAGAGCGAGCGGTTGACCCTGCTGATAGTGGCGGTAGATGCACCCGTCTGAGCAACTATATCATTATATACGTGCTTTTCCGTAAGCATTTTAGCCACCTTGAACCTCTGCGAAAGCGCCTTCAGCTCAGGAACAGTGCAAAGATCCTTGAAAAACAGTCTGCACTCCTCAACAGTCTCCAGCGTGAGCACTGCCTCGTAAAGGTCGTCAAGATTTTTAACTTCAAGCTTCTCTCTCATAAAAATTCTCCTTTTCATCGCGGTATTATCGGTCAACAGAAATGCGTGCTGCATTTCATATTGTAAAGTGCTAAAACTTAAATATATTTTAACACATTAAACCGCAAATGTAAAGGAGAATAGCCCGAAATATATGAACAAATTCTTAACTTTTATTTTCTGCTTGGTGTCAGAAATCCGCCAAAAGGATTAACGTTCTGAGCGTCCTGCTGCCCGTCATCGGCCTCAGTTTCACCCTCAAAATCATCATCGGCTGTCTCCGGCGGGGTTATCTCAGCGCCCTCACAAAGCTCATCAAGCAGCTCTCTCAGCTCCTCAATGCCTTCACCGGTCACCGCTGAAAACTCGATATACGTTATATCCTCAAAGCAAGGTATCTCCTGCGCAAATGAAGCCATTCTCTGTTCTCTGGCAGATTTTTTGAGCTTATCAGCCTTTGTGAAAACAATAATGAACGGTATCTCCGAATCTATGAAGAAGTCTATCATCTGCAGGTCATCTTTTGAGGGCGGGTGGCGCATGTCTATCAGCTGTATCACCAGGTCAAGCTGCCTTTCGGTATCGTTCAGATAGCCGCCTATAAGCCCTTTCCACTTCCTTTTTTCGGCCTTTGAGACATTTGCATAGCCGTATCCCGGCAGATCTACAAAGTAGATATTCTCGCAGGAATAGAAATTAATGGTAGCGGTCTTCCCCGGGACAGAGCTTACCCTTGCGAGCTTTTTCCTGTTCAGAAGCTTATTTATCAGAGATGACTTCCCCACATTCGATCGCCCCGAAAATGCGATCTCGGGGCGGTCTGAGGGAGGTATCTGTTCAAATGTTCCGTAAGACGTCGTAAATTCAGCCTTATTGTAATTCATATCTGTCACCTATACCGGAAGAGTTCTGCCCCTTGCCTTAGGTGCGGCTTCAAGCAGCTCCAGCGGTACTCTGTCTTTCCTGTCATCTATAAGGGCGGTATCGAGAACGTCCTCGATCGTCTTCGCAAAAACGAACTCTACGCCAAGCTTTACGGCATCATCGACCTCGTCAAGGTCGGGCTTGTTGGCATAAGGGATAACTACCTTTCTGATGCCTGCCTTATAAGCTGCCATAGTCTTTTCGCGAAGGCCGCCTATCGGCAGCACCTTGCCGCTGAGGGTTATCTCACCGGTCATGGCAACGTCAGCCCTGACTTTAAGGCCTGACAGAGCCGAGATAAGGCCGGTTATCATCGTCACACCAGCGGAAGGGCCGTCCTTCGGGACTGCACCCTCGGGTGCATGGACGTGGATATCGTTTTTCTCATAGAATTCTTTGTTGATATCGTACTTATCAGCAACACTGCGGCAATAGCTGACGGCAATCTTCGCGGATTCCTTCATAACTTCGCCCAGCGAGCCTGTAAGCTCTATCTTGCCCTTGCCGTCTAGCACCATTACTTCAAGCGGCATAATAACTCCGCCCACGGCTGTCCAGGCAAGGCCGTTTACCGTTCCGACGGTATCTTCCTTAGAATAATAGTCATCAAGATACTTAGGGTGGCCGAGATAGTTCTCAAGCTCTGCACCCTTGAAGGTAACTCTCTTGACCTTATTCTCAACTATCTCCTTAGCTGCCTTTCTGCAAAGGGAGCCGATAGCACGCTCAAGCTTTCTGACGCCTGCTTCTCTGGTATAGCTATCGATAAGGCGGTAAATGGCATCATTATTTATCCTTACCATACTGCCTTTCAGACCGTGCTTTTTGAGCTGCTTTTTAACAAGGTGCTCTTTTGCTATATGGAATTTTTCCTCTCTTGTATAGCTTGAAAGCTCTATCACTTCCATTCTGTCAAGCAGAGGCGGCTGAACGGTATCAAGGGTGTTTGCGGTAGTGATGAAGAGAACGCGGCTGAGATCAAAGGGAACCTCTATGTAGTGGTCTCTGAAAGCGTTGTTCTGCTCGGAATCGAGCACCTCCAGCATTGCCGAGGAGGGGTCTCCCCTAAAGTCATTGCTCATCTTGTCGATCTCATCAAGAAGGATAACGGGATTGGATGTGCCCGCAAGCTTCATTGCGTTTATGATCCTGCCGGCCATTGCGCCTACATAGGTCTTTCTGTGGCCGCGGATATCGCTCTCATCTCTGACGCCGCCGAGAGACACTCTGACAAATTTCCTGTCAAGAGCCCTTGCTACCGACTTAGCAACTGACGTTTTTCCTACTCCGGGAGGGCCGACAAGACAGATTATCTGCCCTTTGACATCTGGGGTAAGCTCTCTCACGGCAATGTTTTCAAGGATCCTCTCCTTAACCTTTTTCATACCGTAATGGTCATCGTCAAGTATCTTCTGCGCCTTTTTGATATCTGCCGATTCCTTGCTGTATTTGCCCCACGGCAGCTCCAGCACGGTATCGAGATAGGTCCTTATAACAGAGCCCTCCTGAGACATCATACCTACCTTTGAGAGCCTTCTCACCTCGCCCCTGAGTTTGAGGTCAGTCTCCTCGGGCAGAGAGAGCTTATCGAGCTTTGCATAATAGGCAGAGATCTCATCGGTCTCCTCCTCTTCGCCGAGCTCACCCTTCAAGGCCTTTATCTGCTCGCGGATATAGTACTCACGCTGGTTATCCTCTATCTGCTCATGCACCTGTCTGTGGATATCGCGCTCGATGCTGAGAACTTCGAGCTCTCTAGCAAGGATAGTCATAAGGGCAACGAGCTTTTCGCCTGCCGAGTTTGCTTCAAGCAGAGCCTGCTTATCGGTAAATGCCATAGGAACGTTGAAGGCAATGCCCTCAAACAGCGATATAAGGGTCTTTGAGCCCATTATCTGATTATAGAGCTCCTGAGGCATCTTCGGAAGGATCTCAGCATAGCTTTCAAAAACGCTGATGACCTCTCTGAAAACGGCGAGCTGTTCACTGGCGTTGAGCTTTTCTCTCGAATAATTCGGAACTCTCTTCACAAGAGCCTCATAGCAGTCCTTGTACTCATAAAGGTCTACGAGCCTTGCTTTCTGTATTCCCTGCACAAGGCACCTGTAAACTCCGCCCGGAGCCTTGACTATCTGCTTGACAGATGCGATAGTGCCTATCTTGAAAAGATCCTTTTTCTCAGGTTTTTCAAGGGTGTTATCCTTCTGGGGGCAGAGAAATACAAGGCCGTCGGCATCCATTGCGTTTTTGATGCTCTTTACAGACATTGCCCTGCCGACATCGAAATGCACAGTCATATTCGGGAACACGACAAGATCTCTCGTCGGAACGAAGGGCATAATGTTTTTCTCTTTTATATCAAGCTTATTCGTCATTTGTTCTCATCCCTTTTCGGTTCAAAATACTACCTCTTTAGTATAACATACAAATCATCATAATGCAATACGCAAAAATTGTTAATACACTATGAAAAAAGAGGCATCCTATAAAGGATACCTCTTGAAGATCATGATAAGATCAATCAGCTACATAAGGCAGCAGCGCAACGTGACGTGCTCTCTTGATAGCCGATGTAAGCTCTCTCTGGTGATATGCACAGGTGCCGGTAACACGTCTGGGCAGTATCTTTGCCCTTTCGGTCATGCACTTTCTGAGCTTAGCGATATCTTTATAGTCTATCTTTTCTGCTCTGTCAACACAGAACATACAAACCTTCTTACGGCCTCTCTTCATAGGTCTTCCTGAAGTTCTTTCCTTCTCCATGTCATTTTCCCTCCTGACATATATTATAGTTCAAAATGATATTCTCAGAACGGTACTCCGTCATCGCTGAGTACCTCTTCAAAGTCTGCAAGGTCGCCTATCGACAATGCATCGTTCGAGGGAGCTTTGCCAAAGTTACTCTGGCTGTTATCGGGCTGGTTCTGACGGTAGCCGCCCTGCTGGTAGCTGTTCTGCTGGCCGCCTGACTGCTGGTAACCACCCTGGCCGCCTGCCTGCTGATAGCCGCCCTGCTGATAATCTCCCTGCTGGCTGCCGTAATTGTTTGAATAATTACCGCCCTGTCTGGGTTCGCCGGTAAAGGATACACTGTCAACAAAAACTTCAGTGACATAATGTCTCGAACCGTTCTTGTCATCATATGTCCTCGTCCTGAGGTTGCCCTCAATGGCGATCATTCTGCCCTTGGAGAAATATCTGCTGATGAACTCAGCCTGCTGTCTCCATGCAACGCAGGTTATAAAATCAGTCTGACGCTGGCCGTCCTGACCGGTGTAGTTTCTGTCTACAGCAACGTTGAAGTTGAGCGTAGACGTACCGTTCGGTGTCTGTCTCAGCTCAAGATCCTGTGTGATCCTGCCCATCAAAATAACTCTGTTAAGCATAAGTTTCCCTTCCTTCCGATTTACTTGACCGTTATCAAGAAACGGATAACGCCGTCTGTGATCTTGAGAATTCTCTCAAGCTCAGCAGGAAAATCGGGCTTTGCTGTGAATGTCCAGAGTACATAGGTACCCTCAGTCTCGTAGTTGATAGCATAAGCAAGCTTACGCTTTCCCCAGTCGTTTCTTTCAACATTCTCGGCATTAGCTTCGATCATATCATTGAACTTTGCGGAAAGAGCGTTGAAGCCATCCTCGTCCAGCTTTGAGCTGAAAATGACCATAGCCTCATAAGACTCGTTGATCTTTGCCATAATATTGCACCTCCTTCTGGATTTCGCCTGCGTTCTCCGCAAGCAAGGATAAGATTATTTTAACACACTGACATAAATTTGTCAAGTGGTTTTTACGAAAAATTTCACTCGCTAAAAAAGCAGCTTTCTTTCCTACTTCTCTATCTCGCCCTTTGAAAGCGCTTTAAGATACGCATTTATGAAGCCGTCAAGGTCGCCGTCCATAACTGCGGACACGTTTGAATTTTCAAAGCCGGTCCTGTGGTCTTTTACCAAGGTATACGGCATGAACACGTAGGAACGGATCTGTGCGCCCCATGCGATCTCCTTCTGCACGCCCTTGATGTCCTCTATCTTCTCTAAGTGCTCGCGCTCCTTGATCTTTATGAGCTCTGCTTTCAGGAGCTTCATTGCATAGTCTCTGTTCTGGAACTGAGAACGCTGTGTCTGGCAGGAGGTAACTATGCCTGTGGGGATATGTGTGAGCCTTACTGCCGATGAGGTCTTGTTGATATGCTGGCCGCCTGCGCCTGAGGAACGGAAAACGTCCATCTTTATATCCTCGGGGCGGATATCGACCTCTATTGTATCATCGATCTCGGGCATAACGTCTACGGCAGAGAAAGAGGTGTGTCTGCTGCCGGAGCTGTCAAACGGAGAGATACGCACAAGTCTGTGGATACCGGCCTCGCTTTTGAGATAGCCGTAGGCATTCTCGCCCTCTATCATTACAGAGGCGCTCTTCATGCCGGCCTCCTGACCGTCAAGATAGTCAAGGGTCGTGAACTTGAAGCCGTGGTTCTCACACCATTTATGGTACATTCTGAACAGCATCTCAGACCAGTCCTGAGCTTCGGTGCCGCCTGCGCCTGCGTGAAAATTGATGATTGCATTGTTCTTGTCATATTCGCCAGTGAGGAGAGTATCGAGCTGGGCGGCGTCAAGGCCGGTTTTCAGCTTATCGAGCTCCTCTCTTATCTCATCGATCATGCTCTCGTCATTTTCATCGGCAGCCATTTCGATAAGGATCTCTATATCCTCAGCAGACTGTCTGAAGCGCTCGTATTTTTCAAGCCTGCCTTCGAGCATTCTTGTTTCCTGCAAGACTTTCTGAGAGCTTTCCATATCGTCCCAGAAGCCGGGCTCGGAGGCTTTTTCGTGGAGCTCTTCTATACGCTCCTTTGAGTTTTCCACATCGTAAACATCGTGAAGCTCCTTGATGACAGGCCTGCAGGCCTCAAGCTCGGACTTCAGATTTTCAAGAAATATCATAATATTGCTCCTTAATAATTCAGTATTAACTTATATTATATAACTTTTTTGTGCAAATGTAAAGCATTTTTTGCGCTTAGCGAGATATTTTTTCTGTTCGTTGTGCCGGCAGGGGTCTACAACCCGTAACTTTTGTGTTATAAGTGCTCGCCGCACGGCTGGGCATCGCGGTGCTCGCCACACGGCTAGACACCGCGCATGAAAATGACTGGTCTAATAATTTTGCGCGCGCGGCTTTACTTTTGTGAAATTATATGTTATAATATGATTGATTTAGTATATGTTCATTTCTAAAATAAGGAAAGCGAGATGCATAATGGCTAATTATACAGGTAAAAAATGCATATCCTGCGGAAATCTGTTCAGCGAGGGTGACGACATTGTTGTTTGCCCTGACTGCGGAACGCCTTACCACAGGGACTGCTATCAGAAGGAGGGCGCCTGCATAAACACCGCCCTGCATGAAAGCGGTATAAGCTGGGGCGAGTCGGCACAGAGCAGCGAGGAGACTATACGGTGCATAAGGTGCGGTTACGAAAGCGCTTCGGACAAGATATTCTGTGAAAAGTGCGGCACTCCCCTCATCAAAGGGCAGGAGACTGAGGAGAGACCTTTTAACGGCTACAACCAGTCAAAGGAAGACGCTCAGGGTGAGAGCGGCGCTACGTTCAATCCGTTCGGCGGCGGCGCCTCCGGCACGGATAACACAAACGAGCAGCAGACTCAGAACCAGTTCGCACCGTTCCCGACGCCTATGGTCTTCGACAGAAACTCTGAGATCGACGGGATAAAGCTTGACGACTACGCAAAATACGTGAAGACGAATCCCCTGCCGTTTCTGTCAAACTTCGTAAGGTTCGGCAAGTTCGGCAGAAAGGTATCGCTCAATATACCGGCGTTTCTTTTCCCGAATGTGTATTTCTTTTTCAGGAAAATGACGCTGATAGGCATAGTGATGCTGGTATTCAATGCGTTTTTTGACATTCCGATGATGATCGAGCTTCTTCAGAGCGGAAGGGCCGGCTACACAATAGACCTTGGGATAGACACTACCGGAAAGGTATTTCAGGCGCTTTCGGGGGCTGCGTGGTATCTGTCGTTCCTTGTTCAGTTTTTAGCAGGGTTTGCGGCAAATTACATCTACTACAAAAAAGCGCGCAAGACCATTCTCAGGTTCAGAGAGGACACTAGCCTCACTGAGGAGCAGGTATCGGAAGGGATATCAAAGGCAGGCGGCACCTCATGGGGAGCTGTTTTTCTGGCATTCGCGTGCTACTCAGCGGTGCTGATAGGTGCTATATTCATCCTCAGCAAGTTTATACTGAAATAACAACAGAAAAAGCTGTCCAATAAAACGGACAGCTTTTTCTGTTTACAAAGTACTATTCTAATTCATTTATCCGAAGGGGTCGTCAGGGGGCGACCGGAAAGCCGCCTGGCAAGGCGACAGTAGATCCTATTAGTTTAGCACTTATTTTGTACGTAAAACTAAAACAGAGTTTGCAGCAAGCAAAAAGCTGTCCAATAAAACGGACAGCTTTTATTTTTATGATATCTTCTTCTTTTTGCTTCTCTTCTCTTCCTTGACGGGCTTTTCCTCGGCGGCTCTGTCCTCGAAGAGCTGCTCTTCCTTGGTGCCGTTCATATACTCGAATTCGGGGTTCTGCTCTCCGCGCTTGTCATAATAAGGCTGGATAACGTGCTTTCTTACCACGGGGTAGCAGTTGAAGCAGGAAACAAAGCACAGGAATGAAAACGGCCAGAAAATTATCACGAACAACGATGCCGGCATAAACGCATAGCACGTAAAGACCACAACAAAGTAAACAAGGAGCGTCCACAGTGAGGCTTTAAGATCAAGTGCCACCAGATAGAACGAGTTTTTGAGTATCTGCCACATTTTAAGATTGGTCGAGCTTATCATTATATAGATGTAAAAATGCATCATAATGAATGTAAGCATACACATAAGAGATATAAAAAACGGAACATAGATCATCGGGTTAGCCTGAGCCCACGCATAATAGGTAGGTACTCCCACTATGAAGCCGCAGATAAATATGATGTCAATAACGCTCATCACAAGACCCTGCTTCAGGTTCTTCTTGAACGAATCCCAGAAATCAGCAAGCAGGAATACGTTTCTCTCCTGAGAGTAGTTTCTGCAGACCTTGGTCATCGCCGCAGTTGCAGGGCCTATCGTTATCACTGGCAGGCAGAACAGCAGATAAAGGAGATTTACCTCCAGAAGCTTCCACATATGTCTGCCGTAGACCTCCCAGAACTTGAAGAAGCCCTTCTTCTCATGAGGAGTTTTCAGCACGCCCTTGTGCTGATATGCGTTATCAAAAAGTCCCATTTATATTCTCCTATCATTTTGGAAATTCCCTTTATCATATACTGCCCGAAAGATAGATAAGCACTGATGCCGCTGCACAGACAAGCTCCAGCTGCAAAAACCTTATCACATAGAGCCTGACCGTATCCTTCATACCGAGGACCTGTCTGTCAGAAAAGGTGTGCCGAAGATACGCATTTGAAAGCGTGACGGCCTCATTACAGGCAAGCGACAATGCTGCCGCGGTCAATGTATTCGGCAGTATAAAACCGACAAACAAACCGGCAAGCTCGCCCGAACGTACAGTGAGATACAGCTGTGAGAGCACCGCGCCCTGACCTATCCCCCTAAGGAGCATGACCGCTGCACAAAGCGGCTGACCCATCGGGAAGAAACCCAGGATAAAGACTGCTGACATATATATGCTTGTCCCGAACAGGGCTGAAAGCGCAGAGCGCAAAGCATCACCCGAACCGAAGCCCGAATAAACGGCAAGGCCGTAAGTAAAGGGGCTGTCCGTCAGGGCTGTGCCAAGGGAGCCCAGAAGCTCACCCAGAAGAGCCGCCGTCATAAAGAAGGCAAAGGCACCTGCACTCAGGGCTCTTTCTCTTGCATCATATCTCATAAGCATCCCTCCTCTATGCAATATATGCAGAGGGGGCTTATTTTATACTATTTTGAGAGCTCATATGCCCTTTGCGTACAAGCCTTGCAGCAGTTCTGAACTGCCTCATCAAGGCCGCCTGCTCTTAGCTCAGCAAGGCCTGCTATGGTAGTTCCTCCCTTTGAGGAGACCATATCTATAAGCTCATCTATCGATTTGCCGCTGTCGGTTATCATCTTAGCGGAACCGATGAGCGACTTTGCAAAAAGCTGAACGGCTGCCTTCTCGTCAATGCCGACAGAGACTGCATACTTCACAAAGCTCTGCGCATAAAGGTATATGAACGCAGGCGATGAGCCGTTCACAGCGATTATCTCTTTCATCTTATCCTTGGGGATAACGCTGTAAATACCGCACGAGCCGAAAACAGAGCACACAAAGCCGAACTCCTTATCTGTAACGCTCTCAGACCTTGAAAGCGCAGTTGCGCCCTCACCTAAGAGCAGAGGCGTGTTCGGCATAACGAGCACTACCTTTGCGCCGCTGACTGTTTTTGATGCGATATATTCATCTGTGATACCGGCACAGATAGATATTATGACAGTTTTCGCTGTGACCTCAGGCTTTATCGCATCGAGGACCTCATCGAGCTGCTGAGGCTTGACTGCGAGAAACACATAGCTGCATGAGCCTGCAAGCTCTGCCGCATCAGCTGTGATCTGAGCACCCAGCTGCTGAGCTCTTACACAGGCGTCCTGATAAGTATCAAAAGCATAAAGGGCGATCTCACTGCTCATATCCGAGTCCTTGATACCCTTCATAATAGCGTAGCCCATATTACCGGCGCCGATAAATCCGACAGTTGTCATTTAAGAACCCCCCTGTTCATATTCAAAGCACTTTATATTATACTATAAAACATCTCCGATTGCAAGCAAAACCGAAAAATTTCATCATATCAACACAAGCCGCCTTAACACAAGAAGCCGCCGTGTCGGTAAAACACAGCGGCTCTAAGCTCTGTTTATCAGAATGCCGTTTTTGTGAGGATATCGTAAAGCTCGTCCTCAAAGGGTTTCTTCATCGAAAGTGCCTCCTGGATATCAACATCGTAGATCTTGTTATCCTTCATACCTACTACTCTGTTGCCTATACCCTGCTCGAGCAGCTCAACAGCGTGATAGCCCATCTTTGTAGCTATGACTCTGTCTCTGATAGAAGGTGAACCGCCTCTCTGAACGTGGCCGAGAACAGTCGCTCTGGTCTCGATACCTGTAAGATCAGCAAGGGTCTTGGTTATGTAATCGGTCTTGCCGACGCCCTCTGCAACGACTACTACGAAGTGCTGCTTGCCGCCCTTGATAGCTCTCTGCATATTCTGTGCGATAAGGTCAAGGTCGTAAGGCTTCTCAGGAGTGATGCAAGCCTCTGCACCGACTGCAGCAGCAACATTTATTGCGATATAACCAGCATTTCTGCCCATTACCTCAACTACAGAGCATCTGTCGTGAGACTGTGCAGTATCCTTCAGCTTGTCTATCATCTCCATAGCGGTATTCATTGCGGTGTCATAACCGATAGTGTACTCAGTGCAGGCAATATCGTTGTCGATAGTTCCGGGAAGGCCGATACAAGGAACGCCCTGTGCCGAAAGATCAGCAGCACCTCTGAATGAGCCGTCACCGCCGATAACTACTATACCGTCAAGGCCGAGCTCTTCACACTTTTTCTTACCGAGCTTGACACCCTCGATATCTCTGAATTCGGGGCATCTTGCAGTGTAAAGGCAGGTGCCTCCTCTCTGGATAATGCCCGATACGGTCCTTGCGTTCATATCGATATAATCGCCCTTGAGAAGACCGTTATATCCTCTGAGGATACCGTATACCTTCATTCCCTTTTCAAGGCCTGCTCTGCAAACTGCTCTGACAGCAGCATTCATTCCCGGAGCGTCTCCTCCGCTTGTCAAAACACCGATAGTCTTAGCCATAATATATTTCCTCCTATCGGGCACACCCGCCCGTAATCGTTTTTATACCCATATATCATAACACAAAGCCCCCGATATGTCAAGGGCTTTGCGCTACTTTTAATACTTTATTTAAACGTTTTCGCTGATTTCACCTGATAACTACAGAGGGTACGTTTGCACCTTCTTCGGGGTCATCGGGAACTTCGGGAGGAGCTTCTGTGGTGGTCGTAGTGGTAGTCGTGGTAGTCTCCGGTGCAGCGGTGGTAGTATTCTGCGGCTCCGGCTCGTCCGGCTTGGCAGTGGTCTCAGAGGTCGTGGTGGTCTTCTTTGTCACAAGCGCCTTTGAGATATTGACCGTGAGCACCGTACCCTTCTCGACGTTGATCGTCTGGCCGGGCTTGATGCTGGTGCTGTCAACGTAGCCTACGGCTGCCTTGTCAGAAACGACGTCTACCACCTTATACTTGATGTTCAGCGCATCGAGCACTTCAAGGTAGTCCTTCTTCATCATGCCGGCAAATTCAGGCACGGGAACGTTCGGAGAACCACCGCTCACAAGAAGCTCAAGCTCGGGCTTCTGGGCAGGATCGTAATAGGTGTCAGGCTCTATTGACTGCTCCTTGATTATTCCGCCGACCTCATTCTCATCATAATAATACTTTACTCTGATAGTGAAGTCATTTCCGAGCTGTTTTTCTACCGTAAGATATTCAAGCCCTACGACATTAGGCATTATCGCGCCGCTTTCATTGATAGACGCGGTGGTGGCAGCGGTAACACGGTTATTATCGTTTGAGTAATCGTCCTCGACCTCAGTATCACCGGTATCAGCGACGACTATCGACCTTGTACCGGTCTTTGTGTCGTCATCTGAAGGGCCTGCAAAAAGCTGATACAGCAGGAACATAGATGCTGCCAGCACAAGTGCAAGCACAGCCCAGCCGATTATCACAGCCGCCTTTGAGGACTCCTTCTTCTGAGGTTCCTCACGGCGCTGCCTTACCTGCTTGGGTACGTGCTGGATAGGTATGGTCTGGGTGGAGCCCTTGGGGTGCTCTATATGGGCGGAGCGCTGCTCGAACAGCTCGGATACGAACTCGGTAACAGTCTGTATCCTGTCCTCGCCCCTTACTCTCATTGCCCTTGAAAGGACGTTTGAGATGTGCAGCGGTATCCTCGGGTTCACCTGAGCGGCATCTGCCATGGTGTCATTTCTTGTTCTGGTAAAGGCGTCAAGCGGCATACAGCCGGTAAGTATCCTGTAGATAACGGCTGCAAGGGCATAAACGTCTGTCCATGTGCCCTGCCACTCCAGAGAGTTATACTGCTCAGGCGCTGTGTAGCCCGAATAGAACTCGGGGGAAAGGCCTGTGTTCGCAGTTCTCACGGAGCTTACACCGAAGCCCGTAAGCTTCAGCTCACAGTCAGTGGTCACAAGTATGTTCTCAGGGGATATGCCCCTGTGGATGATGCCTGCATTATGGATCAGAGAAAGAGTGGTGAAAAGAGGCATAAAGAGCTTCTTTACCTGCTCCCACGAAAGATAGCCCTTATTGGACTGCAGGAACTTTTTGAGGGAAACTCCCTCAACATATTCAAGTATCACATATGTAGTGTTGTTCTCGGCAAAGATATCCTTTGCAGTGACGATGTGGTCAAGGTTGGTCATTCTTGACAGTGCCCTGTTCACATCGGCAAACTCTGAAATAAAGGTCTTATACTTCGCTAAACAGTCGGGATTGACAACGAGCTCCTGGGTCTCCCTGTTTCTCTCGCAGAGGGTATCGGGCATATATTCTCTCGCCGTACACTTGCACTTGCCTACCGTGTCATAGCAGATGTAAGACGCGCCCTCACCGTTATAGGAAAGCATCTTTCCGACTATATATCTGTTGTCAAGAAATGTTCTCGGTGCAAGATATGACTGTAAATGCGGTATATCATCGGTATAACCGCAATGATGACAGACCCCGTCGGGACCCAGCTCATTCATACAGCCCATGCACAGATTTACACTTGGCTCCATAAACAAACTCCTTCTTCTAAAGACCGGAAGCCCGGTAAGCGGCTCCCGTATAATAAAAATATATAAACATCACAAAAACAAGGGTTCTTCTTCCCTACCGCTATATATTATCAGCATTTCGGCAAAATGTCAAGAATAACCCCTGAATTGTAGATTTTATGCAATAATTTGTATTACTTCTGTAACAGAAAACAGCCTGAGATCAAAGGTCGTTCGGATAAACGAGCTTTGACTCATACCCCTGATATTTCCCGTCGGTATCGGCGGTAATGTCAAGTATCACAGCCTGACGGTCTCCGCTGTCGCTCTTATACCAGTACCTGTAGGTATAAATGACAGCGTCTTTAGTATATTTGACAGCATAAGGGTCGCTCTTCATCTCATCGAGGACGTCATCGTTATTGATGCCCTTGCTGAACTTATCAAGATTTACGACAGAGCTTCTCTTCTCACCGTTGATATTATCCTCAACGGTCCTGAAGTCAACATACCTTACGCTCTTGATATTCCCCTTTTTTGACTTCTGGATAAATATTGCCCATTCAGGGAAATTGATGCCTGCCGAGGTCACATCGTCCTCAGCCTCAACGATGAAATCAAAGTCGACCGCCTTATTCAGCACATTGTAAGCAGACTCCCTCTTGAAGTCGATCTCCGTTTTATTCTGCGCCACTTCCGGTCTTGTGCCGATATATTCCGCTATCTGTTCCGCCTTTTTGGCACCCTTTGAGCCTGTCAGCGAAGCGATTATCACTACAGCAAGTATGATAACGAGCACGGCACCCACAGCAAAAGCTATCAGCTTTATCTTTCCGGAGCCGACATCGAGCCCCTTTTTGACGGCAGCCGAGGACTTTCCCGAAGGAGTGACATCTATCGCATTGCTTTTATCCGATATCCTCTTTCTGCGAAGGGCGTAAACATCGTCAGCTTTCAGCCTTGTACCGCAGTTTTTACAGATCTTGTCATTATCGCCTACGGGCTTATGACACTTTGGACACTCCATAGAGACGCCTCCCGAATTCAAACGTTTACTTTGCTATTATAACACAGTTTGCGTCAATTGTCAATCGGTGGGGGACAATATCAAAACACCCCTGCCCGAAGACAGGGGGATCTATCAGAACGTTATCTGGTCGGGGTCTTCAATGTCCTTGGCAAAGCTGCCGGCTACCGGTATGGTCTTGCTCTTGTACTTTTTGAGCTCGTCTGCCTTTTCATCACTGATGACGAAGGCACGGTCTACCGTCACGCCCTTGGCTTTTAGGGTCATGCACTGAACGCCTATGGTGTCTCTCGCGGCCTTTGGCAGCAGGAGCGCCGTGTTGAAGATCATAGCTCTGCCGTTTGTGGTGCGAAGCATAAGGTTCGCATTCTCTGCTACATGGAAGACGCCGATAAGCCTGCTCTTTGCGCTGTAAGCATTGGCGAGCTTCTTTCGGTTGGTCTTTGTTTCATATGCGGAGAGCGGCACCTTTGCTACCTTTCCGTTTTCAAAGCAGAAGATAAGATAGCCAGAATAGTCTGTCGTTGCGACCATTGACCTTACGCTCTCGCCCTCATCGAAGGACAGAGCCGCAGGTATATAATCACCGAGAGCGCTGGCCTTGGTATCCGAAAAGGCTGAGGCCTTGGTCTTATAAACGGTAGCGGCATTTGTGAAGAAGAGAAGATCATGCTTATTGGTGGCATCTATCTCCTGGCTCTGGAAGTCGCCCTCTTTGAACTTCTGGTCGCTCGCCATTCTCAGGGACTGCGGAGTGCACTTCTTGAAATAGCCGCTGTCAGATAGAATGAACTTGCACTGATAGTCAGGAACTTCTTCCTCAATGCTGACCTCTTCGATATCGGTCTTGTAGAAGAACTGGGTGCGCCTTGGCTGGCCGTATTTTTTGATGATGTCTTTAAGCTCGGAAATGATGATGTTCTTTATCTTCCTGTCAGAGCCGAGGATATCTTCAAGCTCGGCGATATCTTTTTCCAGCTTATCGGTCTCGGCGGTGCGCTTTAAGATGTATTCGCGGTTAAGGTGACGCAGCTTTATCTCAGCAACGTACTCAGCCTGTATCTCGTCAATGCCGAAGCCTATCATAAGGTTAGGTACGACCTCGGATTCTTCATCGGTCTCACGAATTATCCTGATAGCTTTGTCGATATCGAGAAGGATCTTGCCGAGACCTTTCAGGAGATGGAGCTTGTCCTTTTTCTGACGCAGCTCGTTGGCTGTACGGCGCCTTACACATTCCATACGGAAGCTTATCCACTCGTTGAGGATATCATAAACGCCCATGATCTTCGGGTATCCTCCGACAAGGATATAGAAGTTGCAGGAATATGAGTCCTGAAGAGGGGTGAGCTTATAGAGCTTCTGCATAAGCTTGTCGGGGTCAACGCCCTTTTTGACGTCTATACCGATCTTCAGGCCGTTTATATCCGTCTCGTCTCTGAGGTAGGAGACCTCCTTGATCTTGCCTGCTTTAACGAGAGCGATTATCTTTTCGATTATGCCCTCTACCGTGGTGGTTGCGGGTATCTCGGTTATCTCAAGTGTCCTAGATGCCTTATCGAACTGATACTTAGCCCTGAGCTTGACAGAGCCCTTGCCGGTGCGGTAGATAGTGTCAAGCTCCTGCTCATCATAGAGGAGCGATGCGCCGCCCGGGAAATCGGGGCCTTTGAGGGTCTCGAGAAGGTCAAAATCTTTATTCTTCATCAGGCCGATAGTAGACTCGCAGATCTCCGTCAGGTTGAAGGAGCATACCGACGATGCCATAGAAACACCTATGCCGACATTTGAGTTTACAAGTATCGACGGGAACCTTACCGGCAGAAGGGTCGGCTCAGTGGTGGTGTTATCGTAATTCGGGACAAAGTCGACCGTGTCCTTGTCGATGTCTCCGAAAAGCTCTGCGCAGATAGGCATAAGCTTTGCCTCGGTATAACGTGCTGCAGCGTAAGCCATATCTCTCGAATACGCCTTACCGAAGTTGCCCTTGCTCATTACATAGGGGTGCAACAGCGCCTCGTTGCCCTGGGAGAGCCTTACCATAGTCTCATAGATCGCGGCATCACCGTGAGGGTTCAGCCTCATAGTTGAGCCTACGATATTAGCAGACTTTGTGAGCTTTCCGTTTATAAGGCCCATTTTATACATGGTGTAAAGGAGCTTTCTGTGAGAGGGCTTGAAGCCGTCGATCTCAGGAAAGGCTCTTGACACCAGCACGCTCATGGCGTAGGGCATATAATTTTTTTCAAGCGAAAGTGTTATCCTTTCGTCCTGCACAAGTCCCGCGCCCTCTATATAGGCATCGGTCTTTTTCTTAGCAGGCTGCTTTGGTTCAGTTTTCTTTCTAGCCATTTCATTCTATCCTTATTATAAATTTCGGGCAATACTAAAAATCCATCGCCGCAGGCGATACCATACCTATTCCCTATTACCTATTCCCTATTACCTATAAAAAGGTGTCAGGATATATCAGCAAACTCCAGATAATCGATACCGTTGTTGGTGATGAACTCTTTTCTGCCCTGCAGGTCGTCACCGAGGAGCATATCAAACATCCACTGGGTCTGCTCGATGTCATCAGGGTGTATCTTTATTAGGCGTCTTGTCTCGGGATCCATAGTGGTCAGGCTCATCATATCGGCCTCGTTCTCACCGAGACCCTTTGAGCGCTGGATATCGAACTTTTTCCCCTCGATCATTTTGAGTATCTTTGTTTTCTCAGCCTCGTCATAGGCGAAATACTTCTTGCCGTCAGAGGTGGTGATCTCAAACAGGGGTGACTCAGCGATATAAACATAGCCCTCTTTTATAAGGGTAGGCGTGAGCCTGTAGAGCATCGTCAGGATCAGAGTTCTGATGTGGAAGCCGTCGACATCGGCATCGGTACAGATAATTATCTTGTTCCATTTGAGATTGTTTATATCGAAAAGGGATATCTCCTTGTTCTTGCCGGTTTTTACTTCTACTCCGCAGCCGAGGACTTTGATAAGGTCGGTAATGATCTCGTTTTTGAAGATCTTGTCATAGTCAGCTTTAAGGCAGTTGAGTATCTTTCCTCTTACCGGGATAACGGCCTGAAATTCTGCGTTTCTTGCCATTTTTACCGAGCCCAGCGCCGAGTCGCCCTCCACGATGTAGAGCTCTCTCTGAGAGAGATCCTTGGAGCGGCAGTCGATGAACTTCTGCACCTGATTTGAAAGGTCTATCGTGCCTGCAAGCTTTTTCCTGATATCTACCCTTGCCTTCTCTGCGCGTTCACGGCTTCTCTTGTTGACAAGTACCTGCTCGGCTATCTTCACGGCTTCGTCGGGATTCTCGATGAAGTAGACCTCTAAGTTGTGCTTTAAGAATTCGGTCATACATTCTTTTATGAACTTATTGGTGATAGCCTTCTTGGTCTGGTTCGCATAAGAGGTCTGTGTTGAGAAAGAGCTTGACACCAGCACCAGACAGTCCTGAACGTCCTGGAAGGATATGGGCTTTTCGTTTTTGAGATATTTGTTATTGTTTTTAAGATAAGCGTTTATCTGAGACGTAAAGGCGCTCTTGACAGCGTCCTCGGGGGAGCCGCCGTGCTCAAGGTAGCTTGAATTGTGATAGTATTCAAGAAACTCCACCTGATTTGAGAAGGTAAAAGCGACTGCGAGCTTAACTTTGTATTCGTCCTTGTCCTCACGGTCTCTTCCCTTTCTGTCGCCTGAGATATACTGCACAGAGGTCAGGGTCTTCTCGCCTGCGATCTCGCGCACATAATCGGCGATGCCGTTCTCATAGAGATAGGTCTTCTCTTCAAAAGAGCCGTTTTCCCTCTGAAGTCTCAGGACGAACGTTATATTCGGGTTGACGACAGCCTGCTTTTTGAGAACGTCCTCATAATACTCAGGCTCTATATCTATATCGGTGAATACTTCAAGGTCTGGCTTCCAGTGAGTACGGGTACCCGTCTTTTTGCGGGTAACATCTTCGGTGCTGAGACCGCCTATGTTTTTACCCTTTTCAAAATGGAGATTGAATTTCTTCTTATCACGGTAGATCTCAACGTCCATATACTCAGAGGCGTACTGCGTTGCGCAGGCACCGAGACCGTTGAGCCCAAGAGAGTACTCATAGTTGCTGCCGGAATTGTTATCGTATTTGCTGCCGCCGTAAAGCTCGCAGTATACGATCTCCCAGTTGTATCTTTTCTCGTTTTTGTTATAGTCAACGGGGCAGCCTCTTCCGAAGTCCTCGACCTCTACCGACTGATCGTTATATCGGGTGACGATGATCTTGTCGCCGTAGCCCTCACGCGCTTCGTCAATTGAGTTTGAGAGGATCTCGAACACAGCGTGCTTACAGCCCTCCAGTCCGTCAGAGCCGAATATTACGGCAGGACGCAGACGCACACGCTCCTCGTCTTTAAGAAGCTTCATCGATTCGTTATCATATTCTTGTTTTCTAGCCATATTGACCTTCCTTCGCACAAGATTTTCACATACATTGTAATCATAACACAAGATATGGTGTTTTGTCAAGCATTAAAGTTCAACAAAAAAGCACATATAAAAATAAGCTGCGGCAAAAAAATACCGTCTCCGGCCGATTGGCAGAAGGCGGTGATATCCCGGGGGCCAGCCCCTTATGGCGGAGACGGTGAGATTCGAACTCACGAGCCCGGTATGGGCTAACGCATTTCGAGTGCGCCCCGTTATGACCACTTCGATACGTCTCCGTTCAACGTATGATATTATACACTATCCCTTCAAAAAAATCAAGCCCTTTTTTCAAAAAAAGTGTCTTTGCAGGCAAAATTTGTTTTTTATTCAAAAAAACACTTTACATTTGCGACGAGATATGGTATACTTATGGTAATTTAACACTTTTAAGCTTTTATGCTTTTTAACTTTATTATGTGAAAGGACGATCAGAATGCCGATAACCCAGCTGCTTGAAAAAAATGCCCGCGAATTCGGAAACGACGTGAGCTTAGTTGAGGTAAATCCCGAGATCAGAGAAAGAAAGAGAGTTACCTGGAAGGAGTATGAGCTCATAGAGCCGGACCCCGAATGTCATTACAGAAGAGAGATAACATGGAGCGTATTCAACGAAAAGGCTAACCGATTTGCAAACCTGCTGCTCTCACGCGGGGTGGCAAAGGGAGACAAGGTCGGGATACTGCTTATGAACTGTCTTGAATGGCTGCCTATCTATTTCGGCATCCTGAAGACAGGTGCGCTGGCTGTGCCTCTTAATTTCAGATATACCTCTGATGAGATAAAATACTGCCTTGATCTGGCCGAGGTCGATATACTGGTGTTCGGGCCGGAGTTTATCGGAAGGGTCGAGGAGATAGCTGATGAGATCAGCAAGAACAGACTGCTCTTCTACGTCGGGGAGAACTGCCCAACATTTGCGGAGCACTATGACAGACTGGTATCCAACTGCTCAAGCGTATCGCCTGAGATTGAGCTCACCGACAAGGACGATGCTGCTATCTACTTCTCTTCGGGCACTACGGGCTTTCCCAAGGCTATACTTCACAATCACGAGAGCCTTATGCATTCGTGCAAGGTAGAGCAGAACCATCACGGCCAGCAGAAGGACGATGTGTTTCTCTGCATTCCGCCGCTCTATCACACAGGCGCTAAGATGCACTGGTTCGGAAGCCTTATTTCAGGCGGCAAGGCAGTGCTTTTGAAGGGTGTAAAGCCTGAATTCATACTAGAGACTATATCTAACGAAAAATGCACGATAGTCTGGCTGCTGGTGCCGTGGGCTCAGGATATTCTTGATGCTATTGACAGCGGCGAGGTAACGCTCTCAAAGTATGAGCTGTCTCAGTGGAGACTTATGCACATCGGTGCTCAGCCTGTTCCGCCCTCTCTTATCTCAAGGTGGAAGAAGGTCTTCCCGAATCATCAGTATGACACAAACTACGGTCTCAGCGAGTCGATCGGCCCCGGCTGTGTTCACCTCGGAGTTGAGAACATTCACAAGGTTGGCGCTATCGGCAAGGCAGGCTTTGGCTGGGAGGCCAAGATAATTGACGAGAACGGCAACACCGTAGAGCGCGGACAGGTCGGCGAGCTTGCTGTTAAGGGACCAGGAGTTATGACCTGCTATTACCGTGACCCCAAGGCCACCGAAGAGGTGCTCCACGGGGAATGGCTCTACACCGGTGATATGGCTCAGGAGGACGAGGACGGATTTATCTTCCTTGTTGACAGGAAGAAGGACGTTATCATAAGCGGAGGAGAGAACCTCTACCCTGTTCAGATCGAGGACTTCCTCAGAAGCAACGACGCTATCAAGGACGTTGCTGTGATCGGTCTGCCTGACAAAAGGCTCGGTGAGATCGCGGCGGCTATAATCGAGCTCAAGCCCGACCACCCCTGCTCCGAGGATGATATCCAGCAGTTCTGCAAGAAGCTGCCGAGATACAAGAGACCTCACAAGATAATCTTTGCTGACGTTCCGAGAAACCCGACAGGCAAGATCGAGAAGCCAAAGCTGCGCAAGATCTACTGTGGTGAGAGCCTTGTAGCGGCTCAGAACAGAGGCTGATACATATAAGAAAGACTAACGCTCCGGCAGTTTAACTGTCAGAGCGTTTTTTATTACTTATAAATAATGTATTCCAAAAGGTCTTTCCTCGGGGGATTTCTGGGCTCTCCGCCTGCATAGCCTATCGGTATCAGCGCGGACACCGTAAGAGTGTCATCAAGGCCTAATATCTCCGAGACCTTTTCATCACTGAAAATGCCGAGCACTACAGAGCTGACTCCGTATGCGTGTGCTGCCAGCATAAAGGTCTGTGCTGCTATGCCTGCATCGAACATCTGCCACTCGTTGCCCTTGTTGGTCGTAAATGAACCGTCAGGCTCATAACCGCTTATCCCCTTGACAGATGCAAGAGCTATCAGAGTCTGTGTGCCGCGGATCGTGCGCCTGTTAGCCTCTCTGCCGCAGGTGGCATCGTCTGCTATGCGGTCAAGCGTCTGCCTGTCCTCAACTACTACATAGCGCACCGTCTGAGAGTTTTTCCATGTCGGCGCCGACCTTGCCGCATCAATGATCTTTTCCAGAGTCTCACGGTCGACCTTTTTGTCCGTGAACTGTCTCATACTTCTTCTTGTTCTGATACCTTCAATAAGCTCCATTATGATTACTCCTTTCGTGATTCAGGTTTCAGCCTGTCTAAAACTCCAAAGCACACATTGGTATTGTATGTCTCAATAGGTACAGAGAAAGAGCTTCCTTGCCTACGGCGAGGAGAGCTGTTTTCATAAAGTTTAAGTTATCCAGGGTTTTCTTCCTCATACTCCTCGATAGCCTTTACAAGAGAGCGCGGAATGCTTCTCGGGCCTCTAACGGCGTAAACTCCGTGCTCCTTCAGCTTTGCAAATGTGAAAACGCTCTCGTCATATTTTCTGACGAATCTCAGATAGACCTCTTTATTGTGGTGCTTTACAGGCAGGATCTCGACCTTATCGACGACGAACTTGAACTTTATCGCCGAAACAGGCGCTGTCACATACATATACACCGTGTCCCCCTTCTGGAAATTGTACCTCTGTCTCCATGGGATAGGCTCATCGGGTGCATTGTCGATAGCTTCCTCGATATCGTAATACTTATTGTTTATCGGCACTATCCAGTAGGGTATCCTCCTGACGGGCGCTGTCTTCACTTTTGGCAGGGTCATCTGATAGCTCATATCAACGAGCATCATTATCTCGCCGATATCTACAGTGCCGTCAAGAACTATCGTTATCCAGTTTTTCTTGTTCATATGGTAGGCAGGGTACATTCCCTCGTTTGTCAGCACGGAGCCTGTCATCAGCGGGTCGCATTTCACATCTACTATGTCGAGCATTCCCTTGCCTGCAAGGCCTACCTTTTCTCGTTTTATCCTCATCATCACTGCGAACCACTTGCCGCTCTCGGGGTGTCTCAGCGCACACGAGGACGGGTCCTTCGCCCAGAGATAATCGGGCTTAATGCCGTAATTATCATATATCAGCTTTATTAGCTCTTCCTTCTGCTCAGCCATTTCTACACCTCTCATTCAAGATACAGCTCTCTCAGCCTGTTGAGCATTTCATCATCAAGCCCGAGCGCCTGCCTGAGATATCCGTCGAAGGAGCCGTATTCCTTATCGATGACCTCATATACGGTGTCAAGGTACTCCTTCTTTGCGGTGAACAGGTAGTCGATAGCCTCGTCCGAGCTGTCGGCACTGCCGCCCAGAAGATCGCGCAGCTGCTCGACCTCTGCTCTGATATTCTCGTTTGTAGCTAAGTAATCGGCGCAGATATCCTCTTTTGAAACACCTAATATCTCCTCTGTCATAACTGCCGCAAAGCCTGCTCTGTCCTTGCCGGCAGTACAGTGCCACAGGACTGCCCCGCTCTCGTTCTCAAGCAGTATATCAAAAAACTCTCTGTAGGCGTTTTTAGCGGCATCAGTCAGCGGAAAGCCTGAGTAGATCTTTTTCATATGGGCGCGTGCAAGCTCGGGGTCAAGGGTGAGCCTCTTAAACGCCTCCTTGTCAGACTCCTCCTCACGGGTGACGCCCTCGGTCAGCTCAGTCAGCACGGACAGCCTGATCTCCCTTGCGTTTCCAAGTTTCGGGTCAGGCTTCTCTTCACGCTCAGCCGCAGTTCTGAAATCTATCACGGTATGAACGTTCTCTGCAAGAGTTTTCAGATCGTTCTCACTGGCAAAATAAAGGTGACCGCTGCGGATAAGTCTACCGCTCACGATCTTTCTGCCGCCGGCACCTGTCATACCGCCGAGGTCTCTTGTATTGTTAAGGTTTTCAAGTTCAAGTTTTCTGCTTATCATCATATCACTCCGTTCAGAACCACTGTACCACAGATCTCTCTTTATTTCAACCCGAATAAAACGAACTTTTCTCATAAAAATGAATCACGCCTCATCGTCGGGATACCCTGACGTGAGCCGTGAAGCCTTGCGCGGCGCGCATTAATAAATGATAAATTTTTTTGCCTTGTTCACTATCGACTTGTCATTCTCATACGAAAGCACCTGTCCCGCTCTGCCGATCTCGACCCACTTTATGTCGGCGATCTCTTCCTCCTGGGGGGTGTAATCCGTGTTCTTGGCCTTGCCGATAAAATACACTACCACCTTCTGGGTGTCCTTCCTCGGTGAATATGTAACCAGCTCGCGGAAGGTGGTGTCAAGGTTCACATCAATGCCTGTTTCCTCCATTATCTCACGCTTGGCAGTCTCCTCCTCGGTCTCATCGCCCTCTACGTGTCCCTTCGGGAACGACCAGTGACCGCTGTTTACGTGCTTGATAAGAAGTATCTCAGTATTTCCGTGATATTTTCTGTAAACAATAGCGCCGCAGGATTTTTCATGCAGCATAAAAATTCCTTTCCACGGGTCTGTCGCCCGTTTACTCTTTAATTGTTCCTATTATACCACAAAACCCGTTCTTTGTCTATACCCTTTAAGAAATATATTGCAATTTTATGCACTTTGCACAAATGCTAAAAACAGCCCGAAGTTCACTGATGTAATATTCAGAAGCCAAACAGAACTTGACAAATATTCGCGGCAGTAGTATAATACCAAAAGATCTACAGCAAAAACCGTATCAGTGTTTCACAAGAGGAGGATCAAATAATGGATACTGTTCTTGAATACCTGAAGCTTGCCCTCGTCCTTGCCGTCTCGGTCGGCTGGGCGCTCCTTTGGGTCAGGACTTATGCCCCTTATACTGTGGGCGGTCTTATAGGGCACAGCGTTTTGTTCTCAGTTTTGTCGTTAATACTGCTGCTCACCGGACTGAATATACTGTTCTCACCTGCCGATGATAGCTACAGCGCGTCAAACAAAAGCGCTCTGGGAATGATAGGGCTGCTTTACAGCGGAGTGTTTCTCATCGGCTGTCTTATCGCCTTCATACAGACAATAAGCGAATATATCGAATATAAGCACAAAAAATAAGGGCTGCTCTCCGATCGGGGAAGCAGCCCTTTACAGTGCAGGAATTATTCCTCTACCTTGCTCTCAATATACTTAACGATATCGCCTACAGTCTTGATGCCCTCAACATCCTCGTCAGGGATCTCAACATCGAAGCTCTCCTCGATGCTCATTACCAGATCGACAACGTCAAGAGAATCAGCGCCGAGATCGTCAGTAATGGAAGCCTCCATCGTAACATCATCCTTCTCGCACTCGAGCTGATCAACGATGATCTCACTTACCTTATCAAATACCATTTGCTTTCCCTCCATTCTTAGAAATAGTGGCAGGTCACTGTGAGCCGAAAGCTACCCTTCGGAAAACTCTCCCACAGTCCTAAACTTATTATAGCGTTGATTTAGCAATTCGTCAAGCCCTTTTTGCAATTTTCTTTCAAGAGCCTGAGAAATATACTCAGAAATGTTCTCTGCCGTCAGCTGAGCGTCATTATGAGCTCCGCCCTCAGCCTCGGCAATTATGTGGTCACAGACCTTTAACCTTACCAGATCCTCAGCAGTTATCTTCATTATATCGCAGGCCTCACGCTCTCTTGAAGGGTCCTTCCAGAGAATGCTCGCAAAGCCTCTCGGAGAAATAACTGAATAGATAGAGTTTTCAAGCATAGCCAGCTCATCGCATACGCCAAGCGCCAGCGCACCGCCTGAACCGCCCTCACCGAGGATTATCGAGATTATCGGCGTTTTTATCATCATAAATTCCATTATGTTCTTAGCTATCGCTTCTCCCTGGCCGTGCTGCTCGGCGTCTATGCCGCAGAACGCGCCGGGTGTGTCGATAAAGCAGATAACAGGTCTGTGGAACTTTTCTGCCTGTCTGGCAAGCCTCAGAGCCTTTCTGTAGCCCTCGGGGTGAGGCATTGCAAAGTTGCAGGCCTTGTTCTCTTCGAGATTTCTTCCCTTGACCTCAGCTATCACCGTAACGGGTATGCCCTTGAAGTATCCGATACCGCCGAGGATAGCACCGTCATCGCCGAAGAGCCTGTCTCCGTGCAGCTCATAGAAATGATCGAACAGCAGCGGTATATAGTCTCTCACGGTAGGTCTTTCCTTATGCCTTATGAGATCAAGTCTCTGGCACGCTGTAAGCTCATTCATTGGCAGCGGCCTCCTTTCCAGAAAGCCTGTGCAGCTTCAGAAGGTTTGAAAGCACACGCCTCATCGACTTTCTCTCGACTATCATATCAAGGAACCCGTTTTCAAGCATAAACTCTGCCGACTGGAAATCATCGGGCAGCTTCTGCTTGATAGTGCCCTCTATAACACGCCTTCCGGCAAACCCTATCAGCACCTTAGGCTCGGCAATGATTATATCACCGAGTGACGCGAACGATGCGGTCACACCACCGGTAGTAGGGTCAGTCATAACTGTGATATACAAAAGGCCGGCCTCATTATGCTTTGCCACAGCGCCGCTAGTCTTAGCCATCTGCATAAGCGCCACGATGCCCTCCTGCATCCTGGCTCCGCCCGAAGCCGTAAACGCAACAACAGGAAGCCTGTTCTCGGTCGCAAATTCGATAGCTCTCGTTATCTTCTCGCCAACAACGCTGCCCATTGACGCCATCATAAAGTTAGAATCCATAACTATTATGATACAGTCCTCACCTCTGATCTTTGCTCTTCCTGTGAGGACGGCATCTTTAAGACCTGTCTTTTCGCGCATTTCAAGCTGTTTTTTATTATAACCGGGAAAGTCTATCGGGTTCTTTGAGATCATCTGAGCATCGAACTCCTCAAAGCTTCCCTTATCGACGGTTATCTCCAGTCTTTCCTTTGCAGGCAGTCTCGAATGGTAATTGCACTCGGGACAGACCTTTCCGGCCTTTGTGAACTCCTCCATAAAGGTGACACTGCGGCATCTGGGGCACTTGAACAGCAGCCCCTTAGGGATATCCGTCTTTTTCTTATCATCTTCTGTCTTATCGCCATTAAATCTGACCTTAACAACAGAAAACAGATCTTCAAGCATTCTTTTTAATTCCCCTTCCCCACGTAAGTAGTTAGGTGTTATTACCGACGTTTGCCCTCCCGCGGAGGGGAGGGTGATAGTAATGTTTTAAGCTTTTCAATAGTAACGCTGCGCGAACCTTGTAAATCAGGTGCCCTCCTTACCTTTAATTCTATTTATAGGCAGTGGAAACAAAAGATAAAGTCCACGCTCAGTATGGCGTGCGCCCAGCCGCGCGGCGAGCGTCGCTGCGCGAACCTTGTAAAAGAGCAGACCGTGCTTCGTTATTTACTGTGTTGTATAGTAAATAAGTTACTTATTTTTCAAGTATATTAGTTCTGTTGAGAAAACCGTTGTCATAGTTTCCGTCAAGAAACTCCTGACTTCTTATAAGCTTCAGCTGGAAGTCTACATTCGTAGCCACACCGTCAACTATGAACTCGGAAAGCGCCCATGTCATTTTTGCAATGGCTTCCTCTCTGTCCTTCCCGTGAACGATAAGCTTCGCTATCATCGAGTCATACTGCGGCGGTATCTCATAGCCCTGATATACCGCTGTATCTACCCTTATGCCGGGGCCTCCCGGAATGAAGAGAGAATTTATAGTTCCGGGCGACGGCCTGAAATCGAGCTGCGGGTTTTCAGCATTGATACGGCACTCTATTGCATGGCCGCTGAGCTTGACGTCCTCCTGCTTTATCGAGAGGTGCTCTCCCGATGCGATGAGCAGCTGCTGCTTTACAAGGTCAACTCCCGTGACAGCTTCGGTTATCGGGTGCTCCACCTGTATCCTTGTGTTCATCTCCATGAAATAGAACTCCCCGTTCTTATCCACAAGAAACTCTATAGTGCCTGCATTGCGGTAGCCGCAGACCCTTGCAGCACGGCAGGCAGCCTCACCCATTCTCTGCCTGAGCTCGTCAGTCATAAAGCTTGCAGGCGAGGGCGCTTCCTCCAGCACCTTCTGATTTCTTCTCTGCATAGAGCAGTCACGCTCACCCAGCCAGATAACATCGCCGTAATTATCAGCAAGTATCTGTATCTCTATATGCTTCGGATTCTCTATCAGCTTTTCCATATAGATCTCGTCATTGCCGAAGCACGCCAGAGCCTCCTGCTTGGCAGCCTTCATCATCGGCTCAAGCTCGTCATCGTTATGCACCGCCCTGATGCCACGTCCCCCGCCACCGGCAGATGCCTTTATGAGCACCGGAAAGCCGAGATCCCGCGCAAGTGTATGAGCGGCATGAATGTTTGCTATAGCCCCATCGGAGCCCATTATAACAGGCACGCCTGCTTCCTTCATGCTCTCCTTAGCCTGAGCCTTGTCTCCCAGCATTTCGATAGAGGTCGCTCTCGGCCCTATGAACACAATGCCGCACTTTTCGCACATTCTTGCAAACTCCGCATTCTCGGAAAGGAACCCAAAACCTGGGTGTATGGCCTCGGCGCCCGTTATCTCACAGGCTGAGATCAGCGCCCTGACATTGAGGTAGCTGTCCTTGCTGGGGGCAGGGCCTATGCAGACAGCTTCATCAGCTATCTTTGCATGAAGAGCGTTCCTGTCAGCAGTAGAATACACTGCAACAGTGTGAATGCCGAGCTCACGGCAGGCTCTTATAATACGAACTGCGATCTCGCCTCTGTTGGCGATAAGAACTTTCTTGAACATTTCAGTTCTCCTTGAAATTATTTAATAGCAAAAGTTATCTCGGCCTTAACAGCCATCTGCCCGTCGACCGAAGCGACTGCCTTGCCGACGCCGATAGGTCCTTTCACCTTGATTATCTCGACCTCGATATCGAGCTTGTCACCGGGCACCACCTGACGGCGGAACTTGCAGTTGTTTATCCCGCCGAAGAAGCCTATCTTGCCCTTGTTTTCGGGCAGGGCGAGCAGCGCCACAGCTCCTGCCTGAGCGCACATCTCAACCATGAGCACGCCCGGCGTTACAGGATACTCGGGAAAATGCCCCTTGAACCAGAAGTCGTCCTCTTTTATATACTTTGTGGCCTTAACGCTTTTGCCGATCTCCAGCTCATTTATCTCATCTATCAGCAGAAACGGATCCCTGTGAGGGATAACTTCCATTATCTGCTCCTTATTCATTATAACTGCCATTGTCAAACTCCTGTCTTATCAATCCAGTACCATTATCGTCTGGTCAAACTCAACGGGGTCGCCGTTTGATACGCATATCTCACGAACCACGCCGTCAAGCTCGCTCTGGACCTCGCTCATCACCTTCATCGACTCTATGATGAAGATAGTGTCTCCCTTGTGGATAGTGTCGCCGACACTTACAAAGGGCTTTGAATCAGGCGAGGGCGCTGAATAGAATGTTCCGACGATAGGCGCCTTTACCGCTTTTCCTGAAGGCACGGGCGCTGAGGGCTCTGCCTGCTGTGGAACGGGTGCCGAAGCCATTGCAGGCGGCATCATAGGCGCTCCCACAGGAGGGGGCGGAGGGCATTTTTTACCCTTGAGCGTTAACTTTACGCCGCTTTCCTCTTCAAGAGTGATCTCCGAGAGCTCCTTCTCATTGACGAGATCGGCGAGCCTTTCTATATTTTCAAAAGTAAGATCAAATCCAAGCTTTGCCATAGTGTTCTCCTTTCGGTGATCAGTCAGCCTTTTTAATGCAGATAGTTGCGTTGTGTCCGCCGAAGCCCAGTGAGTTTGAAAGGGCTGCCCCGACTGTCATCTCGCGGTTTGAATCCGTAGCATAGTCAAGGTCACATTCAGGGTCGGGAGTGGTGTAGTTTATCGTCCTGTGAACGAAGTCGTTCTTGACGGAAAGCGCCGTAACTATAGCCTCTACAGCACCTGCCGCACCGAGAAGATGTCCTATCATCGACTTAGTGGAGTTTATGACCGTCTTCCTTGCGGCGTCCTCTCCGAGAGCCAGCTTTATCGCTGTGGTCTCGTACTTGTCATTAAGGCCGGTCGATGTTCCGTGAGCGTTTATATAGCTGACTTCCTCGGGCTTCAGGCCTGCCTCTTCGTAGGCGTACTTCATAGCATAAGCCGCAGCCTCACCTGTGGGTGAAGGGCTTGTCATATGGTAAGCGTCACCTGTCGCGCCGTAGCCTGCGATCTCAGCGATGATCTCAGCGCCCCTTGCCTTAGCGTGCTCATACTCTTCAAGGCAGAGAACACCCGAACCCTCGCCGAGAACAAAGCCCTGACGATCAAGGTCAAACGGAGTTGATGCCTTGTCAAGCTCCTCGGCACGGGAAAGCGCCTTCATATTGTTAAAGCCGCTGAGAGCAAATCTTGAGATGCAGGATTCGGTACCGCCGCAGAGAGCAACATCAAGGTAGCCGTCCTTTATCTTTCTGAACGCCTCACCAATAGCGTGAGTTCCGGAAGCACAGGCAGTTGTGGTGCAGAAGTTATCGCCCTTGAAGCCTGTCTGCATTGCGACCGTGCCAGCTGCCATATTGCCTATCATCATAGGGATATAGAAGACCGACACCTTATCCTTCTTTTCAGCGAACTTGTTTACTTCCTGCTCAGTGAGAAGAAGTCCGCCGATCCCGACGCCGATTATAACGCCCTTCTTAAACGGATCAATATCTGAAAAATCGGTACCAGCCTGAGCGAGCGCCTGCTTTGCGGAGCATACTGCAAACTGCGTAAAGCGATCCATTCTCTTTGATTCTTTCCTGTCGATATATTCGGAGCTGTCAAAATCCTTCACAGCGCCTACTATCTTTACAGGGAAATCAGAAGCGTCGAACTGATCTATAAACGAAAGACCGTTCTTGTTCGCTTTTATGTTTTCCCAGAACTCATTCACATTCTTTCCGAGAGGGTTCACTGTGCCCATTCCCGTGATAACAACTCTTCTGCTCATAGTTTACTCTCCTTTTTAGAGGTCATCTCTCCAACTTCTTGAAATTCGCGGTGCTCGCCGCACGGCTAATTCGCTACTCTATGGAGTGATTAGCAGCGACAAATCTGCCCGAAGGGTAAGACCTTCAACAGGCAAGTGCCTGACCAGCATAGTGCAAATGTTCGCGCAGCGTTACTGTTTAATAGTTTTAAACTAAATTCTCTCCCTCCCCTCCGCGGGAGGGCAAACAGTTCATCAGTCATCAACTGCTTGCGCGGGGTGGGGGCGATGGTGCAGGTGCACGCACCTGCTTACATCATTATTCCGCCGCTTATTTCAATTACCTGTCCTGTTACATATCCTGCGTCCTTAGATGCTAAGAACGAAACGACTCCTGCAATATCCTCAACCTCACCGAAGCGCTTCATAGCGATCTGGTTGAGCATCATTGCCTTCTGCTCATCGGTCAGCTTGTCGGTCATCGGGGTCTTGATAAAGCCGGGAGCCACAGCGTTGCAGGTAACTCCCCTCGAGCCCAGCTCCTTGGCTACGGTCTTTGTCATACCGATTATCGCTGCCTTTGTCGCGCTGTAGTTCATCTGGCCAGCGTTTCCGTAAACGCCTGCAACTGACGCCAGATTTATTATCCTGCCGGAGCGCTGTCTCATCATTATGCTGCCGACAAACTTCGACATATTGAATACACTCTTCTGATTTACCGCAACAACAGTGTCATACTGCTCCTCGCTCATTCTTGCGAGAAGTCCGTCACGGGTGATGCCTGCATTGTTCACAAGCACGTCTATTGAGCCGAACCGCTCCTTTATAGCCTTGACGGTCTTTTCAGCCTCAGCATAGCTTGATACGTCACAGATGAACTTCTCACACTCAACGCCCTCAGCCCTGATCCTGTCAATGATGTCATTATCCTCGAACATAGCCTCGCTGATATCATTGAGCGCTATATTGAAGCCGTCCTTTGCAAGTCTCAGCGCGATAGCCGCACCGATACCTCTTGCAGAGCCTGTAATAAATGCAGTTGCCATTTCACTTTCCTCCGTATCACTTGCTCAGAAGCTCTTCTGCCTGAGCAAACATTTCTTCGATTATATCCTTTGCAGGCTTTACCTCATTGACCATTCCTGCTATCGCTCCGCACAGGAACGAGCCCTCTTCAAGGTTTCCGTCCTGAACTGCCTTTCTGAGTGAGCCGAGCGTTATCTGCTCAAACTCATCGGGAGTGATAGTTCCGTTCATCTCGCCGCTCGCAAGCTTCTTCGAGAACTTAGTCTTTACGTTCCTGCATGGGTGCCCTGTTGAACGGCCGGTAACTACACTGTCCGTGTCCTTAGCCTTTACAACGAGCTCCTTATATGTCGGGTGTATCTGGCATTCCTCTGACGCTAAGAACCTTGTGCCCACCTGAACGCCCTCAGCGCCCAGCATAAGTGATGCCGCAATGCCTCTGCCGTCAGCGATGCCGCCTGCTGCGATGACAGGTATCTCAAGAGCGTCTACCACCTGCGGAACAAGACACATCGTAGTGTTCTCACCAATATGTCCGCCCGACTCTGTACCCTCAGCAACAACTGCATCAGCGCCTGCACGCTCCATTCTCTTCGCAAGCCCTACAGACGGTATAACGGGGATCACCTTGATGCCTGCCTCTTTCCACGCAGCCATATATTTTCCGGGGTTACCTGCACCCGTAGTTACCACAGGTACTCCCTCATCTATCACCAGCTGAGCAAGATCCTCCGCATTCGGGCTCATAAGCATTATGTTCACACCAAAAGGCTTTCCGTCAACGGCAGCCTTTGTGAGCCTTATCTGCTCCCTGAGATAATCTATCGGCGCCGAGCCTCCCGCTATCAGTCCGAGGCCGCCTGCATTTGTTACAGCCGATGCAAGCGTGTGCTCAGCTATCCAGGCCATACCGCCCTGAATGATAGGGTATTCTATACCGAGAAGCTCCGTTATCCTGGTTTTCGTGGTAGTCATTTTCTAAGCTCTCCTTTGTAGTAGTTTTCTATCGAATAGTCATCAAGCGTGAGGTAATGCTCACCTCTCGCAAGACACTCCATTTCCTTAGTTATCACATCAACGCTCTCCTGAATGAACTCGTTTATAAGCTCCTCAGTGAAGTGCCTGAGCTCACCCTCGGGGTGCTCTGTGAGGTCTCCCTTCATCTCATCAAGGTATCCCCTCACATTGAAATCAAAGCGCTTATATATATCCTCATTCTCAAGCCCTACGGGAACTGTCGGCAGCGCTATATCATATCGCTCTCTCAGCAAAGGGTTAAGCAGGTGATAATCCTTGTAAAGCTCATCGAGAAGCTCGGGCTCTCCCCGCCTTTTGATAAGGCCAACGCGGTAGTAAAGATACTGCCTGAAAACATTATCCTCTATCAGATGAACATAATATCCCAGATAAAGCTCGTCCGTGAGCCTGTCCTTATATTCCTCAAAGAAGCTGTAAAAATCATAGGTCTTTCTTCCGCTTGGCAGAAGCGTGTAAAAATGCGTCTTCTTTTTCAGCGGCAGCCGCACCTCATATTCACCCAGCACCATATCCGGCAGCACATGGCCGAAGTTGAACCTCTCCCTGCTGTGTATATCCAGCCGTCCGGCAAGCTCGGCCGCAATGGCTAAGTGTATAACTCTTGATGCCATCAGTATTCAAATATCACGGCAGCATAGGTAAGGCCTCCGCCAAAGCCCACAAAGCAGACCTTGTCACCCTTCTTTATCCTGCCTCCAGCAACAGCATCGCAGAACGCTATCGGTATAGATGCCGATGAGGTGTTGCCGTAGCGGTCGATGTAAACGACCATTTTATCCATTGAAACTCCGAGATTCTTTGCAGCAGTCTCGATTATCCTCACATTTGCCTGATGAGGAACTATCGCCGCAAGCTCATCCGGAGTTATCCCGGCTTTCTCACACGCCTTCTGAACGGCTGCAGCAAGCGTCTTAGTTGCGAACTTGTAGACCTCCTTGCCGTCCTGATAGAGAAGATGCTCCTTAGTTTCGGGCATACCCATATCGAAGTCTTCCTCGCTCTTTCTGAATACGTTCTCAGACTTCAGCGCCCTTGCCACAAGAAAGCCTGCTCCGCTGCCGTCAGCACCTAAGTATGACGACCAGAGAGTATCTTTCTTTCTTCTTATAACAAAAGCAGCAGAACCGTCACCGAACAGTATGCAGCTTGCCCTGTCACCGTAATCGGTGAACTTAGAAAGCTCCTCGGAAGCTATCAGCAAAACAGTGTCAACTCCGTCCTCGGCAAGCAGATATCTTCTCACCATATCAAGGCCGTAGTCAAACCCCGTGCAGGCGCAGTTGATATCTATCGCCATTGAGCCGAAAGCCCCTATCTCTCTCTGCACAAGGCACGAGGTCGAAGGAGTATAAAAGTCAGGCGTGCAGGTGGTGACCACTATAAGGTCAATGTCCTTAGCCTCTATCCCTGCGTCCTCAAGCGCTGCCTTTGCAGCCTGTGCGCCGAGGTAGTATGTCGGCTCACCGTTTGTGATGTGACGGGTCTTTATGCCTGTCCTCTGGGTTATCCACTCGTCAGAGGTCTCAACTATCTTTGTGAAATCCTCGTTTGTAGCTACCATTTCGGGAAGATACTTTCCCACTCCGATTATCTCGATACCTGTTGCTTTTACTGCCACTTCTTTTTCCTCCGTGATATATGATAAGTCTCTCTTTACTTTTAGTATTTTTTGTGTTATACTGTTTTTGTAAGGCTGACTTGACAGAGCCATACGCCCACATCTACTATTATAATGCTTTTCGGGCCGCCATTCAATAACAAATTGTTAACAACTCAACCTTTCTTTTAACTTTCAAGGAATTTTTCACAAAATCGATGTCGTTATTTAATAGTTTATGACCTATTTTTAAAAATTTTCACAATGGTTAATTGTTAAAACAAATAGTATCTTGCTATATAGAATCATATCATAAGGAGAATGAAAAATGAGTAAAAATATGTTTCTTTTCTCGGGACAGGGTTCTCAGTATGTCGGCATGGCAAAGGAGCTCTGTGAGCGTTACCCTGCTGTCGATAGAGTGTTTGAGCTTGCAAACGATGTGCTCGGTACAGACATCAGGAAGACCGCCTTTGAAGGCCCCGAGGAGGATCTTAACAGAACGGTAAACTCTCAGCCTGCGATCATGGCCTGCTCGCTCGCAGCGTTTGAGGCCGCCAAAGCTGAGGGGATTGAGTTTGCAGGTGCTGCGGGCCATTCGCTAGGTGAGTACGCTGCAATGGCTGCAAGCGGTATGCTTGGCTATGAGGACGCTTTCAGGCTGATAAAGATAAGGGCTGAGGCTATGGACAAGTGTGCACGCAGCAGTGAGGGCGTTATGTATGCGATCATCGGCCCCGCACCTGAAGAGATAGAAACCGCCTGCAAACAGACTGACGGTTATGTTGTGCCGGTCAATTACAATTCACCCGTGCAGACGGTCATCGCAGGTGAGGCAAAGGCTGCTGAGGCAGCGGCTGAACTCATCAAGCAGACAAGCACCGCAAAGAGAGTGAAGGCAGTTAAGCTCAATGTAGCTTCCGCCTTTCACAGCGAGATAATGAGGCCTGCTGCCGAGGAGTTTCTGGCTAAGGCACAGGGCTTTGTGTTCTCAGAGCCGAAGGTGACCTTCTATTCAAACGTTACCGGTGCAGTGCTTGACTTTGCAGGCACCGATATGATAAAGCGCCTTGCAGACCACATAGTGTCACCTGTCAGGTTCACGGCAGAGCTTGCTGCGGCTCAGGCAGCAGGGTTTGATACGTTCATCGAGCTTGGTCCGAACAAGGTGCTCACAGGGCTTGTGAAGAAAACTCTGACGGAGGCTTCTGCTTACAACATCGAAAACAGTGCCACCCTTGATGCAGCTCTTGAAGCTCTGAAAGAGGGCTGATATCATGCAGATCAAGGCACTCGGCTATGAGCTCACCGTCTGCAAGATAAAAAGCTTTCACAGCGATATTGTAAAAAACGGCTTTTACTTTCTTTCTCAGACAGATGAGGAGCTTTCCCTCGTCTGCGAGACAGAGAACACACCGCCCGACACTACCGACCGTGAGGACGGCTGGAAGGCCTTTCGCATTGAGGGCGTGCTCGACTTTTCTCTGGTAGGGATACTGGCGCCGATCGCATCTCTGCTGGCAGATGCAAGGATCGGTATTTTTGCAGTCTCGACCTACAATACCGACTATGTTCTGGTAAAGAAAGAGAACTATGACGCAGCGCTTGACCTGCTTGCAAAAAACGGCTATACTATAGTAAAACAGCAGAATAAATGACAAACCACAGCAGGAGCCTCTTGCTTCTGCGCTCTTGCATCTAACAGGAGGTGTTACTTTGAAACGTACCGACTACATCTCATGGGACGAATACTTTATGGGGATATCTCTGCTTTCCGCAAAGAG
>CACXFU010000040.1 GCA_902767035.1 uncultured Ruminococcus sp.
GGTTCCATCTTCTTGTCTGGTGACCAAAGTGTACACCTGCTTCAAGAAGCTGCTTCATTGATACTACTGCCATGGTAGTCCCTCCTGATTGGTTTTATTCGCCTTTGTCAGGCGTTACTTATCCTCCGGCCGGCTTACCTCGCTTCAACCCCGCAGAAACGGGGACCAACGGCGAAAACCTGGCCGTGCGAATTGCTCTAATATTATATCACATTTTCTTCTCGGTTGCAAGGAGATATTGCCCGTCTATTTTAACAAATTTTCAACTGTCACAGACTTTTCTTTTGTTGATATCGCTCTTTCATCAAGATCAACGAGGATAGTATCCTCCCCCACGAGCCTTATATCGCTGCACTTGATAACGATATCGTCGTCCTTTCCCATAAGGCCGAAGGCACGTTGTCTTCCGCACACGATGATAGAGACTATAGCGGCGGTATCGGTATCCAGTTCGATATCGTCCGCATAGCCTATCTTCATACCTGTTGCGACATTTACTATCTCCTTCATTCTCAGCTGAGAGAAGCTGACTGTCATAAAATCACCCCTTATATAATAATAGTACAGTCACAGCGAAACGGCTGCGGCTTGTAAGTATTGTATTCGGGCTGTTATGCAATTATGACTGTAAAGAGATCACACGTACAGTATTTTGTGCTGGATTATTAGAGCTTTACTCGCCTTGTCAGGGGGCTTTCCCGCAGCTACTACGTCTGCTGCACGCTCACCTGACGACCCCTTCGGACAATATTTCTATACTGTTTTTGTCCGAAGGGGTGTGAGAAATAGTTCAGACAAAAAAGAACAGCCCTGCTTTTTGCAGAGCTGTTCGGGATCGGTTTTACCGGATCACCAGAGCTTGCTTACGCCCTTGATGTGTGACTTCATCTTGAGCAGATCGGCAGCGTTGATCGTGTTGTTACCGTCGATATCTGCGCAGTTGAATTCATAACCTTCAAGCTTGGCAACGCCCTTGATATGGCTCTTTGCCTTCAGAAGGTCGGCAGCGTTGAGCTTCTTGTCACCTGTTATATCTCCGAGGAGATTGAGGGTGATATTCGGATCCTCGATAACATGATCCTTAACGGTGATGTCGTAGGTCCTTGGAGCAAAGTTCTTTGCGCTTACGGTCATCTTGTATGTACCGTCCTTCAGCAGCGGGAACTCGAATACGCCGTCAGCTGTATGGGTGGTAGTCTTGTCAGCATCGTCAAAGGATATCATCGCATCGGTCACAAGCTGTGTATCCGTGGTGTTGAAGGTAACTTTCAGCTCCAGACCGGAAGCATTGAGCGGTACGAAATTGATCCTGTTCTGAGTAGCATAGGTCTCGGCGGTGGAAGGTGTCATACCGTAGAAGGTGAGCACGTTTCCGGGAAGCTGAGTAGTCACAGCGTTCTGGCCGATAGTAACGGAGTCATTCTCGCCGAAGTTCACCTTTTCAAGCTGATAGCAGTTGTAGAATGCTTTCTGTGCAATGCTTGTTACTGTGGTCGGTATCTCCATCTCCTTGAGGTATCTTGAAGAGCCGAATGCAGAATCATCAATAGCTGTTACAGTGCTTGGTATCTTATAGGTGTCGCCTTCCTTTCTGTAAGGATACACCAGAAGCTTCTTGGCTTCTTTATCAAAGAGGACGCCGTCAATGCTGGTGTAGTTGACGTTGCTTGGGTTTACAACTATAGCCTCGATAGGAGTATAGCCCTTGTCGATGATGTCCTGCTCTCTGATATTGAAGTTGAACATTGTCAGATCAATGTTAGAGGTCTTGGACGGGAAGGTTATCTTCTGCATACAGTAGTTGTTTGTGAAAGCATTGTTGCCTATCGATATAACGCTCTCAGGGATAACATACTCGCCCTCAGGGGTATTCTTGTCACCGAAGGTGTGCAGGTAATTACAGCCGTTGAATGCATTCTGACCTATAGAGGAGATAGTGCTGTCAGGAAGGACAACAGTTTTCAGCTGTGTGCAGTTCTGGAAGAGGGAGTCCTCAAGCCTTATCATGTTGGCCTCGCTGAGGTCTGCCTTTTCGAGCACCTTGTTGTTTGAGAATGCGTTCTTCTCGATAACGTTCATACTGCCTGATGATGCAGGCTTTATTATCTTTATGTTGGTAAGGCCGGTGTTGTCAAACGCCATTGACTTGATAGTGATTATAGAATCAGGGAAGTACGAAATGCCGTCCTTCTTGTCGGTTCCTGAGAACAGAGCAAGGCTCGTGCAGTTCTGGAATGCGTTTGCGTTGATCTCATACAGAGCCGAGCCGTTTTCAACGAGAACGGATCTGAGCTCTGTGCAGCCCTTGAATGCAGATGCACCTACAGAGGCGATGCTCTTAGGTATCACGATGTTTTCGAGAGAGAGGCAGTTTTCAAAGGTGCTGTCATTGATCTTGGTCAGCTGATTGAGAGCGTTCTTGCCGTCAGCGGTCTGAGGAGGATTTTTCAGTGCCTTGCAGTTTTTGAAGGCGCTGTTTCCTATCTGCTTCAGAGTAGGATTAACGGTTATGCGTACCATAGACTCACAGCCGCTGAATGCGAGCTCACCGATAGAGGTGACGTTGCCTTCGAGCACCATATTTACAAGGCTTGAGCAGTTTTCAAATGCACTTGACTGAACAACCAGCAGGCCGGAAGGCAGCGAGATAGTATCTGTAGGTGTGCCGCCGTAATTTGAACCGCTGAGGTTCTTGCAGTCCTTGAAAGCGCCCGAGCCGAGAGTCTTGAAGTTGGTAGTGCCCTTGCTGTCGGTAAGTATGTTTATGAACTTGATGCTCTTGCAGCCGTTGAAGGCGTTATTATTAACGCCGCCGCAGGTAGCAGGGAACTGTACGGTGTAGGGGAGTACAGCCAGGTTTGACGGGGTTATGGTCTCGAGAGACTCACAGCCGCTGAAGGCACTGTCATATACTGAGCTGAGCTGGCTTGAAACTACAACGTCTTTAAGCAGCTTGCAGTTGAGGAATACGTTCTTTGTGAGAACCTTTACGCTCTCAGGCAGTGATGCGGTCACCAGAGAGGTGCAGCTGTTGAATGAATCCGAACCAACGGAATCTATGCTATTTCCGAGAGTTACTTCTTTGATGCCTGTACAATTCCAGAAGCACTTCTGAGGCAGTGCTTTCACACTGTCGGGAAGCTTTATCTTGTTGGCATAGCCGATAAAGTTAGCGTCAGCCTTTGACATTTCCGATCTCGGATAAATGCTGATGAGCGGGCAGGCTGCAAATACTGAGCCTTCCTTATAGTTTTTAAGATCTGCACCGATAGGATCTGCGGTAAGAGTTGAAATGAACTCATAGGTCTTATCATTGTTGTTGAACCTGAATGAATATACGCCGCCGAGCCTGTCAAGGTTATCGGAAACTACGAGCTTCTGAAGGAGCGAGCAGTCCTGGAATGCCGACTGGCCTATAGTGGTAGCAGACTGAGGAAGAACGAGCTCGTTAAGAGATGTACACTTCTGGAAAGCGCTCTGGCCTATAGTCTCGCAGACAGATGTGCTGCCGGTCTCATCACCGAAGATTACGGACTGAAGTGCTGTACAGCCGTTGAATGTGGAGCCGGGAAGTATCTCAAGATATGCAGGCCAGATGAAGCTCTGCAGAGAGGTACAGCCGCTGAAAAGGCTCATGCCCAGCTGCTGGTGGTCGATGCCCTGAGGCAGAGTGTTTGACTTGCCGTCTGCGTACACATACATAAGTGAGGTGTTGCTTGCAAAGCAGTTGTCACCGAAGGATGTGATCTTTGTGCCTGTTCCGAAGTCGATAGTTCTCAGAGCGGTGTTTGATGCAAATGCGTTTCTGCCGACAGACTCCTCGGAGCTGTTGTTTGCAAACTTGATCGACGAGCAGGCGGTATTGCCGGAAAAGGCTGAATCTCCGATAGTCTCGATAGACGAAGGCAGCTCAACGTCCTTAAGTCCTGTACAGTTTGTAAATGCAGATCTGCCGATCGTTTTGGTGGATTTGTTGAAATTGATGTGCTCAAGCTGCTTGCAGTTCTGGAAAGCATTGTCTCCGATATACTGTACGTTGCCGAGCTCCAGAGTGTTGTTGTTCTGACTGCCTGCGAATGAGTTCGTACAGCCGCTGAATGCGTTCGCACCTATTGTGGTGATCGTATCGCCGAAGTCGGCATACTGCAGGTTGTTCATATTCTGGAACATACCGGAGCCGATCTGGTTTATGTAGCTGTCCTCAAAATAAACATATGCAAGGTTTGGGTAAGCCTGTGTGGTGAACGATGCATTGAGGATAATGTCTGCGTCTGAAAGGTCAATGTTCAGAGTTTTGTCAGAATTGTTCTTGTTGCTGTAGAAAGCTGTGCGTATAGCTTCGACGGCAGCATTGACCTGCTCGGTCATATCGATGTGCAGCTCACTGACTGACGGGTCAAAATACTTCGCCATATAGTTTCTGTCAATGGTGAGGGTAAGCTTGGCCTTCTGCGCAGGGGCTGTTTGGGTAGCCTCAATAGGCTCAACATAAACAGCCTTTAAGCCTTCGCCGACATCGGCACTTTGCTGTAATGCATCGACTGTCATCACCGATATGCCGAACGGGAATGACTGTGCGATCTCGGGCAGGGGCAGAGCTGAAGCGCACATCAAAAGCGCAGCCAGCCCCGCAACGATTCGTTTGTTCATAGGTATCCTCCTTCATAATTACTGCTGCTCACAAGGGTCGTTCGCAAGCAGCCTATATTTTTACAGATATCATTATATCACGATAATCTGTAAAAGTCAACACATTAGTATCATCTGTCCGGAATATTTGGCTACTGAGCGTGCATCTGCCGTTTTATGCTGTCAAGGGCGCCCTTTTCAAGCCTTGATACCTGAGCCTGAGAGATACCGACTGCCTTTGCGACCTCGACCTGCGTCGCGCCCTTGAAAAAGCGAAGAAAGAGGATATTGCGCTCCCTCGGGAGAAGGTTTTTCATAGCTTCCTTTAATGAGAGTTCATCGAGCCAGCTGCGGTCATCACTCATATCGCTCACCCTGTCCATAAGGTAGAGGGTGTCACCGCCCTCAGTGCACACAGGCTCATAGAGGGACACAGGTTCACAGACTGATTCGAGAGCCTGCGCGACCTCTCTGCGGCTTTCGCCGATCCTGCCAGCTATCTCATCGACGGTGGGCTCGCTGCCGCGTTCATTCTGGATATGCTCTCTGACCTGCATTGCTTTATAGGCAAGGTCCTTCATGCTTCTGGGAACGCGGACAGACTGATAATCGCGCAGATGACGGCGCAGCTCCCCGGCTATCATCGGCACGGCGTAAAGTAGTCGAAATAGCGTATTTACGGAGGTTTCGGCTATGAAAATGAGTTTTAAGCGTGCGATTGAGAGAGCGATTTTAATTATTTCAGCTCTCCCGGAGACAGAAGAAAAAGAGGAAATAATATGCAGATTAAACGAACTGAAAGACAAACCGTTTATCACAAACTGGACCAAGGAGCTTGTCTTTGAGCGGCTGAACGAATGGAAAGACAGCCACGGCAGAAATCCGACTATGACCGACCTTGCGGAACCGGGTATGCCAAAAGCAGCACAGATAAAAAGGCTGTTCGATATGAAGGCGACAGCATTTTTGAACATTTACTATCCAAGCAGTAAAGCTAAACATCCCACCAGCAGGTATACTCAAAAAAGCAAAGACGAGTACATCGAGGAGTTTATAACCCAATATGAACGAATAAAGCCAAGA
>CACXFU010000041.1 GCA_902767035.1 uncultured Ruminococcus sp.
GCGGCGAGGGATCTGAGTCTGATCTTTGCGGCGCCCAGATTTGTTATTTCATCTATTTTCAGCTGGGTATAGAGCTTGCCTTTTTCTTCCAGGATAGCTCTTACCTCATCAGTTGTGACGGCATCTATACCGCAGCCGAAGGAGACTAGCTGCACCAGCTGCATATCATCATGCTCACAGACATATTGCGCTGCCCTGTAAAGCCTTGAATGGTACGTCCACTGGTTGAGAACGTCAAGAGCGGGTGTATCAACAAGGTTCGACACGCTGTCCTCGGTGATGACGGCAAAGCCGAGCGATGCTATCAACTTATGTATGCCGTGGTTTATCTCAGGGTCGATATGGTAGGGTCTGCCTGCCAGAACGACTATCTGCTCGCCCTTTTTGCGGGCATCGGTCATTATCTCGTTCGCCTTAGCTTCGATATCACGGCGGTATCTGAACTGCTCCGAATATGCCTTATTGAGGACTGCGGCTACCATATCCTTGGTTATGCCGTATTTTGAAAGAGACTTCGAGACAGCCTTGGCAACGTGGTTTTTGCGGTTGATATCAAGGTAGGGTGTTATGAAGTTCTCATCAGTCAGTTTATCATTGTTGGCTTTCAAAAGCTCAGGATAATATGCGACAACGGGACAGTTATAGTGATTGTCGGACTGACCCTCGTCCATATTGTAGCTCATACAGGGATAGAAGATAAAGTCAACGCCCTGTTCGAGAAGGCTCTCTATATGGCCGTGGCAAAGCTTTGCAGGATAGCACACTGTATCCGAGGGGATAGTCTGCTGACCCTTATAATAGGTAGCCCTTGTTGACTCCTCCGAGAGGACGACCTCAAAGCCCAGCTCTGTGAGCATTGTAGCAAAGTAAGGCATAAGGTCATAATATGACAGCGCCAGCGGCAGCCCCACTCTTGCTCTCGGCTGAGAGGGCTTGTTATCTGCGTAGGAAAGGATCTTGTTATACTTATACTCAACAAGGTTCTCTGTTCTGTTCGTAAGCTTTATGCCGGCGCCCTTTTCACACCGGTTGCCTGAGGTGAAGCGGTGGCCGTCATTGAAGCGGATTATCGTAAGGTTGCAGTGAGCGCCGCAGCCTCCGCAGGTAACGGCATTCGACTTATAGGAGAACTGCTCGAGCTGCTCCTTTGTGAGAACGTTTGAGATGCCTGTGCTGCCCTTTGATTTTTCCTTGGCAAAAAGGGCGCAGCCGAACGCACCCATAAGGCCGGCTATGGCAGGTCTTATAACGTTTCTGCCGAGCTCCATTTCAAATGAACGGAGCACTGCGTCATTAAGGAAGGTGCCGCCCTGAACGACTATGTTCTTTCCGAGCTCGTCGATGGACTTTGCTCTGATGACCTTATAAACGGCGTTCTTGATTATGGAAGACGAGAGACCTGCAGAGATATCCTCAACAGAGGCGCCGTCCTTCTGAGCCTGCTTCACGGACGAGTTCATAAACACTGTGCAGCGCGAGCCGAGCTCTACCGGTGCGGCTGCAAAAAGACCCAGCCTTGCGAACTCTGCTATATCATAGCCCATTGCGCCCGCAAAGGTCTGTATGAAGGAGCCGCAGCCTGAGGAGCAGGCTTCATTGAGCATTATTGAGTCTATAGCGTTCTGCTTTATTTTGAAGCACTTTATGTCCTGTCCGCCGATATCTATGATGAAGTCAACGTCGGGACAGAAGTAGGCAGCTGCCTTATAGTGGGCAACGGTCTCGACTATGCCGTAGTCTACACCGAGGCCTGCCTTGATGAGCTCTTCACCGTAGCCTGTGACTGCGGATGACTTTATGACGAGCTTAGGGTTTGCAAGCTTATAGATCTCTCTGAGTTTTTCTGCGATTATATCAAGGGGCTGACCCCTGTTTGAGCAGTAGTGCTGATAAAGAAGCCTGCCGTCGGGAGTGATGAGGACGAGCTTGGTGGTAGTTGAGCCTGCATCTATTCCGAGGTATGCTTCTCCCTCATATTCTTTGATGTCAGCATAGCGAAGGTCTGACTTCATATGCCTTTTTACGAACTCATTATACTGCTCTCTGCTTTCAAAGAGCTTTTTGCCTATAACAATACTGTCGCCTGTTTTGGCATTTCTTATCTTTTCAAGGGCTTCGTCAAGGGTCATCTCCTCGGCGAGGGTATCAGCGTGGAGAGCTGCACCAAAGGCCATATAGCACGATGAATTCTCCGGGAGAATGGCGTTTTCCTCAGTGAGGGAAAGGGTGTCTCTGAAGGCTTTTCTCAAAGCGCTGAGGTAGGTGAGAGGACCCCCGAGGAAGAGGACCTGGCCGGCTATCTTTCTGCCCTGTGCGAGGCCTGAAACGGTCTGGTCAACGACTGCCTGGAAGATAGATGCGGCTATGTCTTCTTTTTTAGCTCCCTGATTAAGGAGCGGCTGGATATCGGACTTCGCGAAAACGCCGCAGCGTGACGCTATGGGGTAGAGCTTCTGAGCTTTGAGGGCAAGGTCATTCATCTCATCGGGGTCAACACCGAGGAGACCTGCCATCTGATCAATGAAGGCACCCGTACCGCCTGCACAGGAACCGTTCATACGCTGCTCTACTCCGCCGGTGAGGAAGATTATCTTTGCGTCCTCACCGCCGAGCTCTACGACTACGTCGGCTTTGGGGTAGCGTTTGTTTACGGCTATGAATGCGGAAAAGACCTCCTGAACGAAGGCTATGCCGCTGGCCTGAGCTATACCGAGGCCTGCAGAGCCGGTTATCGCTATCCTGAACTTATCATCGGGATAGATGTCTCTTATCTCTGTAAGCTGTGCGGCAACAGTCTCACGCACTCTGGAAAAGTGTCTTTCATACTTATTGTATATAAATTCTCCGTCTTCAAGTATCACGGTCTTGACGGTGGTAGAGCCAACGTCGATACCGAGATCATAAATCTTACTCATAATTATCCGCCCTTCGATCATCAAAATTGCGTTATCGATATATTATAACACATATTCTCAAAATTGTAAAGCCGCGTGCGCAAAAAAATACTGTAAAGCGAGCATACCATAAATTGCCAGCTATGCAGTTGACAATTCGATACTGTTGTGATATAATGTATGGTGTATATCTATTGACTAAAGAAAGGAAAGCTGCCTTATGCCTGAAAATAAGATCATAGGGGTTTGCTACTGCGGTGTTGCTGCCGAATATCAGGAAGAGATCTGTAATGACCTGCTGGCTTATGCAAATGAGCACGGCGGCATAAGAATGGTTTTCTTCACAAGCTTTACCAACAGCGCCACAGGCACCGCTCAGGATATCGGTGAGTTCAGAGTGTTCGATCTGATAAACTGGGATAAGCTCGACGGTATGCTGATACTGGGTCAGTCACTGCCCGACCGCTCACTGGTCGGCAAGATCGCTGCGGCCGCAAAGGAGAACTCCGTTCCCTGCGTATGCCTTGACTGGCAGACAGATGCCTGCCCTTGCATAGTGTATCACTGCGGCGAGACGGTCTACAGGATAACGGATCACCTCATAAAGGAGCACGGCTGCCGCAAGCTAAATTATGTCACGGCTATAAAGGGCGACCCCATCTCTGATGAGCGTGAAGACGGCTTCATCAGGGCGCTCAGGGATAACGGCATCGAGCCTGAGGAAGAGCGGATAGCCGTCGGCTGGTGGTGGACCCATGAGCCGGCTAAGGCTGTAGATAAATGGTTAGCTGAGGGTATGGAGATCGACGCGCTGGTATGTGCGAACGATATTATGGCGATCTCTGCGATGAGAGCCCTTGCAAGAAACGGCAAGCGCGTGCCCGAAGATGTTAAGGTGACAGGTGTTGACTTCCTCAATGAGGGACAGCTGATAACACCTCAGCTTTCAACTGCTGACTTTGACCGCAGGATAGATGTCAGGGTAGCGTTTGAGATGCTCTTCGGCGAGAGAGAGGGAAACGTTGAGCTTGAACCTAATCTGTCGCTCAGCGAGAGCTGCGGCTGCCCTAAGGCACACGCGGTCGATATCAATAAAAGCATAAGGGCGCTGACAGAATTCAACGACAGGCTTTATATGTTCAACCAGAAAAACTACGCCCTTGAATCGCGCATTATCGAGCAGCCCGACTGGAAGAGCGCTTTGCAGATAATACAGAAGGACACGTCCGAAGCGTGGGTGAAGAAGCTCTGGCTTTGTGTGAACAGCGACTTCATAAGAACGAAGCTTGACGATATAGAAAAGCCTCAGGTAGGATATTCAACGCCTGACGGCTATGCAAAAACTCAGAGGATAATCGCCTTTAAGGATATGGATAAGATGTCTGACGGACAGCAGTTCCCGACGGCTGAGCTGATACCCGATTTTGACAGGGAGATAGAGGAATGCAAGTTCCTGCTGGTGTTCCCGCTTCATATAAATGATTCGTCTATCGGGTACGGAGTGAGGGAGATATCCGAGTTCTCGGAGTCAGAGAGGTGGTATCTGTATTCAAGGTCGGTATCGAACGCCCTTATGATCGTCAGACAGGAGAACGATCTGACGCTGTCGAACAGGATGCTCGAGGAGATGTACAACCGCGATTCTATGACGAGGCTCTATAACAGGAGAGGCTTTTTCAAGAACCTTTCCAAGATGCTTGAAATGCCGAAGAAGGAGCAGTTTGTAGTTATCTCGATAGATATGGACGGCCTGAAGGAGATAAATGACAACTACGGCCATCTTGAGGGAGACCACGCTATCATCACACTGGCTGGGATAATCACTCAGCTTTGCGGACGTGACTTCATCTGCGCAAGGTTCGGCGGAGACGAGTTTACCGCCGCAGGCTTTGCTGAGCCCGGAAAGGGTGCCGAGTTCGAGCTTGAATTCCAGAGGAAGATCGATCGCTGGAACGAGATATCGAACAAGCCCTACAAGCTTTCGGCCAGTACTGGACGCATCGAGAAGGAATACAGCGAGGACGATGACTTTGACACGATGATGATGCTCGCGGACGAGATAATGTATCGCAACAAGGCGGGCAAAAAGAATACTTGCTTCAGGGGACAGCGCAGAAACAACTGAGCTCCGGAGCAGACTTGAAGGGAAGTAAATCAACAATGAAGCTAAGAAGAATTTCCGCGGCGCTGCTGGCTGCACTTACAGCTGTCAGCATATTCGCAAACACAGCCTTTGCAGAACAGGCAACTAACGAACAGCCTGAGCCTGCCGAGACGAGCGTTACTACCGAGGAGCCTGTGACGCAGGCAACAGAGGAGCAGCCTACAGAAACATCTGCGAACGAATGGCAGCCGACGGAGACAACGACCACAACGGCGGCGCCTGTCACACCGACAGAGCCCGTTACCGAATCGACGACTACGACCTATGAGGCGCCCGAGCCCACTGCCACACCTGCTACGGTGTCGCTCAAGATCAGTGAGGTGAAGGACAAGAAGTTCACAGTAGACATTATGGTGGACTGCCCCAAGAAGATAGCTAACGCACAGTTTTCTATCGAGTATGACGAGCTGATGCTGCAGTATGACGGCTGCACACACAATGATGAGGCAGGCGGAATGGCTGTTGAGAACTCATTTGACGGAAAGTTCGTTTACAACTATGTGAACCCTGAGGGTACGAACTATACGGGTTCTTACTGCACGGTGAACTTTTCGGTCATTGATGACAAGCTGACGTCTACGGTGCTGTATCTGACGGTGAACGATCTGAGCGATGAGAAGGCCGTTACTATCTCCTGCCAGACGGAGAACGGCATACTCAAATACAAGGCGGCAGATCCGGCAGATGAGACTTACAGAGACGTGAAGCTCAAGCTTGCAGACAGCCCTTACACTGCTGACGATCTTATCGCGGCAGGAGAGATAATGAAGATAGATATCGAGGACGGCAGCGTTCTGGTTTACGAGAACGAGCAGTTCAAGGCATTGAAGGCAGGCTCTACAAAGGTGACTATAGAGTATGCGGATTCATCTGTTGCAAGGCTGAATGTTATAATCGAGGACGAAGAGAGCTCCTCTGTTGCGGAGACGACCGAAACAACAACCACGGCCGCTGTCAGCACTGCCGACAAAAACGACAGCAGCAAGAACAGCGCCCTTATGTTCATACTGATCGGCATAGTTGTTCTGCTGGGCGCAGCGCTTGTATTCGGCGAGTACTACTTCTTAGTGAAAAAGAGATCGACCCGCAAGCCTGACGACGACGAGTTCGACGAAGACGATTATTATGACGAATGAGTGCTCGCCGACAGGTGCGTGCACCTGCACCGCAGGGGCGTGCCCCTGCACCGCTTCCCCCGCCCCACGCAAGTAGCTGGGGAATAATAGACCGTTTGCCCTCCCCCTAGGGGAGGGTAATGTTTTTGTTCTGAACTAATAAATAGTAACGCTGCGCGAACCTTGGAAAACTTATAAAGGCGCTTCCAATGAAAATGGAAGCGCCTTTTCTTTATTTGCGGTTCTTTTTGTAGATTATCTTTAACCCCTTTAACAGCAAGTCATCATCAAGGATAATGTCTTTCCTCTTGCAAAGCGGCAGTACCGTCGATGCAAGACCGCCGGTCGCAACGACCGTGCATTTGTGGCCATGCTCTTCCTCAATGCGCTCAACAATGCCGTCGATAGCACAGGCGTTGGAATAAAGAAGGCCGTTTCTGACAGAGTCAACAGTGTTGGTGCCGATGACCTTTTTCGGCTTGTCAAAGGAAACGTTCTGGAGCTGTGCAGCCTTTGAGGTCAGGGCATCTGCCGAGGTCTTCAGGCCGGTCATTATTATGCAGCCGAGATGGTGCTTGTTCTCATCTATAAGAGAGAGCGTGGTGGCAGTACCCATATCAATTATTATCAGAGGCACCTGATATTCATTGATGCCGGCTACAGCATCAACGACAAGGTCACTGCCGAGTTGTGCAGGGTTGTCGATAAGAATGCTGAGCCCTGTCTTTATCCCGGGGCCTACTATCATTACCTCCGAGCCTATATACTTGTTCACAGCGGTCTTTACGGTGTTCGTAAGTGAGGGCACCACCGAGGAGATGATCGCGCCGTCAATGCTGCGAAGATCAACACCGTGTACCTCCATTGCCGTTCTGAGATGCGCTGCGTATTCAAGGTCTGTTGCCGTATGATTTGTGGATATCCTCTCTCTGAAAAGGATGTCGTCACCCTCGATACAGCCGAGAACTATATTCGTGTTTCCGATATCGATAGCCAGAAGCATATGCGTTTCCTCCTTATCTACAATATCCCCCGCCCTAGGACGAGGGATATCTGATGTGCGTTATGCTCTCGCCTTTCTGGGCGCGAGATCTACTATACGGATAACTGCCGAGATAAGAACTATGCTCACTCCGAGCTCAACCAGGAAGTTGACTCCGACGAACCCTACGATGAAGTAGGACAGAACGTTCTTGAAGCCCGCTGCCTCTCCCCATGCCCTGACGGTATCGAGGAAAAAGACCGAGCAGCCAAGCAGGAAAACTCCCGTATTGACGACAGGTGCCGTTATCGCTGCCGCGATAGCTGCAACTATGTGGTTCTTTTTGTTCACTGCCTTGTAAACCAGTCCCGCGGCTATGCCTGCGAGCGTGCCCTTCAAAAGGCAAAGGATAACAGTGAGCGGAATGTTCACAGCAAAGAAAGCTGCTGCATCAAACAGTGTCATGCAGCCGAACACAAAGCCGAGCCAGCCGCCTGCCTTCCAACCGTAAAGTGCCGCACCTACAACGATAGGTGTGAGTGCCAGTGTGATCGTGAACGGACCGAACTTGATGTTCATTGAGATGATCGACAGCACAACTACGAGCGCCGTCATCAGGCCTATCCCGACAATGGTTTTGGTGTTTTTCATATTCAATTCCTCCTTGTTACTGTTCTCCCATCATGGGGAGATACAATACAAACGCGGCAGAGACGTATTTCTCCGCCGCGTATATTATAGCACAGATGATCTCACATTGCAAGTATCAATACGGAAAATTTTTGGTTACAATGTGATGAAATATTATTCCGAAGCAGTCTCATCCGAAGATGCTTCCGAGCTATGACCCTTTGAGAAAAACTCATCGTTTTTGTTTTCACCGTATGTGGATATGTAGACCTTAGTGAATTTAACATCGCTCTTGGGCCTCAGGCTCTCTGAATCTACCACATCAACACCGCACAATGCGTCATAAACGTCCATTCCGTCATATACCTGACCGAAAATGGTGTACTGCTGAGAGAAATTGAGCACTCCGCCGTACTGTTCAAACGCACCTGTTATCTCCTCGGGCACCTCATTGCTCTCGGTCATTTCATTGAATTCCTTCTGCTCCTCCTCGGTGAGCTCATACTCGTCAACAAAGAGAAGATAAGATGTTGAAAGCTTCTTTTTCGAGAACAGAGAGTTCTTGTCATAGGTATAGGCACAAAGCGCACCCTTCAGCGGCCAGAGGTCGGTGGAAAGCTCAGCCTCAAGCTCAGTGGTGTCAGTGTCCGAGGTGGTCTGTGCGTCTGCCTGCTTGGCGCCGCCGATGAAATAAACTCCGTCCTGCACCATATTCACATAGGTGCCGTCATAGTAGCCGTCCTCGGCAAGACCCTTGAAGTATTCATAGTACTTCGGCGCCTCATCGGGGAAGAGGACTGCCTTGAACGTACCCATATCAGTCTCAAACACTGCTACAGGGGTATCGTCAGAGGGCTGATCCATCTGTATCACCTTTGCGTCGGAGAAGTCTATCTTCTGCTTTCTTCCGGCGCAGGCATAGAACACCGCAAACACAAGAACAAAGCACACCGCTATCATAGAGAACTGAAAATACAGCTTGAACTGCCTTTTCCTGAGCGGCGTATAATCCGATCTGTTGTTTTTCATTTTATCCTCCGTTTTGTATCAGTTTTTTGTGATGACAGTTCCCTGTCTTGTTTCCTTGACGGTATAGCCGAGCGCTGCTATCCTGTCTCTGAGCTCGTCAGCCTTTGCAAAGTCTTTAGCTTTTCTTGCCTGAGCTCTCTCCTCGGCCAGTGCCTTTACCTCCTCAGGGATATCGTCCTCAGAAAGCTCTGCGCTCTTCTTTGCAGCCTCTATCAGACCCAGCGAGAGGACCTTGTCTATATTCTCTATCGCAGCTGCCTTTGCAGCAGGAGATGCCTCGGCCTTTAAGATATCATAGAGCGCTGTCATAGCGTTTGAGGTGTTAAGGTCATCGTCCATAGCCGCTCTGAAGCCCTCTTCAAGAGCCGAGATCTCGTCAGGCTCAGCCTTTGTATCCTTTGCGTCTGAAACTATCTTCCCTATCCTTGCGGTCAGCTTATTGTATGCGGCCTTTGCGTTGTCAAGGTTCTCCCATGTGAACACGAGACCCTTTCTGTAATGCGACTGCAGGCAGAAGAATCTGTAGACCAGAGGATCATAGCCCTTTTCTTCAAGCAGGGAGACCGTAAGGAACTCGCCCTTTGACTTGGACATTTTTCCGCTCGATGTGTTGAGGTGGTGAACGTGGAACCAGTAGTTGCACCATTTGTGGCCGAGATAAGCCTCTGACTGAGCGATCTCATTTGTGTGGTGGGGGAAGATGTTGTCAACGCCGCCGCAATGAAGATCAAGGTACTCTCCGAGGTTTTTCATACTGATGCAGGAACACTCGATATGCCAGCCGGGGTAGCCCACGCCCCACGGAGACTCCCATTTGAGCTCCTGATCGTCAAACTTTGATTTTGTGAACCAGAGAACGAAATCGGCCTTGTTTCTCTTGTTAGTATCCTCTTCAACGCCCTCGCGCACGCCGACCTCAAGGTCGTCCTCGGTGAAGTTATGGAAGACGTTATAGTTATCTGTCTTTGAGGTATCAAAATAGATGTTGCCGCCTGCCTCATAGGCATAGCCCTTATCCATAAGAGAGGAGATAACCCTTATGAACTCGTCAACATAGGTAGTCGCAGGCACTACGACATCGGGAGTTTTGATGTTGAGCTTTTTGCAGTCAGCAAAGAAAGCGTCTGTATAAAACTGAGCGATCTCCATAACGCTCTTGTGCTCACGCTTTGCGCCCTTGAGCATTTTATCGTCGCCGGTATCGCCGTCAGAGGTAAGGTGGCCTACGTCAGTGATATTCATAACGCGCTTGACATCAAGGCCCGTGAACCTGAGATACTTCTCCAGCACGTCCTCCATTATATAGCTCCTGAGGTTGCCTATATGTGCATAGTGATAAACTGTAGGGCCGCAGGTGTACATTCCTACCTTTCCTGCCTCTCTGGGAACAAACTCTTCGACCTTATGGGATAGGGTGTTATATATCCTCATTTTTCATTCTCCTGTTCTTTTTTATTGTCAATGATCTTTTCAAGCTCAGCTACCCTGTCTTCAAGATCACTTATATACTTTCTGTGGCGGCAAAGCTCCTGGAACATCGGGTCAGGGATATGCACCTGATCGAGGTCGAGAGTGCGTTTGCCGTTTTGTCTTACTATCTTGGCAGGCACGCCCACAGCAGTTGAATTTGCCGGCACGGGAGACAGCACCACAGCATTTGCGGCTATCTTCGCGTTGTCGCCGACTTTTAACGGCCCCAGCACCTTGGCGCCGCACCCCACCATAACGTTATTGCCGAGGGTCGGGTGACGCTTTCCGTGATCCTTACCGGTACCGCCGAGGGTGCAGCCCTGATAAAGCAGGCAGTAGTCACCTATCTCGGCTGTCTCACCGATAACGACACCGCTGCCGTGGTCGATAAGAAGGCCCTTGCCTATCTTTGCGCCCGGGTGTATCTCTATGCCGGTAAGGGCTCTCGCCGTCTGGGAGATGACCCTTGCTATCACCTTATGATCTTTCAGGTAGAACCAGTGAGCGACCCTGTAAAAGGCAACTGCGTGCAGCCCTGAATAGGTCAGTATCTCGAGGACGCTGCCGGCAGCAGGGTCACGCTCTCTGATAGACTGTATGTCATGCTTCATGCTTTGGATAAAGCCCATATGATTACCTCCGTAAAAACACATAAAACAAAAAACGGAAAGCCCTTATAAACACAAAGGCTTCCCGAAGGCAGAGCTTTTGCTCTGCGGTCCCACTTCGATCTCCCGCCACCAGGCGGCTCTTAGTCTTTAACGCAGACCTGCGAAGAGGAATACTCGGCCTAAGCCTTTCATCCTCCCTGCTGACCGGCCGCACTTCGCATCTGCCCGTCAAAGCCTTTCACCAAACGGCTCTTCTCTGTCCACGGGGGATAAATGCTACTCTTGCCGGCTATGCATTTATATTATTTGCTTGAATCGATATATTTCCAGTATGCTTTAAGATATACGCCGCCCGATATGAGTGTGAGCACAACGGATATCCATATCAGTGCCTCATTTACGAGGAAGACTGCCGAATGCCAGTTAAGGTCAGGGCTTCCCTTGCTGTCAGGGAAGAATATCTGCAGGGCCATTATTGCCACCAATGCTATCATAGTGAAAGCAGTTTTCAGCTTTCCCCAGATGCCTGCGGCTACCACAACGCCCTCCCCTGCGACAACGAGACGAAGACCAGTCACCATAAACTCACGCGAGAGGATAATGATGACAGCTATCGGGTCGATCCATCTTGCGAACGCGAACGTGATGAGCGCTGACATTACAAGCAGCTTATCCGCGAGAGGGTCAAGAAACTTTCCGAAGGTCGTGACCAGGTTCTGGCTCCTTGCTATCTTGCCGTCGAGCATATCCGTTATCGACGCCAGTGCGAACACTATCAGCGCCCACACCATATGATGGGGTATCTCAAACAGAAGAACGAACACAAGGAACACAGGTATCAGCAGCACTCTTAATATAGTAAGCTTATTAGGCAGATTCATTACGCATTATCCCCTTCCTGTATCACTGAGCCGATAAGGTCATAATCGAGAGTGTCATCGATATGCACGCGGACATACTGCCCGACCCTTACCTTATCCTCACTTGTGAAAAACACCTTGCCGTCTATCTCGGGAGCGTCCATAGGACTTCTTCCGTAATAGCACTCGGCATATCTGTCAAAGCCCTCACAGACTACATCCAGACCCTTATCCATACAGCTCTCATTGAACCTTTCGGATATTATCATCTGGGTCTGCATAACGGTATCGGCTCTGTTCTGTTTGGTTTGTTCGTCAAGCTGCTCCTTCATTTTTGCGGCAGGAGTTCCCTCCTCCTGAGAATATGCAAAGCAGCCGAGCCTTTCAAACTTCATCTCAGCAACGAACTCGCAGAGCTCCTCAAACTGCTCCTCGGTCTCACCCGGGAAGCCTGCTATGAGAGTTGTTCTCAGAATGATGTTCGGTATCTTTTCTCTGATATGTGAGATAAGCTTGGTCAGATACTCCCTGTCACCGAAGCGGTTCATTCTCTTCAGAACGTCCTTATTGCAGTGCTGGAGAGGGATATCAAGATACTTTACAAGCTTTTCCTCTTCGTTTATCGTATCAAGAAGCTCATCGGTTATCCGCTCGGGATAGCAGTAGAGAGTTCTTATCCACCTGAAGCCCTCTATCCTGCAAAGGGCTTTCAGAAGCTTCGGCAGCGCGCTCTTACCGTAGATATCCTCACCGTAGCGCGTTGTATCCTGGGCGATGACGACAAGCTCGGTAACTCCGTTATCTGCAAGCCACTGTGCCTCTTTCACTATGTCCTCTATAGGTCTGCTCCTGAAAGCGCCCCTTATCTCTGGGATAGCACAGTAGGTACAGTGATTGCTGCAGCCCTCTGCTATTTTAATATATGCGTAAAACGGCTCAGTGGATATTATCCTTCCGCCGCTTATGTTAAGATCCTGCTTGGAGCCGTAGGCACAGACCATCTTCTTATCGTTCCAGATGTCCCTGATGATCTGGCATATCTGCTCGTTCGAGCCTATTCCCACAACTGCATCGAGCTCGGGTATCTCCTTAGCCATTTCATCGCGGTATCTTTCCGCAAGGCAGCCCGTTGCGATAACGGCCTTTATCCTGCCCTCCTGCTTGAGGGTGCAAAACTCAAGTATTGTGTCGATAGCTTCCTGCTTGGCGCTTTCAATAAAGCCGCAGGTATTTACTATCACAACATCAGCCAGTGCAGCATCGGCAACCAGCTCATAGCCGTCTATCTTCAGAAGCGACAGCATATGCTCGGCATCGACCTGGTTTTTAGGGCACCCAAGCGACACCATTCCTACTCTAACCGCCATAACATCTACCTCAAAATAACATTTCATATTATTGTACCACGCAAATTAACTTTTGTCAAGTGCTCGCCGCACGGGTGCTCGCCGCACGGCTAACTCACGCCGTAGTGAGCGTGGACTACTACTTTTGTTCCCGCTGATTTTCAACAGCTTTGAAATCGAGTAAGGGAACGCTTTTAAAGGTTTTGCAAGGTTCGCGCAGCGTTGCTATTTAATAGTTCAGAACAAAAAAAAAACAACCCTCCCCTACGGGGAGGGAAACCAGTCTGTTAGTCCCTAACTTCTGACGCAGGAAGGGGGAGATAGCCGTGCGGCGAGCACCTAGGACATCAGGCTGTGTTTTACCCGGTCGTTGACCTCTGCCCTTTTTGCATCGTTGAAGCGGTCGAGCGTTCCTACAAGATAGCCAGTTATGCGCCTTATCCTCTGGAAGGGTACGTCAGCAAAATGATAGCCGATCTCGACCTCATCGCCGGCTGCGCTCAGGTCTATCGCCTCGATCCTCTTTTCGGGATAGAGCCTCTTTGCCCTGTCAATGTATGCATCGATCTCCGCAGAGCTGAACTCTCCGCTCAAAACATTTACCTTTACCATTTTTACCTCTCCTTTCAGATCACCAAACTAAAAATTGTAGCTTATCAACTATAATAACACAACATATAGTATTTGTCAAGGGTCTATCAGCATCAAACTTGACTTTTTTTATAAAAGTGTTTATAATTAGTATGTTTTTATAGAAAAGGTGGAAATATGGTAATTGATTTTCATGTACACGCATTTAATCCGAAAATAGCCGAGAGAGCTATAGCATCTCTGGCTGCCTGCTGCAAGGTGGCGCCCCTGACCGACGGACTGACGGAGACTACCGCCGCCCGTATGGACGAATGGGGCATTGACAAGGCTTGCCTTTTGTCTATAGCTACAAAACCGACACAGCAGAAAATAATCAATGACTGGGCTGCCGAGCAGGACAGGGAACGCTTTATCCCTTTTATGGCGCTGCACCCTGAGGCTCCCGACTATGCCGAGGAGCTTGAAAGGGCTAAAGGGCTGGGGCTGTACGGCATCAAGCTGCACCCTGATTATCAGGGCTATGCGGTAGATGCTCACAGATACGATGAGTTCTTTGACGTAATAGAAAAAAGCGGACTGCCCGTGGTCATTCATTCGGGGTTTGATCCCGTATCGCCCGACTTTGTCCACTGTACGCCGGAAAGCGCAAAAAAGCTTATAAAACGGCACAGGGATATGAAGCTTGTGCTCGCGCATATGGGCGGCAACTTTATGTACGAGGACGTTCTGGACATACTTGCAGGGATCGAGGGAGAGGTTTATTTCGACACGGCCTACGGCAGTGCCTGCCCTGATGATATGATGCTCAGAATAATAAACAAGCACGGCGCTGACAGGATACTCTTTGCCAGCGACTGCCCGTGGGACAACGGCGCAAAGATAAAAGAGAAAATACTGCGCCTGCCCATAAGTGATGACAAAAAGGAGCTTATCCTCGGCAAAAACGCTGAGAGGCTGCTTGCACTCTGAGCCGGAGAGACATAAAACAGTTAAGAGGTAATAAAATGAATAACAGAAAACAGAAAAATGCTGTTATCGCGGCTGCGGCTGCGGTGGCTGCTGCGATGCTGGCAGGCTGCTCGATGTTCAACGAGAGCTCGTCTGCCGAGACTACGGCATCTCAGACGGTTACTGCCGAGCGCAGGACTGTGATAACAACAAAGGTTGCAGATATCGAAATAAAGCCCGACAACGATGATGAGGGCGCAGAGGGCTACACCACTACCACAACGGTA
>CACXFU010000042.1 GCA_902767035.1 uncultured Ruminococcus sp.
CGTGCGGCGAGCACCGCCCCCAACCCCCTTCGGGTATAAATCTTTTTATCAGGTGCGACCACTATGTAACAGTTCAAGCAAAAGTATGGCGTGAATTAGCCGTGCGGCGAGCACCGCCCCCAAACCCCTTCGGGTGCATAACTATTTATTAGATGCGACCACTATGTTACAGTTCAAACAAAAGTACGGCGTGAATCAGCCGTGCGGCGAGCACCGCCCCCAAACCCCTTCGGGTGCATAAAACAATATGTAACTATAATATTATATCACGAGATATGTCTGAGGTCAACAGTTTGTGCTTTACTTTTTTATAAACATATGTTATACTGTTCTCAGCCCTGAACGCAAAACACCCGGGCAAAAGGAATGATCATTATGAAAAGACTGTTATGTATGGCTGCGGCCTTTGTTATGTGCGTATCTGCGGCCTCGTGCTCGGAGAGCAGCTCTTCCTCTGTTGAGAGCAGCAGCGCTGTGAACACTTCCTCACAGGCAGAGAAGACCTCTGACGGCAGTGGTGAAAGCAAAGCCGACTCATCATCACAAAAGGAAGATGAGCCTGAATATGAAAACGCACTTGAGCCAGACGGCTTACCCGTCATAGCGATAGAAACGCTCGACAGATCCGACGATGTTATGGACTTTGTCACAAAGCCTGTGGCAAAGCACGTCTCAAAGTCGATAGCTTCGTGGTCGCCGGGATATCGTATGCCGCCGGAGCCCTACTATGAGGAGTGTACCGTTACAGTGACCGATACCGACGGCAGCAGGCTTATAAGCGCAGCCCCTGCAGATGTAAAGGTGCGCGGCAACTGGACGACCAACTATGAAAAGAAGCCCCTGAGGATAAAGTTCAGCGAGAAGCAGAGTATGCTTGGCCTTAATGACGGGGCCGAGATGAAAAACTGGCTGCTGCTTGCCGAATATAAGGACTTCTCGATGATGAGAAACAGGGCAGCGCTGGAGATAGCAAAGAGCCTGCTCGGTGAGGACGGATACTACAGTGCGGATTCAAGATTTGTAGAGGTAACTATAAATGGTGAATACTGGGGAGTGTATCTCCTTACAGAACAGCAGCAGATAAACCAGAACAGGATCGACATAACCGAAGCCGAGAAGGACTATCAGGGATCGGACATCGGATATTTTATGGAGTTTGACGGCTACTATGTCAATGAGGACGACCTCAACCAGTTCTATGTCACATATAACAAGAACGCCGAGCTCATACCCTATGACGGTGAGGGCGGCAGCGGCAAGACCATTCAGTGCCTGCGCGGCGGAAACAATGACGTCGGTATAACAATAAAGAGCGATATCTACTCTCAGGAGCAGCACGACTTTATAGCTTCATACGTGAATAACGTTTATAAAATAATGTATGAGGCAGCCTATAATGACAAGGCCTATGTTTTCAATGCTGATTACAGCGATATCGAGGAGACCACCGATATCACGGCGCGAGAGGCTGTTGAAAACGTGGTCGATGTTCAGTCGCTGGCGGATTCATATATCCTTTGTGAGATAGCCTGCGATGCCGATATCTACTGGTCAAGCTTTTTTATGGACGTTGACTTCGGTGAGGGCGGAAACAAAAAGCTCACCTTTGAAGCCCCGTGGGACTTTGACTCAGCTCTCGGCAACAAGAACCGCTGCGCCGATGCACAGGGCTTTTATGCAGCCAATATCCTGAAGGACGTGAACGATCAGTACAAAACGATAAACCCGTGGCTGGCAGTGCTGATGTATGAGGACTGGTATCAGGATATTATTAAAGAGCGCTGGACGGCCGTATATGACGAGGGTGCCTTTGATGATGCCATAAAAATGGTGACTGAGGAATCCGAAAGCATAACTCCTGCCTTTGACAGAAACTATGACCGGTGGGACAACATCAGGCATAACGGTGCCGCCGATGAGCTTTGCAGAAGAGCAAAAAACTGCAAGACTCAGCTGGAGGCAGCAGAGTATCTTGCAGAGTGGCTGACCGACAGAGTAGAGTTCCTGAACGGCCAGTGGCATTTATGATAAAAATACTTAAGGCAGAAAAAGGCCGCTCTCCGTGCTGTTCGGAGGGCGGCTTTGTGCTGCTTTTTCAGATATAATACATAAGCGCTTCATCACTTTCTGAGCTGCTTTTGTGGTGGTCTATAAAATCAGCAAGCGTCATATTTGAGGTGAACTCACGCATATAGCTGTTGAGCTTATCCCAGACACAGCTGTTCACAGAGCAGCGCAGATCGTTTTCGTTCTTGTCGTCCTCGCTGATATAGGTGTCAGCAAGGATAGTGTTGTCAAGTGCATTCAGGATATCCTGAAAGGAGATCTTGCCGGCAGGGCGCGTGAGAGTATATCCCCCACGGGAGCCCTTCTGTCCGCGGATAAAGCCTGCCTGCCTGAGGATAACAAGTATCTGTTCCAGATATTTTTGTGAGATGTTCTGTCTTTGCGAGATGTCTGCTGATGATACTGTACTGCCGTTTTCGGAATAGATAGCAATGTCTGCCAGTGCAACTATACCGAATTCAACCCTTGTTGATATCCTCATTTTTTACCTCCTTGAAATTGAGAAGCGTTTCGAGAGTTCTCCAGCCGAGGGCAGCGCACTTTACTCTGGCAGGCATTTTTGAAATGCTCTGCAATGCGCTCGCTTCCTCCAGCTCTTCAAGCTCCTCATCGGTTATCCCGCCTGAGATCATTTTCATAAACAGTTCCTTGTAATGCTCTGCTTCTTCGGGCGTTTTTCCGATTATAAGATCAAGCATTATATCTGCCGATGCCTGCGATATCGCACAGCCGCTGCCTGTGAAGGAGCCGTTCTCAATGATGCCGTTGCGCACCTCAAGGTTGAGAACTATGTCATCTCCGCAGCTGGGGTTCACACCGTGCTGAGAGCAGGTCGCGCAGTCAAGCTCGTGCTTGTGCTGAGGGTGCAGGTTGTGGTCGGTGAGCACCTCGCCGTAAAAATTATCCGCCATATCCCATTTTCCTCCTTACGCTGCCAAGCACCGAAACAAACCTTTCGATATCTTTCTCATCATTATAAAATGCAAGGCTCATCCTTGCGGTAGACTGCACCCCTAAAAACTGGTGCAGCGGCTGGGCACAGTGGTGGCCTGCCCTAATGGCGATGTTCTCGCTGTCAAACACGGCTGCAATATCATGCGGGTGAACGCCCTCTATAGTGAAGGTAAGTATCCCGTGATGATCGTGAGGGTCATCAGCCCCGATGATATTCACATAGGGTATCTTCTTCATTCCCTCGAACGCCAGCTTTGTCAGCTCGTCCTCTCTGCGCTCTATGGCCTCAAAGCCAAGCTCGTTTATATAGTCTATCGCAGCCTTCAGCCCTACTGCTCCGCCTGCATTGACCGTGCCTGCCTCAAACTTGTGCGGCAGCTCCGCATAGGTCGCACCCTCGCGGGTAACATACTCTATCATCTCTCCGCCCGATAAAAACGGCGGCATTTTTTCAAGCAGCTCTTCCTTGCCGTAAAGCACGCCCATGCCCATAGGCCCCAGCATCTTATGTGCCGAGAAGGCCAGAAAATCAACGCCAAGCTCCTGCACGTCAACAGGAATGTGCGGTACGCTCTGCGCTCCGTCACAGACGATGACAGTCTTGTTCTCGTGGCAAATATCCGTAAACTCCTTTATCGGGTTCAGCCTTCCGAACACGTTTGATATCTGTGCTACAGCAAAGAGCTTTGTTTTCGGTGTCAGCGCCTTTCTTAGAGCCTGCGCCGTATATTCGCCGCTCTGCGAGCATTCAAGATATCTTATCACAGCACCCTTTTGTTTCGCAAGTATCTGCCACGGGAGAAGATCACTGTGATGCTCGGATACTGCGACAAGTATCTCATCATCTGCCTTTATGTTCTCTCTGCCCCAGCTGTAGGCTATCAGATTAAGGCTCTCGGAAGCATTTCGCGTGAAGATTATCTCCTTCTCACTCTTTGCCCCGATGAATCCCTTGACAGCCGTTCTTGCACCCTCATATGCGTCAGTAGCCTTTACGCTCAGCTCATACAGCCCTCTGAGAGGGTTTGCATTTTCCTCGCAGTAGTATCTGTTGACAGCCTCGATCACCTGCCTTGGCTTTTGCTGAGTGGCGCTGTTGTCAAGATAGGCAAGCCCGGGATATGCGTCAAAAACAGGGAAGTTCTGCTTTGATAACAGCTCTTTATTCATCATCATCACTCCGTCCGAGACTTTTGTTTATCCTGCTGACAGTCTCCTCATCGCCGATGAGCTTGATTATCCTGTCTGTCTTGGAGCGTGCAGTAAGCTCATATATCTTGTCCTCGGGAATGCCCCTTGACTGCATATAGAAGATATGCTCATCATTTATCCTTCCGATTGATGCCCCGTGTGAGCCCTCAACGTCCTCCTCGGCACACAGTATCAGCGGAACGCTCTTGTTCCTTACCTTTTCGCCGAGCAGGAGCACGTCCTCCTTTTCAGCGCCCTTTGCCCCCGATGCACCGTTCTTGAAGTCTATCGTTCCCTTGAAGGTCTTCTCCGAAATATCCGCGAGAACTCCGCTCACATTTATTTCTGATGTGCTCTTTCTGCCTCTGTGGTCAGCAGCCAGGTTTATATCGAGCCTGCTGTCACCGTCCAGCAGATAGCCGATATCAGCTTTGAAAGTTGAGCCGTATCCCGAGAGCACAGGTGCTATCTCGCTTACGGTATCCGCACCGCCGATGTAGAGCTGTACAAGGCTCAGCTGTGCACTGTCACCGATCTCGGCAGAAAGCGCCGATGCCGTGAAAGCGCCCTTGTCAAACACCTGCACGAGCGTGAGCTTTGCTCCGCTTTCTGCTTTTGCCGAAATATCTATCCTCTTATCCTCTCCGGTGATATACATTATAACGGTCAGCTCTTTGTTTTCCTGCGCTGTCAGCTCATATCGCGCATCTGCTGTTATATCTGTCCTTACGGTCTGTCCCTCCGATATGCTTACGGGCTCAGCCGTGTTATCTGAGATCTTCCTCTCGGCAAAGTTCACACCCAGCCAGCCGAAGGTAGGCGCAGGGAGTTTATTCAGTTTTGTCATTTGTATTCCTCCCTCAGCCTATGCTGCCCTTCATCTCAAGCCCTATGAGATTGTTCATTTCAACGGCGTATTCAAGCGGCAGCTCCTTTGAAACATTATCTGCAAATCCGCGCACTATCATAGCCTTGGCCTCTTCCTCGCTCAGTCCTCTTGACATCAGGTAGAAAACGGCTTCATCGCTTATGCGCCCTATCTTTGCCTCGTGGCCGATATCGCACTTGTCTGTTCTTATATCCATTGCAGGTATTGTGTCTGAGCGCGATATCTTATCGAGCATCAGTGATTCACAGCTGACTGACGACTTGCTGCCGACAGCCTTCTCATTAACGGTGACGGAGCTTCTGAACGTGCTTATGCCGCCGCTTTTTGAGATCGACTTCGTGTTCATATAAGATGATGTGTCAGGCGCGTTGTGAACTATCTTTGCTCCCGTGTCAAGGTTCTGTCCCTCGCCTGCAAAGGTTATGCCGGTGAATTCCGCACGGGCACCCTTGCCGTTGAGAATGCTCATAGGGTACAGGTATGATACGTGCGAGCCGAAGCTTCCGGATACCCATTCTATTTTTCCGCCCTCTGAAACTATCGCCCTCTTGGTGTTCAGGTTATACATATTTTTCGACCAGTTCTCGATAGTTGAATACCTGAGCGAAGCACCCTTGCCGACGAACAGCTCAACGCAACCGGCGTGCAGACCTGCCTCGTAGTATTTCGGAGCAGAACAGCCCTCTATAAAATGAAGATAGCTGTTTTCCTCAAGTATTATGAGAGTGTGCTCGAACTGGCCGGCGCCCTTGGCGTTCAGCCTGAAATATGACTGCAAAGGTATATCAAGGTGTACCCCTGCCGGCACATAAACAAAGCTTCCGCCCGACCATACAGCCCCGTGCAGAGCCGCAAACTTGTGGTCTGTTGGCGGCACAAGCTTCATAAAGTGCTCCTTTATCATGTCCGCGTATCTTTCATCGTGCATGGCACTTTCAAGGTCAGTGTACACAACTCCTGACTGTGCGACCTCTTTCCTTACATTATGGTATACCAGCTCGGAGTCATACTGTGCACCCACACCTGCAAGAGACTCTCTCTCAGCCTGAGGTATGCCGAGTCTCTCAAATGTGTCCTTGATGTCATCCGGCACATCGTTCCAGTCAGTGTTCATTCTTGATTTCTGACGGATATAGGTAACTATGTTGTCAACGTCAAGCTCCTCGATAGAGGGACCCCAGTCGACCATAGGCGTCTTGTTATATATTTCAAGAGACTTCAGCCTGAACTCTCTCATCCATTCGGGATCGTTTTTCTCTTCCGATATCTCCTTTATAATTTCGGGCGTTATGCCACTTCCGAGATAATCCCTCTCGTCCTCCTCATAGCGGAAGTCATAAAGAGAACGGTCAATATCGGAGACCTGTGTTTTCTCCTTCATTGCTTCACTTCCCAACTATATATTTTTCAAAACCTCCGCTGATGACCTCATCAACGAGCTCGGCTCCGCCCTCTGCGGCTATCTTTCCGGCCGAGAGTATGTGCGTCCTGTCAACGTTCAGCGCTTCAAGTATCTTGGTGTTATGCGTTATCACCAGCAGTGAGCCGCCAGTTCTGTTCTTGTATTCGTCTATTCCCTTTGAAACGGTCTTCACAGCGTCAACGTCAAGGCCTGAATCCGTCTCGTCAAGTATGGCAAGCTTAGGCTCCAGCACCAGCAGCTGCAGTATCTCGGCCTTTTTCTTTTCTCCGCCCGAAAAGCCCACGTTAAGGTCACGATCTGCATAGGCAGTGTCCATTTCAAGCAGCTCCATTGCAGCCTTCAGCTTTTTCTTGAAGTCCCAGAGCTTCATTCTCTTTCCTGTTATCTGCTCCAGCGCGTTTCTGAGAAACTCGCTCAGGCTTATGCCGGCGATCTCTATAGGGTTCTGGAAGGAGAGGAAGATCCCCCTCTTGGCTCTCTTGTCGGCAGGCTCATCGGTTATGTCCTCGCCCTCGAAGAATATCCTTCCGCCCGTTATCGTGTATTCGGGGCTGCCCATGAGCGTACAGCCGAGAGTTGATTTGCCTGCACCGTTAGGCCCCATAAGTACATGAGTCTGGCCCGTCCCTATCGAGAGCGTTACTCCGTGCAGCAGCTCCTTGTCAGCTGCCCCTGCCGTTAGATCCTCTATCCTCAGTAATTCTGACATCGTATCATTCCTTTGCATAACATTTCATTATCCTACATAACAAATAGGAATTATATGTATTATAGCACATAATTCCTACTGTGTCAATAGGTATTTGAAAATTTTACAGTTTTTGCATCAGACAGGTCTTGCCACCTCTGACCTCCTTGCAATTATCGTTCGTAAAACTTGCAGTTTTGTGACTTCATCAGCCAGATATTATCCTGAAAATGAAATTACTGACGGCTCATCCTGCAAAACTGTTGTAATATTATATGATAAATTTTTCTCAGAAGCCTTAGATTTGGACAAAATGCCAATTGACTTTGGCGAGGCAATGTAGTAAACTTAAATATGCAAAGGCAATGGCGCCTGACGATGTTCACACTCGAAGTGCGCCCATTGTCTTTTTTTATGTTATTTTTTAGGAGGTATGACAAATGTCGTATGTTGATGAAGTCATCGCGCAGGTGATCGAAAAGAACCCTGCCGAGCCTGAGTTCCATCAGGCAGTCAAGGAGGTCCTCGAGACCATCAGAGTAGTGATCGAGGCTGATGAAGAGAAGTACAGAAAGGTTGCTCTTCTTGAGAGACTCGTAAACCCTGAGAGACAGATCAAGTTCAGAGTTCCGTGGGTAGATGACAACGGACAGGTTCAGGTAAACACCGGCTACAGAGTACAGTTCAACTCTGCTATCGGTCCTTACAAGGGCGGCCTCAGATTCCACCCGACCGTAAACCTGAGCATCATTAAGTTCCTCGGCTTCGAGCAGATCTTCAAGAACAGCCTTACCGGTCTTCCTATGGGCGGCGGCAAGGGCGGTTCTGACTTTGACCCCAAGGGCAAGTCTGACCGTGAGGTAATGGCATTCTGCCAGAGCTTTATGACTGAGCTTTGCAAGCACATCGGTCCTAACACAGACGTTCCTGCAGGTGATATCGGTGTCGGCGGAAGAGAGATCGGATATCTCTACGGCCAGTATAAGAGGATCAGAAATGAGTTCACAGGCGTACTTACAGGCAAGAGTATGCAGTGCGGCGGTTCGCTCATCAGACCTGAGGCAACAGGCTACGGCGCAGTTTACTATGCAGTTGAGATGCTCAAGCACTTCGGTGACAGCATCGAGGGCAAGACCGTTGCAGTTTCCGGCTTCGGCAACGTTGCATGGGGCACTATCAAGAAGGTAAACGAGCTCGGCGGCAAGGTAGTAACTATCTCCGGTCCTGACGGCTACATCTATGATGAAGACGGCATCAGCACTGATGAGAAGGTAGATTACCTCCTCGAGATGAGAGCCAGCTGCAGAAACAGAGTTCAGGATTATGCTGACAAGTTCGGCGTTCCTTTCTTCGCAGGCAAGAGACCTTGGGAAGTTAAGGCTGACATCCATATGCCTTGCGCAACTCAGAACGAGGTAGAGATCGATGACGCTAAGAACATTATCGCTAACGGAGGTAAGTACTACGTTGAGGTATCCAATATGCCTACAACTCTTGAGGCTGTTGAGTATCTGAAGGCTAACGGCGCTGTTGTTGCTCCTTCTAAGGCTGTCAATGCCGGCGGTGTTGCAGTTTCCGGTCTTGAGATGAGCCAGAACTCTATGAGATACAACTGGACTGCTGAAGAGGTTGACAACAAGCTCAAGGACATTATGAAGAACATCTTCAAGTCTTCTATCGAGGCTGCTAACAAGTATGGCAAGGGCGATGATCTTATCGCAGGCGCTAACATCGCAGGCTTCCTGAAGGTCGCAGAGGGTATGCTCTGGCAGGGTGTTTGCTGATAAAGTTATACCGATCCTTTCGCGCAGGCTCCCGCTGACTGCGGGAGAGACCTCTGCGCAGATCATTATGTTTTGAGGTCTTTCGCATATGAACGGTCATTCGGCCGGACTTAATGTGTTGGTGCATGAGCTGGTTCATGCGGCTCATACCTCATAAATAACAAAAGCTCCGCAAAGGCTATAGCTTTTGCGGAGTCTTTTTTAGCAAAGTGCTGTGATATATTTGTCACAGCACTCTTTTCTTTGTGCATATATACAAAAGTGATGGATTTGTCACTTTTTCCTGTTGACAAATGCCTATCAATGTGATATTATTGTCACATCAAGTGAGAAATAAATCACACTTAAAATAAAATGGAGGAAACAGATATGAAAACAAACACTACGGTATTCGATGAAAAGACACAGGTGAAGATCGACAGGCTGACGGCGCAGTACAAGGATAAGAGCCTGAGCCGCTCTGAGAGACAGGAGGTATTGAGAGAGCTTAACCATGTCAGGTATGCAGCGGACCCCCGGCCCTCGATCTCGCTGCGGAAGCAGACAGTATATGAAGCGGTGATCTGGTTTTTAGACACGATAGTTTTCGGCTGCATCACCTTTGCAAAGAACGAGATGAACGAGGGCTTGGGAAATGTCTTTTCATTAGTGCTGTTCACTGCTATGATGATAACTGTCCTGTTTGTTGTGGCAGCTGAGCGCAAGTATAAGAAAGAGCCCGACGATGAGCTTTCCCTGAAAAGCAAGAAGCGCGCCTCGGAGCTTGCCATGCTGACCATGCTGATAATACTGGCAGCGGTAGGTTGGGCAGTGTTCACCGTAATGGAGAAGACTTTTGCCCTGAACACCGATAACTGGCTGGGGCTGTTCTGCACGGGAGTGTTCCTGTATTCTTTTCTTGACAAGCTGTTTTTCCTGATGATCGAAGGCAAGGACGCTCAGGAGGAAGAATAATGGCGGAATTCACAACAAGACTTAAAGAGCTTCGGGCGGCTAAAAATATGAAGCAGGGCGAGCTTGCAGACCTTGTGGGAGTTCGTCGGGAAACGATAATAAGGCTTGAAAAAGGGCTTTATAACCCCTCACTCAAGCTGGCGGTGGCTATAGCCAGAGTTTTCGGCTGCACGGTCGAAGAGGTATTCATTTTTGATGAAGAATAAATAACGGCATTCGGGCGCGTTTATGTCCGGATGCCGTTTTGTTTCTCATCTTGCAGATCGAAAAATTCACATATCCCAACCACCTTTTAGCTTTTTGTATAATTTACAGGGAAAGCCCTTTACTTTTTATGTATATTATGCTATAATGCTTTTGTATGATATCCGCACCGACCGAAGAGTGAAAGGAGAGGAAAAATATGGCTGTAGATGTTTCAAAGATGCCAAGGCTGGGCTTCGGCCTGATGAGACTGCCTGAGGCAGACGGCAAGATCGATATCGACACTGTCTGTAAAATGGTAGATAAGTATATGGAGGCTGGCCTCAATTATTTTGATACTGCCTATGATTATCACGGCGGAAATTCCGAGTCGGCAGCAAAAAAGGCTGTTGTTGAACGGTACCCGAGGGACAGCTTTTACCTTGCGACAAAGCTGCCTGCATGGTGTATAAAGACCCCTGAGGACAGAGACAGGATCTTTAATGAGCAGTGTGAGCGTGCAGGAGTGGAATACTTTGATTTCTACCTTCTCCATTCTATCGAGGAGGGCGGAAACTATGACACCTATGAGAAGTTCGACTGCTTTAAATGGGGTGTTGAGAAGAAAAAAGAGGGAAAGATCAAGCATTTCGGCTTTTCCTTCCACGGCACTCCGGCCCTGCTTGAAAAGCTCCTTGATGATCACCCAGAGGTAGAGTTCGTTCAGATACAGCTCAATTATATCGACTGGGACAATCCCGTGATATCGTCAGGCAGGCTATATGAGATACTCAGGGAAAGAAATATCCCTATGATAATAATGGAGCCTGTAAAGGGCGGAACGCTGGCGTCACCGCCGCCTGAGGCAATGGATATTTTAAAGGCCGCAAGACCAGACGCATCTGCTGCTTCATGGGCGCTCAGGTTCGTGGCATCTCTTCCGGGAGTTATGACTATCCTTTCGGGAATGTCGAACGAGGAGCAGATGAAGGACAATCTGTCTACCTTCACCTCTTTTGAACCTTTGTCAGATGACGAGAAGAAGATCATAGAGGACGTTAAGCATATAATGCACGGCAAGCCCACCATTGGCTGTACCTCGTGCAGATACTGCTGTGACGGCTGCCCTATGGGTATACCGATACCCGATATTTTCAGCCTTATCAATACCATACGCATCTATAACGAGGGCTGGAGAGCGAAAAACTACTATAACAGCAACATTGCCGGCAAAGCGAGAGCGTCTGACTGCATCGGCTGCGGCCAGTGTGAGGGCGTCTGTCCTCAGCACCTGCCGATAATAGAGCTTCTGAAAGACGCATCATCTCAGCTTGACTGATACATAGGAGGATAATTATGGCTTGCTTTTTAGTTCTTGCCGCAGAGGCAGTTGTTACCACAATAATAACAAAAACAGTTAAGAAAAAGGAAAGAGAGCTTGAAGCGAACCTTTCAGGGGCAGCAGAGGCAAAAGCAGACGAGGCACCCCGCATAAAGCTTTCGCAAAAGCTCAGCTGGCTCAATATAATGCTCTGGGGCGGTTCACTTCTTCTGATGCTTGAACATATCTGGCACGGTGAGGTAGTTCCGTGGTTCCCGTTCCTGACGGCGGCCGCCTCGGCAGAGGAGACGAGAGCCATGCTTCATGAAATGGCGACGGTCGGGGTGTGTATGGCGCTGCTGGTAACGGCAGTGTGGGTATGCATGGTGCTGGCGGCAAACGCAATAGTGAAGCGTCAGCCGGAGCCCTCTGAGCAGGAAGATAAGGAGTTTGCCGTATGACGCTGCTGATAACTGTGTTTGCAGCCGTGATATCCACAGCTCTGTGGTATGTCAGGGCGCCTGAGAGCCGTATGAGACTTGGCACTCTGAGCCTTATGTACTGGGGAGCTTCCCTTATGTGGCTGGTAGATGCAGTTTTTGAGTTCATCGAGCTGAGATCCGACTTTTTCACACCTGCACCTGCCGATATGCTCAATGACGCATTTTTAGGCCTTTCGGCAGTCGCGCTGGGGCTGGTTGTGTGGATAGCTATAGTGCTGATAAAAGATCCCAGAAACGTGCTGAAGGGGATCCTGGTCAGAAAGTAAGAATGAACGGTTTCGTTTGTGCGGAACCGTTTTTTCAAAGATATGAAGGGCGAGGTGGCCTTTGATGAATACACAAGCCAGAAGGATACTGGAAGATGTTAAAAACGGCAGCATCAGTGTTGACGATGCGCTGCTGCAGCTGAAAACAGAACCCTTTGAGGACCTTGGCTATGCAAAGCCTGACTACCACAGGGCTGTCAGGCAGGGCGCTGCTGAGGTGATCTACGGAGAGGGCAAGACCCCTGAGCAGATCATCGGGATAATAAAAGCTATGCAGCAAAAAGGGCAGCAGAGGATACTTGTGACAAGGCTGAGTGAGCAGAGCGCACAGGCAGTCTCTCAGGAGATACCCCTGCATTATGACAGCGTTTCGCGCCTTGCCTATACGGGCTCACTGCCTGAGCCCGACGGCATCGGCAGGATAGTAGTCGCGGCCGGCGGCACCAGCGATATCCCCGTTGCAGAGGAGGCCGCACAGACAGCCGAGTTCTTCGGTAACGAGGTAGTACGCCTGTACGATGTGGGCGTGTCGGGTCTTCACCGCCTGCTCTCCCACAAAGAGGAGATAATGTCAGCCTCTGTGATAATAGCTGCCGCAGGCATGGAGGGAGCCCTCGCCAGTGTGGTGGGCGGCCTTGCTGACTGCCCTGTGATAGCCCTGCCAACAAGCGTCGGTTACGGGGCTTCCTTCGGGGGTCTGTCGGCGCTGCTCGCAATGCTCAATTCCTGCGCGAGCGGAGTTTGCACGGTGAACATAGATAACGGCTTCGGAGCAGGATATCTTGCAGGAATGATAAACCATATGGAGGTAAACAAATGAGCACACTGTATTTTGACTGTTCTATGGGTGCGGCAGGTGATATGCTGACCGCGGCTCTGCTGGAGCTTCTGCCCGAGCCCGATAAGTTTGTTGAAAGGCTGAATTCCCTCGGCATACCGGGAGTGAAGTACATCAGAGAGACAGCTGAAAAATGCGGCATAACCGGCACACATATGCGCGTTACCGTTGACGGCGCCGAGGAGCATGAGCACACACATCATCATGAGCATCACCATGAATACCACCACGATCACGGGCATGAGCATCATCACGAGCACCACCACCATACTTCTCTGCATGATATAGAGCATATAGTGTCTCACCTTGCCGTTTCGGATAAGGTGAAAGAGGACGTGCTTGCGGTATACGGCCTGATAGCCGAGGCCGAGAGCCATGCTCACGGAAGGCCTGTGGATCAGATACATTTTCACGAGGTCGGCACTATGGACGCCGTTGCCGACGTTACCGCAGTGTGCCTGCTGATAGAGGAGCTCTCGCCGCAGAGGATACTTTCCTCAGCCGTTCATGTCGGCAGCGGAAGCGTTCACTGCGCCCACGGCATACTGCCCGTGCCTGCGCCCGCAACCGCATATATACTTAAAGACGTTCCTGTCTATGGCGGCAGTATAGACGGCGAGCTTTGCACCCCTACCGGGGCGGCGCTTCTGAAGCATTTTGTCAGCTCCTTCGGTGATATGCCGGTCATGAGGGTCAGCGCTATAGGCTACGGAATGGGGCATAAGGACTTTGAAAGGGCAAACTGCGTGAGGGCAATGCTCGGTGAGACCGATGAAAACAGCGAACAGATGTATGAGCTTGCCTGCAATGTTGACGATATGACCGCAGAGGATATCGCCTTTGCGTGTGAGGAGCTTTTCGCAGGCGGCGCCAATGAGGTGTACACCGTGCCTGTCGGAATGAAAAAATCGCGCAGCGGCATACTTATAAGCGTTATCTGTACCCCGCAAAACCGCGAACACCTCATAAGACTGATGTTTAAGCACACATCAACTCTCGGCATACGCGAGAGCACCTTTAACAGGCACGTCCTTGAAAGGCGGACAGAGACCGTTCAGACGCCCTATGGAGAGCTGCGTGCAAAAGTATCTGAGGGTCACGGTGTCACCAGAACAAAATATGAGCATGACGACCTTGAAAGGATAGCCAGAGAGAACGGCAAAAGCATAGAAGAGCTGCGCAGTGAGCTTGGCAGAGGTGATATAAAATGAATGAGAGCGCAGCAAAAAAGCAGGCACTTGAAAACTACCTGAGGGAGCTCGGCAGTGTCGCGGTGGCATTTTCATCTGGCGTGGATTCGGCATTTCTGCTGTTGACAGCGCATCAGGTCCTCGGCGATAAGGCGATAGCGGTGACCGCGTCCTCGGCATCGTTCCCTGAAAGAGAGCTGTCAGAGGCAAAGGCCTTCTGTGAAAAAAACGGCATCAGACAGATAGTGATCGATCACGATGAGATGCAGGTTGAGGGCTTCCGCCGCAACCCGAAGGACAGGTGCTATCACTGTAAGAACGCCTTGTTTGCAAAGATAAAGAGCGCTGCCTCTGAAAACGGTATCAGCTATGTTTGCGAGGGCTCGAACAAGGACGATGAGGGTGATTACCGCCCGGGACTTCGAGCAGTAGCAGAGCTCGGCATAAAAAGTCCTCTGAGAGAGCTGGGCTTCACAAAGGCCGAAATAAGAGACCTTTCGCACAAAATGGGTCTTCCGATGTGGGATAAGCCTTCGTTTGCCTGCCTTGCGTCAAGGGTGCCTTACGGCGAGGAGATAAACGAGAAAAAGCTCTCGATGATAGAGAGGGCAGAGCAAAAGCTTTTTGATCTCGGCTTCACTCAGGTAAGGGTGCGTCTGCACGGTGATATCGCAAGGATCGAGATAAAGCCTGAACAGTTCCCCCTGATGCTGGAGAGTGCCTCACAGGTCAGCGAGTATTTTTCGCAGCTGGGCTTTTCCTATACAGCGCTTGATCTCGGCGGATATAAAATGGGCAATATGAACAAGAAAATAAATAGTATTAAATGATATGAAAAACACAAAAATGCTTCTTTACCAGCGGCCTTTTAAAGCGTGAGCACTCGCTGGCGCTTCTTATGCTGGGGCGGGAGTATACCCAGATAGTTATTAAAAGCGAAAAAGCAAAACAAAACCTGAGATTTATCTCCGCTGAGGTGCTTGAGCGCAGCGAGACAGAGACATACAAGGCCGCCCTTGAGCAGGAGGAGAAGGAGTATCAGGAGCTGTTTGCGGTTACACTCGACAGACTGACAGACGATCAGCAGTGACCGCAAACCGCGTATTTACGCGGTGTTACGAAGCGTAACATCATTGTTCGCGCTGCTCCCTTGTCAGAAGAGGCAAGGCGTGCTATATTGAAAGCACAGCAGGAAACACCGCTGAATAACTGACGGAGGTACAAAACTATGACATTTGGTGAAAAATTAAGAGATGCGAGACAGAAGGCAGGTCTATCACAGGAGCAGCTATCAGAAAAGCTCCACGTTTCAAGAAGCGCTGTCGCAAAGTGGGAGACAGGCAAGGGTATGCCCGACATCGAAAACCTGAAGGCAGCCTCACAGCTGCTGGGAGTATCGATAGACTATCTTCTTGACGAGGGCAGCGGCATTTCATTCAGCACGATCAAAGAAGCTATAAATATCAATGATTATGAGAAGAGCGGAAAGTGCCGTTCAAAGCATGATGCTGCGACTTTTGAAAAGTTCCCTAAGGCGGCACAGATCTATCCTCTTATAAGAAAGAAAAAGCTTTCGACCCTTGAACATGTGCTTGAATGGACAATAATGCCTTCATTCGGCATTTTTGAGGCAGCAGATCAGCTAAATGACAGGAAAACCTCGTATTACCTTATCGAGGCCGATAACAAGCAGTATTTTGCAAGCATCACAGATGAGTTTATCGAATACAGTGAGCTTTCAAAGCCCGTCACCGACAAGAAATTCGGTATAGGAGACAACATCTTCACAAAGGCAGGCTATACGCTCAAATAATTTTTACAGGTGAGATATTATGAAACTATTGGTGATCAGACACGGAGAACCCGATTATTCCAGGGACTGCCTTACAGAAAACGGCATATGGCAGGCTGAGAAGCTTGCGCAAAGGCTCAAAAGCGAAGACATCGCTGCGGCATATACTTCGCCCATGGGCAGGGCAAGGCAGACCGCTCAGATCTGTATGGACGGAAGAGATATCCCGCTCACGGAATGCGGCTGGCTGCACGAGTTTGATGTTACTATGGTACATGACGGCAGACCCAAAGAGATTTGGGACATACCGCCGAAGAGCTGGACACAGACACCGCAGTACTACGATAAAGACATCTTCCACACAGCAGGTGAAGCCGCAGACAGCGAGATAAAAGCCCGTTATGATGCTGTTCGCAGCGGCCTTGACAGCCTGCTTGCACAGCACGGCCTTGAAAGAAGAGGGCAGATATATCACGCTGCCGCAGAGCATGACAAAACTATAGTGATGTTCTGTCATTTCGGCGCCACCTGTGTGATAGCGGCTCATCTGCTCGGCATATCGCCGATAGTTACCCTGCAGGGCTTCAGCGCTGAGCCCACAGCGATAGCCACCTTCTGCACTGATGACCGTTTCGGGGCTGATGTCAATTTCAGACTTCACGGCTTCGGAGATATAAGTCACACCGGCTCCGCAGCAACAGGTACGGTGAATTATCAATAGAAACACAAATATCCTGCTTTCGTTGATGACAGCAGGATATTTTAGCGGTACGCTCAAGATCTTTTCTTAATTAAGGCAACACCGCACAGCTGTTGTGCGTCAGATGCATAGTCAGATTTTTCGTCAGAGTGCATAAAGCTGACGCAGGCTTGCTGGCGCA